>CANQQO010000011.1 GCA_947625965.1 uncultured Oscillospiraceae bacterium
AGCGGCTCTCCAGTTCCGGGCTTGGCCCGGCGGGCCGGTGCCCGCCATTCCGGAGAGCCGCTCCCTGGGACTGATGCTCTACGACATGGATTATTCCAATCCCAGGGACATCCAGCCCATGTTCTTTATGGCCCGGCTGGAAAACGGCGTCCTGGAGATCGAGGGGAAGGAGGTGCTGCGATGATCTTGCAAGCGCTTTGCGCCTACTATGACGCCCTGGCCCGCCGGGGGGAGGTCACCCAGCCCGGATGGAGTTTGGCCAAGGTGTCTTTCGCCCTGGACCTGGACGAGGGCGGGACCCTGCAGGGCGTTATTCCCCTAAAATATCTGCCGGAGGGCGGAAAAAAGGAGATCCCCCAGTTGCTGCAGGTGCCGGAGCAGGTGAAGAAGACCTCCGGCGTGGCGGCCAATTTCCTGTGCGAAAGCAGCGCTTATTTTCTGGGGATTGATGGAAAAGGGAAGCCTCAGCGGTCCAAGCAGTGTTTTGAGGCCTCCAAAGAACTGCATCTGCGGCTTCTGGGCGCGGTAGACAGCCCCGCCGCCCGAGCGGTGTGCGCTTATTTTGATAGCTGGCAGCCGGAGCAGGCGGCGGAGCACCCGGTGCTGGCGCCCTATCTGGAGGAGATCTTGAAGGACGCAAACCTGATCTTCTCCCTGGGCGGGCAGTACGTCCAGGACGATCCCGCCGTCCGGGCGGCATGGGACGCTGCCCGGACCGCCAGCTCCGCCGGGACCGGCGCCGGACGCTGCCTGGTCACCGGGCTGCAAGCCCCCATTGCCCGGCTCCACCCCGCCATCAAGGGGGTCCGGGACGCCCAGCCCAGCGGGGCCTCCCTGGTCTCCTTCAACGCCCCCGCTTTCGAGTCCTACGGCCATGAGCAAGCCGACAGCACCGGCCAGGGCCTCAACTCCCCGGTCTCCGAGGAAGCCGCCTTCAAATACGGCGCGGCGCTGAACCGGCTGATCGCCGACCGGCGGCACCTCCAATACGTCGGGGACACCGCCGTGACCTACTGGGCGGAGGACGCGGAGCCTGTGTGCCAGGATCTGTTTAATTGGGCTCTGTGTGGCACGCCGTCGGAGACCGTTACCGACACGGACCTACAGAATGCGGTCCTGGCCCTGTCCCGGGGAGATCCGGTAGATGTAAGCGGTATCCCCCTCCATCCGGAGAACCGGTTTTATGTGCTGGGACTTGCCCCCAACGCCGGGCGACTCAGCGTGCGGTTCTTCTTGCAAAGCACCTTCGGCCAAATGCTCGCCAACGTGCAGGCCCACTATGACCGCCTGAACATTGTGCGGCCCGCCTATGTGACCAATGGGGCGTTGCCCATCTGGAAGCTGCTGGGCGAGACCGTCAATCCCAACAGCCGGGACAAAAAGCCGTCCCCGCCTATGGCAGGGGCAGTTATGCGTGCGGTGCTGACCAACGGGCCCTACCCCGCCTCTCTGCTGGAGCAGACCATGCTGCGAATCCGAGCAGAGCAAAACGTCACCTATGGCCGAGCGGCCATTTTGAAGGCATTTTTCCTGAAAAAACAAGAATTTAAGGTTCCAGAGGAGGTCTTACATATGGAACTCAACGACCAGAGCAGCCATCTGCCCTATGTGCTGGGGCGGCTGTTTGCCGTGCTGGAGCGGGTCCAGACGGCGGCAAATCCCAACCTCAACGCCACCATCAAGGACAAGTATTTCAACAGCGCTGCCGCCACCCCCGCCACGATCTTTCCCCTGCTGACCAAGCTGTCCCAGAGCCATCTGCAGAAGCTGGAAGGCGGGCTGCGGGTCTACTTCGAGAGGCTCATCGGCGATCTGGAGGGCCGCATCCATGAAACCCTGCCCGCCCGGATGAGCCTGGCCGACCAGGGGACCTTCCAACTGGGCTATTACCATCAGGTACAAAAATTCTATGAGAAGAAAGATAAAGGAGGAACCGAAAATGTCTGATCCCATTAAAAACCGCTATGAATTTGTGATCCTGTTCGATGTCGAAAACGGCAACCCCAACGGCGATCCCGACGCGGGCAATATGCCCCGGGTTGATCCCGAGACCGGCTACGGCCTGGCCACCGACGTGTGCCTGAAGCGGAAGGTCCGCAACTATGTGGAGACTGTGAAAGAGGACGAGACGGGCTACCGCATCTACATCAAGGACGGCGTCCCCCTGAACCGCTCTGACGCGGAGGCTTTCGCCCACTGGAATATCGATGAAAAGGCCGTCAAGGACGCGAAAAAGAAGGATGCCGACCTGGATGGGAAGGTTCGGGACTTCATGTGCCAGAATTTCTTCGACATCCGTACCTTCGGCGCCGTGATGACCACCTTTATGAAAAACAATCTGAATTGCGGCCAGATCCGCGGCCCGGTGCAGCTGGGTTTTGCGAGAAGCATTGACCCCATCGTGCCCCAGGAGATCACCATCACCCGGGTGGCCATCACCACCGAGGCCGACGCGGAAAAGAAGGGCACCGAAATGGGCCGGAAATACATCGTTCCCTATGCGCTGTACCGCTGCGAGGGGTATGTGTCCGCCAACCTGGCCCGGAAGGTCACGGGATTTTCCGAAAAGGATCTGGAGCTGCTGTGGCAGGCAATCCTCAATATGTTCGAGCACGACCACTCCGCTGCCCGGGGAAAAATGGCTGTGCGGCAGCTCATCATTTTCAAGCACGACTCCGAGCTGGGCTGCGCTCCGGCCTGGAAGCTGTTCGACACCGTCACCGTTGCCCGGAAGGAGGGCGTGATCAGCCCCCGGTGCTATCAGGACTACACCGTTTCTGTGGACGAGGCGGCCCTGCCCGCCGGCGTCACCTGCACGCGGATGGGATGACCAGGCTGCCGGAGGAGGACGATCTCCCCCTGTCCGGGCGCCAGCTCTATTGATGATGCCGCACCCCGCAAGGGGTGCGTGGGTTGAAATCAGGCCGATTCTGGAGCCTTACCCTGGATGACCAGGCCGCACCCCGTGAGGGGTGCGTGGATTGAAATCTGGTCCTCCATTCTCTGCCGGACGATATTAGTGGCCGCACTCCGCAAGGGGTGCGCGGGTTGAAATTTCATCGTGCCGTAGGTGCCGCCAAGAATGTCCTGCCGCGCCCCGTGAGGGGCACGCGGGTTGAAATAGTTCAGAAGAGCCGTACCAGTGCTGGTTTGGTGCCGCACCCCGCAAGGGGTGCGTGGGTTGAAATTTCTATGTCAGCTACAAACTGCTCCAAGAGGCCAGTCGCACCCCGCAAGGGGTGCGCGGGTTGAAATCGGATGGCGGCGATCTCCTTGTCCTGCTCTCGCTGGCCGCACCCTGCGAGGGGTGCGTGGATTGAAATACGGCGGTGATGATCGCCATCCACATCCGTTGCGCCGCACCCCGCGAGGGGTGCGTGGGTTGAAATACCCTCCAGAGCGTTTCCCCCTCCTGGTACTAGCCGCACCCCGTGAGGGGTGCGCGGATTGAAATTCGAACGTGACCAGACCCGTCATTTTGATGGTCCGCCGCACTCCGCAAGGGGTGCGTGGGTTGAAATAGCCGGGTCTGCTCCACAACCTCATTCTCAATGGTCGCACCCCGCAAGGGGTGCACGGGTTGAAATGTGGACTTGACCGGCTACCAGCCCAAGGAGACCGGGTCGCACCCCGCAAGGGGTGCGTGGGTTGAAATGACCAGGACGATACCGGGGACATCTTAACCTGCGTCGCACCCCGAGAGGGGTGCGTGGGTTGAAATCAGTTCGTGTCCGTCAGCGAGAGCAGGATTCTAGAAAAAGAGGCGTTGTTCCAACTCCAATTTGCCAGCTTTTTCAGATTCATGGCAGCATATTTGAGCCTGACCCATCTCGTGACTGCGGCCAAGCCTCTGTGATGTGTATATCGCATCGCGTGTTTCTCCTTTCGCATCGCGTAGATCGCTTTCCCTCGCTGCGTCTTTCGCAGTTGCTCCACAATATCCAGGTATTCCTGCCAGATATGTGTAGTTAACGCCTTTTGTCCCTTCTCATTGGCGCCGCATTTTGCCCTGCACGGACAGTTCCTGCACTTGGCAGGGGTACTTCTGTATGTGCGTTCCCATCTCTGTCCGTGGTCGTATGCCGCAAGCTTTCCCCTCGGGGGCAGATATAGGCGTCGTTTACCGGGTCATAGGTATAGTCCCACGGCTTATATCCCCGTTTTCTGGATACTTTGGCGCAGGCGATCCGGGCTGTTCCATCTTTCTGAACATCCGATCCTAACGTGGCCTTTTTGCGGCTGTCCCACGGGAAGGCTGTTAATAAAACTTACTTGTTTCTATCAATCCCTACGACGACCCCAAACAGCGTGCGCCGCCGGTTCCGATCTTCCGGCCGATACTCTTTAATAGGCGTTTTGACTGCCGTCGGCGGCGGGCTTCTGCCCGTAGGTCTGGAGCCGGAGCAATACCTTGTCCATCTGCTCCTTGGTCAGTACGTTCATCCGGCCGGTGCAGAGGCATTGCCACTGGATCCGCGCTATGTTTTCCAGACTTACTGCCAGGCTGAACGCCTTTTCCAAATTGACGCCAAAAGCGACCAGACCATGGTTCGCCAGCAGTACCGCCCGGCTGCCTTTACAGGCAGCCACCGCCTTCTCCGCCAGCTCCGGCGTCCCGAAGGTCTCGTAGCCGCACAGCGGCACCTCGCAGGTGCCCGCGCCGGAAATGGAGTAGTGCACCGCGCGGATGGGTTCCCCCATGCACGCCAGAGTCGTGGCGTAGTTGGAGTGGGTATGTACCACCGCGCCGCAGCCGATACCGCTGTATGCCTTGTAAAAGCCTGCGTGAAGACCGGCCTCGCTGGAGGGCTTTCTGGCGCCCTCCACCACATTGCCATCCAGGTCCTGGATGACAATGTCCTCCGGCTGGATATCGAAGTAGTTCACGCCCGACGGGGTGATCGCCATCAGGCCGGCGGCAGCGTCATAGACGCTGATGTTGCCCGCCGTGCCTTGGCTCAGGCCCATGGCGCTCATCTTCCTACCGTAATCCGCGATCAGAAGCCTTTCTTCTTTCATTCGCATAAAACAAACCACCTTTGTTTGAAAAGTCTCATCCTGTCGAAGGCAAGGACTTTCGCCTTATTTGGAGGCGTTGGCCGCAATGGCGACCGCGTCCCAGACGGAAGCGAAGGGAGGCGCGTATCCCAGGTCCAGGAAGCCCAGCTCCTGCGTGGTCATGCCCCGATCCACGGCGCAGGCCAGCGCGTCGATCCGCCAGGCGGCTTCCTTCTGCCCCATGATCTGCGCGCCAAGGAGCACATGGTCCTCCGGGCTGTAGCACAGCTTGATCGTCAGCAGCTTGGGGTCCGGATAATAGCGGGCGTGGGAGCGGGCCTGGACCGTCGTGGTCTTATAGGGGATGTGGTTGGCGATGCAATCCGCCTCACCCAGTCCCGTCTTGGCCAGCTCCAGCTCCATGCAGCGCAGCATGGAGGTGCCCAGGGCGCGGCGGAGGGATACCGGCTTGCCCAGAATGCTGTCCCCCGCCAGACGGCCCTGCTTGTTGGCATTGGTGCCCAGGGCGAGATAGGCCGGCCTGTCCAGCAGCCTGTGCCAGACGGTGGCGCAGTCCCCCGCGGCGTAGATATCCGGCACGGAGGTCTTCATGGCGGGATCGGTGACGATCGCTCCGTTGGGCAGCTTCTCCACCAGATCGCCAAGAAAACGGGTGTTGGGGCTGACGCCGATAGAGAGGATCACCAGGTCCGCCGCATAGCTCCCCTTGTCCGTGACGATACGCCGGACGGCGTCCCCGCCTTCAAAGGCCAGCACCTTCTCCCCTGTGTTCAAACACACGCCGTGGCGCTCCAGCTCCTGCCCGACGGCCTCCCCAAACTCAGGATCGAACACGTTCAGCAGCCGGTCCATTGCCTCCACCACCCGGATGTGTGCCGCCTTTTGCATCAGACACGCCTCCGCCAACTCCAGGCCGATATAGCCGCCGCCGACGATGACGACATTGCGGGGCTTTTTCCGCAGCGCCTGCTTCAAAGCCTCGGCCTGCTCCGGCGTCTTTAGCGGATAAATCCCCTTTTTCCCGATGCCGGGGATCGGCGGGATCTTGGGGGAGGCGCCGGTGGCGATGAGCAGCTTGTCATAGCGTTCCATATGCTCCTCGCCGGAAGCGTCCCGGTAGATCACGGTCTTTTCGCCCGCGTCCACCCGCTCGGCCCGGCACTCCAGCCGAATGTCGATGCCGCTCTTTTCAAAGTCCGCTGCCTTGCGGATGCGGATCAGATCGATGTCGTCATTCAGCCCCGCCACATAGTATGGCAGGCCGCAGGCGCCGTAGGACACCTCCCGGCTCTGCTCCAATACCACCACTTCCCACTCCGGAGCTCTCCGCTTCAGCCGGGAGGCGGCGCTCATTCCGGCGGCGTTGCCGCCGATCACGACTAGCTTCATTTCGCTGCTCCTTTCAGCCTGGCGATGGGACGGCTGTAGTTCTCGGAATCCGCAAACGCGATGGATACCGGCGCGCCGCAGCGCAGCGTCTCCGGGTCATACTCCAGAATATTCGCCAGAATTCGGACATTCTCAGCCAGATCCACCGCCGCCACCACATACGGCACCTTGTCCTGCACGGACGGATGGAAGGGTTTGTCCATGATCACATAGGAATACAGCGTTCCCTCCGGCGGCAGCACCGCCGTTTCCGCCTCGCTGCTCAGACAACTGGGGCACAGGTACGCGCCGGGCCAGCGGACCTTTCCGCAGTCCTTGCAGCGAGAAAAGCGAAGCTCATGGGCCCTGCAGCCCTCCCAAAACAGCGCGGTATCCCCGTTGATCCGGGGCTCAAAAAATTCCATGCTCTACGCACCCCTTTCCAGTACCAGCGTGACGTGGCTTTGGAACACCGCGCCATTGTCGCTGCACACGATGACCGACGGTGCCCTGGTTCCGGGCAGCACGCCCAGTTGCCGCTGGCCGCACCGGCCGGTGAGCTGCATCACGGCCTCGGCTACCGGCGTCAGGCCCATGAAATAGCCTTCCGACAACATTCCACCGGAGGTATTCACCGGCAGTTCTCCGCCGGGACCGATCCGGGTACGGGTGATAAACTCCCCGGGACTGCTCCCCTCCAGGAATCCGTAGTCCCGGAGCGTCGCCTCCACGGTGTAGGTAAAACAGTCGTACAGCTCACAGGCGTCCACGTCCTTGCAGGTGATGCCCGCCATTCGGAAAGCCTGGGTGCTGGCCAGTTTTGCGGCGCTGTCCGTGTCCTCCACCCGCAGGCGGAAGGGCGACACCGGCTGATTGGCGCTGCCGAAGCCCCGCAGCACCGCGAAGGGGCGCCCCAGAGCCTTGGCCCGGTCCACTGTGGTCATGACGATGGCCCGGCCGCCATCGCTGCTGGGCGTGGCGTCCAGCAGCCGCAGGGGTTCCGCCACCAGGGCGGAGGCGTAATAGCCCGCATCGTCCAGAGGCTTGCCGTACATGGACGCGATGGGATTCAGGCAGGCCCACTGTCTCTGGGCGATGGCAATTTCCTTCCACACCTCAGGGCCGGTGCCGAACACGTCCATGGCCCGCCGGGCCTGCATGGCGTATTTTGCCATGGTACTCAGGTCGCCGAAGGCCGCCAGATCGTCCGTGGCCTTGCCGCCGGACAACTCCTTGACGAAGCTCCGGCGGCCGCTGCGGGCGTTGTCGCCGTAGGAGATCACCACATACCGGCACAGCCCGGAGGCCAGCAGGCCGATGCTGTTGAACAGCCAGTCCCGGGTGCAGTATTTCTCCTGCCCGACGACGCTGGGCCGGATGCCCAACTGCTCCGCCACGGTAAAGGCGGTGGTGTCATAGTCCCCCGCCAGAGGATCGAAGTGCCGGTACAGGAACATAGCGTCCACCTGCTCCTTTTCCACCCCGGCGTCCGCCAGGGCATTGCGGATGGCCTCGGTGTGGAAGCTCACCGCCGTCCGGCCGGGCAGCTTGCCCTGGGGAGTGTAGCCCACCCCCACAATGGCAATTTGATTCTTCAGTTCCGACGTATCCATAGTTCGACGCTCCCGCTTATTCCGCCCAGACTGTTTCCGGGGCGGGAATGGTGGGGTCGTGATAGTAGGCGACCTTGGTGGTATTCATCATATGCCGGTAGGTCAGGTTTTCACTGATAGAGTTGTTGCCCCAACTGCCGCAGCCTAAGCTCATTGTGGGCGGCAGACCGTTGATGAAGTTGCCGCCGGAGGCCGCCCCGCCGGGCTGATTCACCACCAGCCGGGATACCGGAAGCTCCTCGCCGCAGTACTCGGCCCGGGACGGGTCGTTGGTGTAGATCACGGAGCTGTGGCCCGCGCCCTCCCAAAGCAAATTATCCTTGGCGTTGGCAACGCCTTCCTCAAAGGCATCGTAGGGGAAGATCTGTACCACGGGGCACAGCTTCTCCCGGCGCAGCAGGTTCTCCCGGGTCATGCCCAGGCTCATGAACAGCAGCAGCGCGGTGTCCTGGGGGACCTCCACGCCCAGCAGCTCCGCCAGCTTGCAGGGCAGCATACCCACGTGGGAGGGGTCGGCGGCGCCGTTCTCCTTGAACAGCAGCTTGGCAAGTCCCTTTGCCTGGTCCGGCGT
This sequence comes from uncultured Oscillospiraceae bacterium, assembly GCA_947625965.1. Lineage (GTDB taxonomy): Bacteria > Bacillota > Clostridia > Oscillospirales > Oscillospiraceae > Faecousia. The sequence continues at coordinate 8,572 of CANQQO010000011.1, forward strand.
CAGAACATGGCACTTCTGCTTCCGAAACGCCTCCAAAAGCGTCTCCACCTTGTCCTTGGGCACATGGATGGCCTGTTCGCCGGTGCAGGGCATACCGTTGTCGTAGGACCGGGCGTTGGCCACCTGGGCGGCGACCTTGTCGTAGTCGTCATAGTCCGGGGCGATCACCACCTGCACATTGCCGGGACCCACGCCGAAGGAGGGACGGCCGCTGGAATAGGCGGATTTGACCATGGCGGCGCCGCCGGTGGCGACGATCACATCCACCTTGCTCATCAGCTCCTGGGTATAGGCCATGGAGGGATTCTCCACGATCTGGATCAGGTTCTCCGGCGCGCCCAGGGCCCGCATTGCCTCGTTCATCATATCCACGCCGTGCTTCGTCACATTCTTGGCACGGGGATGGGGCGAGACGATCATGGCGTTGCGGCATTTCAGGATGCTCATGCCGTTGCTGACGGTGGTAGACACCGGGTTGGTGGTGGGCACCAGCGCCGCCACGATCCCAAGAGGCTTGGCAAAGGTAGCCACCTTTTCCGCCGGGTCATAATCGATCATACCGACGGACTTCTTGTCATGCAAATAGTGCCACGCGCCCAAAGTGCAGCGGGTCAGCTTGACCACCTTGCTGTCCACCCGTCCGTAGCCGCTCTCAGCCACCGCTTCCTCGGCCAGCATCTGGGCGTTGTCGTAGATGACCTTGCCGATCGCCTTGACCAGCGCGTCCACCTGCTCCTGAGAATAGCTTTCAAAAGCCTTCTGAGCCACCCGGGCCTTTTCAATCAAACCGTCGATGTAACTTGCTTCAACCATTTTGTTTATCTCCTTACTATTAAATTTGTTAATTTGCCATGCCTCTGCTCCCGCGTCAGACGGTGATAGATCGCCAGCAGGCCGCCGCACAGAAGCAAGAATCCGACGCACAGACACAGGCACAGCAACACAGCGGAATCATAACTCCCAGAGCGGTCGTACATCCAGCCCAGCACCCCCGTGGAAACAGAGGAGATCAGCGTGGACAGCATCATCACCCGCGAAAATGCCATTGGATAAGCCGCGCCTCGGAAAAATTTTCTGGTGAGCAATGGCGGCGTGATCACAGACAGGGACATGGCCGCTCCGTAGAGCAGGCATCCCGCCGTCAGCACCCAGTCCGCCGTCCCCAGCAGCAGTAAAAAAGCGGGGATCCCAAAGGCAACGCCTGCGGCGCAGGTCCATTTTAGGCCGCTCTTGTCGTTGATCGTGCCGAGCAGGATCTTTCCGCCGGCGTTGGAAAGCATGGAGCTGGACACCAGAAACGCGCCCATCGCCAGGCTCTTTCCCTTGGATGCGGCGAAGGTCACGATCTGCGCGGAAAAGCCCACGCAGAACATCATGCACCCCGCCGCCAGACACAGCAGCAAAAACAGGATCCCCTGAACGCGCCGGGACAGCGCCAGCTCGCATTCCGGCCGTCCCGCCCGCTCCCGGCGGACGCCGTAGGGCCGGCAGCCCGCCATCTCCGGCGTCAGCCGGATCACAAACAGCGTCATGGGCAGGATCATCACCAGGCAGACCGCCGCCGTGACGCAGTAGCCCGCCCGCCAGCCCCACCAGGCGATCACCCGCTCAAAGCCCAGGTTGCACACCATCCCCATCAACCCGGAAAAGGCCGCGGAGAGGCCGATGGCAAAGCCCAGGCGCTCGTGAAACCAGTTGGCAAGAATGATCGGCTCCGAGGCTTGCAGCAGCATGGCCGAGGCCACACCCAGCAGGAACGCGGCGAAATACCACTGCCACAGCGCGTGGAAGGTGGCCATCAGCCCGGTGCACGCCGCCATGACCAGGGCGCAGCCGGAAAGGGTGAACCGGGTGTCGTACCGGTAGAGCACCCGCCCCACAAAGGGCATCAGAATACAGGAGGAAAGGCCGGCGATGGTCTTGTAAGCGGAAATTCCGCCCACGGAAAACCCCAGGTCCCGGCTGACCACAGTGAAAAACAGCCCCATGGTGTTCATCACCACGCCTAGGCTTCCGCCCTGCATCATACAGCAGCCCAGAAGCACCAGCCAGGGGCGAAGCGAACTGCGGCGGTCACGCATAGGATTGCTCCAAAATTTCCAGCGCCTCCGCCACGCTCATACGCGCCCGCTCATTGGCAAAGCGCCGGTCATAGGCCATCTCCGCCACCTTTGGCAGGGTCTCCCGACGAATGCCGAATTGAGACATGGTGATGTCCGCCACCCCGCATCGCTTTAGCAGCTTTTCCAGTTCCGGCAGCAGCGCCATGGGGTCGTTTGGGTGTTCCACGCCCATCGCCTGGCAAATATCCAGTAGCCGCTGGCGGTAAGCGTCGTACCTGGCGCACCGGCGCAGGTAGGCCCGACTGAGCAGGATCAGTCCCGCGCCGTGGGTCAGCCCCGGATACCAGCCGGACAGGGAATGCTCCAGAGAGTGCTGGGCGGTCAGGCCGCTGTAAGTCAGGCAGAAGCCGGCCTGGGTGCTGGCCCAGGCCATATCCGTCCTGGCCTCCAGATCCGCGCCGTGCTCCACCGCCCGAGGCAATGACCGAACGACCCGCCGGATGGCGTCCAGGGCGTTGATGTCGCTGGGCGGATTCGCCGCCTTGCTCAGGTAGCATTCCACCGCGTGGGCCCATACATCGAAGCCTTGATAGGCGGTGAGCGTCGGCGGAACGCTGACCATCAGCTCCGGGTCCACCACACTCATTACCGGGAAGCTCCAGGGCGTCCCGAAAGACACCTTCTCATTCCGTTCCGGATAGGAGATGACGCAGCCCGCGTCCGACTCCGATCCGGTCCCGGCGGTGGTGGGAACGGCGATCACCGGCAGAGGGCGGTGCTCCAGGGGAAGGCCCTTTCCGGAGCCGTCCCGCACGTAATCCCAGCAGTCGCCGTCATTGACGGCCATTACCGCGATCCCCTTGGCCGCGTCAATGGCGCTGCCGCCGCCCAGGGCCACCAGGAAGTCGCAGCCCGCCTGCCGTGCCAGCGCCGCGCCCTCCATCACGTTGTTCCGGGTGGGATTTGGACTCACCTTGTCATAGACCGCAGCGGCGGCGCCGCCCCGGGAGAGCTCTCCGAGAAGCCGGTCCAGGTAACCCAGCCGTTTGACGGACTTTCCCGCGGTGGTCACCACCAGCGCGCTGCGGCCTGGAAGTGTTTTTTCGTGGAGTTTGGACAGGGTTCCCGGCCCAAACAGGATCTCAGTGGGCATATAACAACGAAAATTCATAAAAAATCCTCCGATTCTGTGGAACCGTCCCATAGAATACCGCTCTTACCTTCAAAAATCTGAAGGTTATTTCCAAAATAACGAAAAAGGTCTTGTCAATCCCACATAAAATATGGTATTATTGCCTTAAGCGGTCACAATACACTGACTCTCGATCCATTTTGAACATAAAAACACAAGAGAGGATGGTCAACAATGCTTTCTTTCCAGCGCCGGGAGGAAATCAAGCGTATCCTTTTGCAGAAGAGGAACGTATCCGTCGACGAGCTGGCCAAAAAATTCCAGGTCAGTGATGAAACGGTACGCCGGGACTTGACGTTTCTCAGCAACGAGGGCTTCTGCTCCAAAACCTACGGCGGGGCTTCCCTGACCGTGCGCAGCACCACCCACACGCCTTCCAACATGAAAAAGAATCTGTGCCTTGAGGCGAAGCAGCGGATCGCAAAGATCGCGGCCTCTCAGATCAAGCCCGGAGACTGCATTTTCCTGGACCACTCCACCACCGCGGCGGAGCTGTGCGCGGACATTCGGAATATGGACCTGACCATCGTCACCAACTCCCTCTGGGTGCTCCGGGAGCTTTCCAGCCAGGAGAACATCCATCTGGTGGTCACCGGTGGAAACGTGCGGGTGATGGATCAGGGACTTTTCGGTCTGGAAGCCCTGAATTTCCTGCGGAATCACTACTTTGACAAGGTGTTTTTCTCCTGCAGGAGCCTCCACCAGACGCGGGGCATCTTCGACGCCAATGAACAGGTGGCGGCCTTCCGGCAGACCCTGTGCGAACAGGGGGCGAGATCCTACCTGATGGCGGACTCCAGCAAGTTCGGCGCGCCCAGCTTTATCCATATCATGCCTTACAGCAAGCTGGATGCCGTGATCACCGACACCCGGCCGGGCCGGGAGTGGGTCGAATCCCTCACCAAGGCGGGTGTGGAGCTGCTGGACCAGCTCCCTGAATGATCCCATCCTCTCAGCGCCGGCGATGCCGGCGCTTTTTTTGATTGCGCTCAGACGGCCGGGTCGAAATAGGACTTGAGATTGTAGGGGGACAATATCCCCTTATCCGTGACGATGCCGTCCACCAGTTTGGGCGGCGTCACGTCAAAGGCGGGATAGTAGCCCTTGACGCCGGGCAGCGTGTGCTTCCGCCCCATGGACTCCGTCACCAGTTCCGGGTCCCGCAGCTCGATCTCCACCGTGTCGATGGTGGGATGGGCAAGGTTGGGCGTGCCTGTGGTAAAATAGGGGACGCCCCAATACCGGGCCGCCAGGGCGATCTGGAAGGTGCCCACCTTGTTGACCACATACCCGTCCATGGTCACCACGTCGGCGGCGGAGGTGAAAACATCCACCTTCTTCGTCTTCATGGTGTAGGCGGGCATATTGTCGGTGATCACCGTGGTGTCAAAGCCCATGTCGCAGGCCACCGAGGCGGTCAGCCGGGCGCCCTGATAATAGGGACGGGTCTCCGGACAGATCATTTTGACCTCGTTGCCCCGCCTGCGGCATTCCCGCAGGAGTGTGCCAATGACCGTCTCGGCAAAGCACTGGGTCATCACCGTGCCGTTGTGGGGGATCTTGTCCGCCAGATGGCAGGCGATCTGATCGTAGCGGGTGTAGTTCTCATTCAGCCGGGCAATGGCCTCCTCCCGCAGCTTTTCGGGCATATCCGCCCGGGAGGTCCCCAGGTCCAGCTCCCGGCGCAGGGCCTTCATAGCTCTTGCCGTCACGGCTTTCATCCGCTCCACGGTGGTGGGCCTGGCATGGGACAGGGTGTAGGCCGCCCGCTCCATGTAAGCCAGATACGCCTCGTCGTCCAGCTCCCGCGCCTCATAGGCCGCCAGGGCCATCCCCATGGCCGCGGCGGTATAGGGTCCGCCGCTCTGGGTGACCATGTCCGCGATGGCCCGCGCTACCTCCTCGTGGCGATGGCAGACGACGGATTCCACGCGCACCGGATAGATCCGCCGGTCCAAAATGCTGACGGCCCCCGCCTCATACCAGGCGATATTTTCATACCGCAGCAAAAAGGCCAGACCTTCATCCGCTCGAAACATAGGATTCCCTCCTTAAATGATTTCTCCGATTTTCTCAGCGGCCTCCCGGACCGCTCTTACATAGTCGGCGCCGGCGGTAAACCGGGCGCTCCGCTCCAGGATCAGCGCCTTGGCGGTATAAACGCAGATGCGCTCCGCCCGGACTCTGGCTTCCGGCTCCTGGATTCCCTCGATGTCCTTGACCTTTGCGGACCCGATGATCCGCCGCAGCAGCTCAGTTCCCGCGCAGCCGGCGGTGTCTTGAAGCACGTCCGCCAGGAACCAGCGGATAAATGCCTCCGAGGCGAACATGGGATCGGTGCAGTCCGCTTGCAAAATCGCGGCGGACTTCTCCACAAAGCGGTCCAGCGTGGCCGTCATGGTCTCCTCCACCCAGGTCTGAAAAGCCCTGCGCGCCGCCGGATCGGGCATCGTCACCTGGGCGTTGGCCCAGGCAAACACGAAATGGGCCATCACATTGCCCACGTCGTAGCCGATGGGGCCATAATAGGCGAACTCCGGGTCCAAGACCATCGTGGAGCCGGGTCGGACAAAGACGGAGCCGCTGTGCAGATCGCCGTGGATCAGCGCCTGGGCCTTGGTCTGGAAGATCAGCTTCAGCTTTCCAGCCTCCAGATGCAGCGCCGGGTCCTCATACAGCTCCTTTTGCAGGAATTCGGCGTTGGGCGGGAACAGGCGGTTTCGCCCCCTGGGGTCCTTGAACGGGTCGGTGAACACCAGCCGCTCGGTGATGGCGCACATATCCGGGTTGATAAACTCCCCGGTCCAGGCCTTCTTCTGGGCCGGCGCCAGGATCAGATCGGAGGTGCGCATCAGCGTCTCCGCCATAAAATGGGCCAGATCCTCCGCCAGGGTGGGGAAAGTCTCGTGGGCGATCAGCGCATAGCGCAGATTCTCATGGTCGCCGATGTCCTGCATCACCACGCAGCACATCACCGGGTCATACAGATAGATCTCCGGCACGTTGGCGGGAGACAGCTCCCGCTCGAGGCCCAGGATCTTCGCCTCGATGCGGTTCCGGTCGGTGCTGGTGGCGGAGCCGGTGGTGCGGGTGGTTGGCTCCGCGTGCTTGACGATCAGGGAGCGGCTGCCGTTTGCGGCCGCCACCCGGTAGATGTAGTTGATGTTTCCGTCGCCGATCTCGCTGCACACCAGGGGCGCGCCGCCGAAAAATCCGGGCAGCTTCTCCTGCACATAGGCGATGGCGTCGCCGGTATTCATACTGAAATTATGATCAAATCGGGACATAAGCACCATCTCCCATCACTGATCCTTGTTGGAGGCATAGGCGGCGATCAGCGCCACAGCCAGCACCGCGCCCTTGATGGCGTTGAGGGAGTAATAGGGCACGCCGATCATGATCAGGCCGTTGTCCAGGATGCCCACCAGGACGGCGCCTACCAGGGTGCCGATGGCGTTGGGCTTTCCCTGTCCCGCCACGGAACGGCCGATGAACACGGCGGAGAGGGCGTACATCTGATAGCCTTCCGCCCCCTGGATCTGAGCCGACTGGTTCCGGCAGCAGACCATCAGCGCCGTTACGGCAATAAAGAATGCGGAGATCATACCGGCCAGGAAGCGGTACTTTTTCACCGGGATACCGGACAGATCTGCGGCGGTCTTGTTGCCGCCCACGGCATAGATATAACGGCCGTACTTGGTATAGGTCAGGAACAGATGGACTGCCAGCACACAGGCCAGCATAATGAGAATGATCGTGGGGGAGGAGCCGATGGTCTTCATGATATCCGGGATGGAGCCCACAGAGGGCGTTCCGTCCGGCCGGAACATACCGGCGGAGATCGCGCCGCCGCCGGTGTAGGTCAGGCCGATGCCCTGAAGCACGAACATCATGGCGCAGGTGGCCAGCAGGTCCGGGATCTTACACTTGATGATCAGGAACATGGTGACGCACTGCAGCAGCATGGTCATCACCACGGCGATCAGGAAAGCGGGGAGCAGGCCCATGCCGTACCACAGCACGAAGCTCATGATAAAGTAGCCTGAAACAGAGGCCAGAGAGCCCGCGGCCAGGTCGAAGCCGCCCACCGCCAGGGTCACGGTCAGGGCCATGGCCAGCACCGTGTTGATGGAAATGGAGCGGAAAATGGTCTCAATATTGCTGACCGTCAGAAACGCGGTGGGGCGCAGCACTGAGAAAAGGATCACCAGCAGCACGATGGCGATGACCGCCGCCCAGTTCTGCATGAAGTTCATTACGCGGCGGGGCGATAATCTTTTAGTCATTCTTTTTCCCTCCCGTGGAATAATACATGATTTCGTCTTCCGTGGTCTGGGCCGTCACCAGCTCCGCGGTAATGCGTCCGTCATACATCACATAGGTCCGGTCGGTGATCGCCAGGATCTCAGAGATCTCGCTGGTAACATACAGCGCGCATTTGCCGGACGCGGCGATATTCTGGATCAGGGTGAAAATGTCATGCTTTGCGCCCACATCCACACCCTTGGTAGGCTCGTCAAAAATGTATACATCGCAGTCCGCCGCCAGCCATTTGCCCACGGCCACCTTCTGCTGGTTGCCGCCGGAGAGCAGCGCTACCAGTTGTGACGCGGACGGGGTCTTGATGCCCAGGGACTGAATGTACTCTTTCGCGTTATCCATCTGTTTCCTTTTGTTCAGCAGGATGCCGCTGCAGAACTTGGGCAGATTTGCCGCTGCCAGATTGAAGTAAACCGGCTCGTCCACCAGTACGCCCTCTTTCCGGCGTTCCTCCGGGACCAGACCCAGCTTATTGCGCACGGCGTCCGTCGGCGTCTTGATCTTCAGCTCTTTCCCGTCCATCAGGACCTGACCGTGCTTTTTCCTCCGGGCGCCGAAGATGGTCTTGCACAGCTCGCTCTTGCCCGCGCCGACCAGGCCGGAGATCCCGACGATCTCCCCCTTGCGGATGTTCAGGCTGACATCCTTCAGCATCCCTTCCTCGTCGCACAGGTCCCGGACCTCAAAGGCCAGCTCCCCGATCTCCATCTGCATTTTGGGAAAGTTTTCTTCGAAGGAGCGGCCCAGCATCCGGTCCACAATGAATTGGATGGTGGTGTCCTTCGTAATGGGGCCGTTGTGGACGATCTCCCCGTTTCGCATCACCGTGATGCTCCGGCAGATCTGCAGGACCTCCTGCAGCCGGTGAGAGATGAAGATGACTGCGATGTTTTCCGTTTGGATCAGATGATCCACCAGGGCGAACAGCTTTTCCGTCTCTGCGGTGCTCAGCGGCGCGGTGGGCTCATCCAGGATCAGGAAGCTGCACGCGCCCTGGACTGCCCTGGCGATCAATACCATCTGCTTCTGAGCCAGGGACAAGCTGCCCACCATGGCGTCTACGTCAATGTTGATGTGCAGACGGTCCAGCATCTTTTTCGCTTCCGTGCGGATATACTTCCAGTTGACCACGCTTTTTCCCTTCATGCCGGTGATCAACTTATTCATCATGATATTCTCGGCCACCGTCTGGGAGGGAAACAACGCCATGTCCACTTCCTGGTAGACGATCTCGATGCCCAGCTTTTTCGCCGCGCCTGGATTGCGCAGCTCCACCGGTTTCCCGTTATACAGCACTTCGCCGGTATAGCCCGGATTCGCGCCGGCAAGGACCTTCATCAGCGTGGATTTCCCGGCGCCGTTGGCGCCCACCACCGCTCTGACCTCGCCGGTCTCAACGGAGAACTGGATGTCCGACAGGGCCTTGACACCGGGAAATTCTATGGATACATGGCGGGTCTCGATTTTGTTTTTTTCCATGGATTCCCTTCCTTTACAAATCCTCAAATTGTTGTTGGGAGCCTGCGTTCATAAGGAAAATGCTGGGGCTGCGGTAAGCGCCCCAGCACTTTCTATGAAGGGATCAGCCCAGGTAAGGCTTCATCCAGTCGCTGATATGGTCGGTGTTGACGCCATAGCCCTCGATGGTGTCGCCCAGGTTGGTAACATTGGAATTGGGGGTGAGCTGGTCATAGGTGACCATGGACGGAGTCAGGTTGTAGACATCCTCGGTCTCCTCGCCCATCAGCTTCATCGCCAGGATACGGATGCCCTGCTGGCCGATGGTGGTGAAATCGACGGTGGCGCAGGCGCGCCATACTTCGCTGCCGTCCATCATGTAGTTAATGTCCTGATTGGAGATGTCCACGGAGACCATGGGGATGTCGGTCCGGCCGGCTTCGCTCAGGGCCACGTAAGCGCCGCGGCCGTAAGCGTCGTAGCAGCACCACAGGGCGTCGATATCGCCGACGGCGTACTTGGGCAGCGCGGAGGCCATGACGTCGGTCATGGAGGACTCGCCGTTCTTGGGATCGGAGGGGGCCAGGACCTCGATAGTCTCGATCTTGCCGCTCTTTTCGTACTCCAGGTAGGCTTCCTGACGGCGGTCAAATGGGGAAATGCCAGGGCCGCGCCAGATTTTCAGGATCTTCACAGGCTCGCCGGCGGCGACCTTCTCAGGATACATACCAAGGATGTACTCCAGCAGCATGGCGGCCATGCCCTGGTCGTCCTGGAACATCTGGGTCACGCCCTCAATGGTGGTGTTGTTGCCGGAAGCATCCACGAACTGGGTGTCGAAGCAGACGACCTTGATACCCTTTTCCACAAGACCGGTCACCAGGTCGTAAGCGGTCTCCTGGTTGCCGTGGGACAGGAACATGGCGTCATACCCCTGGTTGGCGCAGGCGGAAACGGTGTCCTGGAAACGGACGTTGTCGGTGTCGGTGAAGTAGACGTCGACGGTAGCGCCCAGCGCCTCGGCGGTAGACTTGGCGCCGTTGGCGGCAAGCTGGAAGATGTCGGTGGAGACGACGTTCAGGATGTAGGCGATCCGCTTGCCTTTCAGAGGCGGGGCGTCGGTGGACTGCTGATCACCGTCGGTGGCCTTGGTAGGCGCCCCGGTCTGGCTGCCCTGCGGCGCATTGGTCGTAGCGTTGGGCTTGGTGATGGCGCAGGCGCACAGGCTGATGACCAGCGCCAGCGCCAGAAGCAGTCCTAGCATTTTTTTCATGTTAGTTTCCTCCTATTTATGATGATGTTTTCGGCAAAGGCTTTGCCTTTCCGACAAGAACAGTTTACTACTGTTGTTGTATTTTTGCAAGTATTATTTGGTGTTTTTAATAACTTTTGTTGTTTTGTTAAAAAATGTGGGTACAAAATTGGCTGTTATGACGGATTATGTGGAATTTATTATATAATAACACATGATTTTAATAAGATTCCAAATCTTTCCGTCCTTTTGGTTTCTCTCCCCGCTGAAAAATCAGGCTGCGGTGCAATTCTTGTCCGCCGCGCTTCCGGCGGAGCGTTTCATGGTCCTCTTGTGGAAAAGCAAATTGACCAGCCACGGCTTTTCCACCGTCGCTGGTCGAATTTGTGCAAAGCCTCCCAGCCCCGGGAACAGCGCAACTGGAAATGTGACGCCAAAGCGCTGATTCGCGGCGGGAGAATGGAAAAATGCACTTATTATCCGGCTGAAATGAAATATTACCCATTTCTTTTTGCAAAAAACGAAAAATAATTACAAAATGACATTGACCTGCTCTGTATATTCTGATAAAATATACGATAAGCAATTTGTGTAAAATGCGAAAGCTGTCGAAAAATGTGGATGGCGCGCAGCGGCACAAGAGCAGGATAGCGGGCGGGGATCGCAAGATACCGGGCGCTGTTCAAGAATAAAAATTCAGGGGGGATGAGTACCAAGCCTGGCGGCGCGGGCCGCACGTATTTCTTTTCGAATTTCAATAGGGAGGTAGATTGTTTGAAGAAGTGGACAAAACTGTTGGCGCTTCTGCTGGCGCTGTGCCTGGTGCTTCCGTTGGTACCCAGTGCCGTCGCCGATGCAAATGCGCCGGCCAGGGGGGCAAAGCTCCCCCAGAACACGCGGCCGGCCTCCGGCGGCGTGACCGTCACGGAAATCGAGGACCCGGGCTATGATCTGACCCGGGATCTGACAGACACCTCGGACTTTACGAGGGACGAGACGGATCCTTATGAGATGGTCCGGGCGATCATCGTCTTTGACGAACCGGCTCTGCTGGACGAAGGCTATTCAGCCAATGAGATCGCCCAGTACGGCGCCCAGGTCATCTCGGCCAGCCGGGCCATCAACACCCGGCAGGAAACGATCATTGACCGGATCAACCAGGCGGTAAGCAGCGCCATGGCCCAGGACGGGATCATGCCCATTGCGCAGGAGCCGCTGGAGATCAATTACCGCTACAATGTGCTGTTTAGCGGCGTGTCCATGACCGTGCCCTATGGCGCCATGGGCGCCATTCAGAAGGTGGATGGCGTTGCCAGGGCTTTCGTCGCGGAGCACTACAGCGTGCCCGAGGATATGAGCGGCACGGCGCAGCCGTATACCAGCTCCTCCACCAAGATGGTGGGCGCGCCCCAGGCGTGGGACGTGGGTTTCACGGGCGAAGGAATGCGCATCGCCATCATCGACACAGGACTGGATACCGACCACCCCGCTTTTGCCGGGGGGGGGTTACCTGAAAACAGCAGCTATTTAACAAAAGACGATATTGCGGACGTTCTGGATGAACTGCACGCCAGCGAAGCTTACAGGAACCTGACGGTGGACGACCTGTATTACAGCGATAAGGTCCCCTTTGGGTTCAACTATGTAGACGCCACCCTGGACGTGACCCATGACAACGACCAGCAGGGCGACCATGGCACCCATGTCGCCGGTATCGCCGCCGCCAACCAGACAGCGGAATCCGAGGTCGTCGGCGTCGCGCCAGACGCCCAGATCCTAGTGATGAAGGTGTTCGGAACCGAAGGCGGCGCATGGATGGACGATGTGGCCGCCGCGCTGGAGGACTGCTTCTGGCTGGAGGCCGACGCGGTCAACATGAGCCTGGGTCAGGATTCGGGCTTCAGCGTTTCCGGCGACGAGTGGATGGATGAGATCTTTGCCAAGGTGGCGGACCACGGAATGATCCTGGCCGTTGCCGCCGGCAACTCCACCTCCGCCGCTTACGGGAACGCCACGAGAACCAACAAGAACCCGGCCCAATACCCGGACAACGGCATCATTTCCTCGCCCGCTACCTACGCGGGGGCGACGTCTGTGGCTAGCTGCGACAATGCGGCGTATCAGACGACCGCTTTCGAGGTGGCTGGCGTCAAGTACCCCTATGTGGAGTATTACGAGGTTGCTCTCCCCTTTGCCGGACTGACAAAGGGCGCGGAGACTAAGGACCTCCCGTACATCCTGGTGCCGGGCAAAGGCAGCGAGGCAGACTTCGCGTCGCTGGGTAAAGAAGTAGAGGGCAAGATCGCCGTCATTGAAAGAGGCGGGCTGGACTTTACGGTCAAGCAGGAGAATGCTTTTGACGCCGGCGCGATCGCGGTCATCGTATATAACAATACGGATGCTGCGCTGGACACCGCCATGGCGGACGCGGGCGTGCTGCCCAACGTGATCGTGCCCAAGGCCACCGGCGACGCTATGAAGGCTGCGGCGGTGGATGGCGTGGGGACCGTGACGGTTTACCGGGATCCGATCACCATCAATGACCCCCACGGCGGCAAGATGAGCGAGTATTCCAACTGGGGCGTGGCGCCGGATCTGACCTTGGAACCGGACATCACCGCACCCGGCGGCAATATTTACTCTACTCTGACGGACGGTACCTACGGCTACATGAGCGGTACCTCGATGGCCAGCCCGCAGCTCGCCGGTATGGCGGCGCTGGTGCTGCAATATCTGCGGCAGGAGCATCCGGAGCTGAGCGAAAGCGAATTGCATACCGTGGCGGAAGCCCTGCTGATGAGCACGGCCGCGCCCATTATGGAAACAGGTACGCTTCCTTATTCTCCCCGCTGGCAGGGTGCGGGTCTGGCCCAAGTAGACAAGGCCGTTACCTCCCCGGCCTATTTGACGATTTCCTCGGGCGAAGGCAAAGAGAAGACCCCCAAAGCCTCGCTGGGAGATAGTACAAGCGGCGTATACAGCTTTACCTTTACGCTGAACAACCTGTCGGATCAGCCCCATACCTATACCATGAGCGCCACCCTGCTCACGGACCAGTATCAGACTCTTGAGGGCGTCGACTACATGACGGAGACCGGCCATGCGCTGGTGGACAGCCAGGTGGCCTTCTCCGGCGGCAATTCCGTGACCGTTCAGCCCAACAGTTCCATCAGCGTCACCGCCACGGTGACCCTGGGGGCGCAGGACATGGCCTACATGAAGGACCATTATGCGAACGGCATCTATGTAGACGGTTTTGTGACCCTGAAAGCCTCCGATCCCGAGGATCCCGACCTGGGGATGCCCCTCATGGGCTTCTTCGGCGAGTGGAGCCAGGCCCCGGCATTCGATACCGGCTGGTGGTGGGATCTGATGAACAACGAGGTGACCTACGAGCGGTTCCCCCATGCCCTGCTCAATGACAACGGGATCCCTCTGGGCGTCAACCCCTATATGGACGAGCGGACGGACCCGAAGCACAATGTCGTCTCTCCCAATGGGGACTTCTATGACGACGGGCTGATTGATATTTATGTGTCGCTGCTTCGGAACGCGAAAGAGCTGATCTTCACCTGGAAGGACAGCGACGGCACCCCCCTGCACACCGCGACCTATCCCTACGCCCGGAAGACCACCTATAATCAGACCTATGGTCAGCAGATTCCCATCTTCCTTTCCGATGTCGTATCCTTCGGAACGGCGACGATGTTCGACTTCACGAAGGACGGGGTCCCCCTGCCCAACGACTCCGTTGTGACGCTGGAGATCTCCGCGAAGCTGGACGACGGGGACGATGTGGTGGACCAGACGCTGAAACCCATTACCGTGACCATTGATACGGAAGCGCCCACCGTCGTAGAAGGCTCCGCCTATCAGGAGAATGGGGAGCTCCATATCAAAGTCCAGGATAATCAGTACATCGCCGCCGTGATCCCCGTGACGGATTCCGGCAGCGGCGCCAAGTATTATCCGGTGGACAACGAGCCCGGGCAGCCCATCGAAGTGGTGGTGGATCTGGCCGGTCTGAACTCCTCGTTCCAGTTGGCGGTGTGCGACTACGCTTACAACGAGACGTACTACACGGTCACGCTGGAAGACCCGGCCACCTTTGACTTTGACTCCTGGTATGCCTTCCGCTACAAGAGCTGGCTTCAGGATGACTTTGGTTTGAGCGGGACGACGTACTACAACGGCTGGTATACCTTCAAGCCTGAGAATTCCGAAACCATGTACTTCCACTCTCCTTCTTTCCAGTTGGGAGAGCTGGATGTGGTTGCCGCGGAATATGTGGACGGTTATCTCCTCGGGATCGATGAAATGGGCGCCGTGTTCTCCATCCAGCCCGGCGCCTGGGACCGGACGGAAGTGGGCGCCGTGGGGCCCTATTCCGCTTTGGACATGGCCCTGGATTATACGGATGAGACGCTGTATGTCCTGGCCGGGAACGAGGAAGGGGAGCAGTATCTGCTGGTGCTGGATCCCCTCACGGGCTCGGTGACTAAGGAGACTAAGATCACGGGCGCGCCCAGCGAGCTTCTGACCCTGGCCGCGGCGGACGGCAAGCTCTACACGGTGGATGCGGACCTGAAGGACGCCAGCCTGTATACCATCGATAAGACCACCGGTAAAGTCACATCCGTGGGCAAGACCGGCGTCGCCACAGGCGTTGAGGTGACGGATTACGACTGGGATACAGAAAGCATGGTCACAACGGTCGAGGGCTTCCATCAGACCATGGCGGTGGACCACGACAACGACAATGCGCTCTACTGGCTGTTCTACAAGGAAGTCACGAATCCGGACGGCTATACGCAGACCCCCACCGGGCAGCTCCTGTCCGTGGACAAGGGCAGCGGCGCGGCCACCAAGCTGACGGACAACGTGGCCGCGGCGGAAATGACCGGCTTGATGATCCCCAGTAAAAATTGCCCGGACATTCTCCCGGATGATACCAAGCCCACAGAGCTGACCCTCTCCATGGATTCTCTGGATTTGGTGGCTGGGAGCCAGGGCGTTCTGTCGGCCATCCCCACGCCCTACTATGCGGATCTGACCGATCTTACCTGGGAATCCTCCGTTGAGACAGTCGCCACTGTCGACAAGGGCCTGGTCACGGCCCTGACGCCGGGGACCACCGTCGTCACCGCCAAGTGCGGCGACGCGGAGGCGACCTGCGTGGTGACGGTCATCACCATTGAGGGCGAGCTGTACTTCTATGAAGGCACAGCAATGTACCAGTGGGCAGAGATCGACGTGTCGGATCCGGCCGATGGCAGCTATATCGAGGAGAGCATTTCTCCCGCCTATTCTATCACCGCCGCCGCCTACGACGGGAACCTGGTCTACGCCTACGACGCTCAGGGCAACTTCTACCATCTGGATCCCGCGACCCTGAACGGGGAGAAGTTCGGCAGCGTCCAGGGCTCGATCACCGGCATGGCCTTCAACCCTGTTGACGGCGAGCTGTATGGCCTCCTGGAAGAGAGCTTCGGTGACTTCTGGGATTCGTACCAGGTCTATACCCTGATTCGGATCAGCAAGTTCACCGGCGAATATGAGCGGGTGGCCGTGCTGGACGACCAGGATGCGTACCAGTACAACTATGGCATTGCCATTGACCCGGATGGGACCTTCTACTTTGGCGTTACCAACGATTATTTTACCATCGTCGCTGTAAAGGCCACGCTGGAAGGCGATACCTTGACGGTGCTGGACAGCCAGCCGGTTGGACTCGTGGCCTTGAATGTACGCGGCTCCATGACCTATTCCACGGAGAGCGAGGCCCTGTTCCTGGTCGATGACAACGGAATGCTGCTTTGGATCCGGCCGAGCGATCTGAAGGGCGTCTATGTTGGCGGCATCATGGGCCTGGACCTCATCGCGGAGGGAACGTGCATGAATCTCGGCCTGCTGGAGCTCAAGGATCCCGGCCTGCCGGAGGAGAAGGCAGTCTCCGCCACCGCGCCGGAGGAGATCCAGTTGGTGGCAGGCGGTACGGCCCCGGTGGTGGTGGACGTGAAGCCTTGGGACGCCACATCGGCCATCACCTACAAGACGGCGGACGGCTCCATCGCCACGGTGGATGAATTCGGCGTGGTCACCGGCGTCGCGCCTGGGACTACGACCCTGACCATTACCGTTGACGGCATGACGCTGACGGTGAAGATCACCGTCCTGGCATCCGGCGGATACCTCCACGGCATGGCGGTGCAGGAGTTTAGCGGTATGCCTCTGGGTATGTGGATCAACTTCCCGGACGCCGATCCGTCAATGGGCAGCATGGACAACAATGACTTGTATGAAACCGAGACCTCCGTCTATGCCGGCGCATACTACAACGGGAAGATCTACGCATACATTCAGTCCCCGAATGAGGATGGAGATTACTATTCTTACTTCGGCACCTTCGATCTGAACGATGATTACGCCATGGAGCTCATCAGCCGCATGGAATACTCCATCATGGATATGGCCTTTGACTATACCAGAGGCGCCCTCTATGCGGTGGAAAGCGGCGGCAAGCTGCTGGAGATCGATCTCAAGACTGGGGAGACCGTGGTCGTGGGAGACACCGGACATTCCATGGTGTCTGTAACCTGCGACGATCATGGCCAGCTTTACGCCATCAGCACCGACGGGACCCTCTACCGGGTGGACGGCGTCACCGGCGCGGCCACGGAGATAGGGCCCACCGGCCTGACGAGCTGCTCCGGCTATCAGAGTATGCTCTATGATTTCAACTCCGGCAACACCTATTGGTCCTACATGAACCTGAACGGTCCCACCGGCGGATTGTACCTGGTGAATCTGGAGACCGGCGCGGCCTCCGAGCTGGGCACGATCGTGGACGGGACAATGGTCACCTCTCTGTATACCATCCCCGCTCCGGAGCCCCAGGTCCCTGCCACGGTGGAGGTCGATGGCCTGGTCTTCGATAAGGACACCGTGGTGATACCGGCAGGGGAGAATGGGCAGTTGAATGTCCACGTCCTTCCCATCAGTGTCCGCCAGGTGGATACCGAGCTGACCTGGACCTCCAGCGATCCTTCCATCGCGACGGTGGATGAAAACGGCTTGGTCACCGGCGTTGCGTCCGGCGTGGTCACCATCACGGTGACGGACGCCCAGGGCCATACCGCCACGATCACCGTGGTCGTGCCTGCGGAGGGCCGGAAGATCTTCGCCTATGACGAGACCAACGGCCAGTGGGTCAGCTTCGACGAGACCGGCGCGCCCACCGTGGAGCGTGCGGACGAGCCGGACGAGGAGCGGCTGAAAGCCTCCTACTATGTCCAGAGCCAGGACGTGATCTACGCCTACGGCGAGGACGGCGGCTTCTACGCCATTGACCCCTACACCTTCCAGCGGACCCAGTTGGGCCAGGTGACGTTCGGGGAGTATGAGCATTGGGATGGAGAGACCTACCCCATCGTTCCTGTGGACATGGCCTACGATTCGAGCACTGGGAAGATGTACCTGGCGGCAGAGGCCATGAGCGTGACCGAAAACGGATTCTATGGTGCCCATGCGTACCTCTATGAGGTAGACCTGGCCACCGGCGCGCTTACGCCGGTGCTGGATACCGAGGAACTCCTGTTCGGCAACCTGTTGGCCCAGAATGGGATGCTCTACACGATGGATGTCTTTGATTCCGGTATGTTTACCGTCATCGACCCGAATACCGGAGCAATGACGAAGGCTGCGCTGGTGCAGGGCTATTGGAGCGAACCCACCAGCAGCATCAGCTTCTATGTGGACGAGCTCACCGGCACCATTTACGCGATCCGGGACTATGCCGGCGGCGGGATCTATGGCAACGGCGACACTCCCGAGCCCTACCTGTACGTCTTCAATATGAACGACGCCAGCCTGGAAGAGGTCTTCGCCATGGCCGGAGATGCCTACTACAACGGCGTCTTCGTCCGGGAGCCGGTGGAGGACCCGATCCTTCCCAGCCAGCCCACGCCGCCGAGCCCGGATGAGCCTGTGAATCCGCCCGTGATTCCGCCTGTGGATCCGGGCTACGAGATCACCGACGGCAATGGCGACAACTGGAACGGCACCGGCGATTCCGGCCTGACCTTCCAGGCGAACGGCCCCGCTTCCGGCCTGATGGGCATTTATGTGGATGGCAAGCTGGTGCCTCCCGGCAGCTACACCGTGAACCCCGACGGTTCCGTGACGCTGTCTCCCGCGTACCTGGCCACCCTGACCAGCGGCGCCCATACCATCACCATTCAGTACGCCAACGGCTCCGCCACCGGCACCTTCACGGTCCGCGGCACCGGCGCGACCCACGATTCGGCAAATGACACCCCCAAGACCAACGACACCGCCCTGCCCGCCCTTTGGGCCGCAGCCCTGGTGTTCTCCGCCCTGGGTATGGCGATCCTGGTTCCCGGCGCGAAGAAGTACCTGAAGAAGTGATCCCCCACGAATCGAAAGCCGCCCACCCGCAAGGGTGGGCGGCGAGGCTGTCAAAGAACTCCCTGTTTTCACTTCAAGAAAACAGGGAGTTCTTTGACAATCTGACAGGCCGTTTTCCTTGAAAAATGGCCTGTTTTTACAATGCTCTTTTGTCCGCTTCTTCTATGTAGTCCAGGAGAAATATCCCTGGCATTGCCGGATCGCGGCGGGGGATCAGTTTTTGGCCGGGGCGATCTCACCGGGGGTGCCCAGGAACTGCCAAATCCAGCCGGTGAGTACGGAAAGCACCGCCAGAAGCAGAACCGGCACAAGCAGCGCGGCCGTAAGCAGAAGCGCGCCGACCCACCCCAGCGCCGAAAGATGCTGGCGGACTGTCCGCCCCAGCAGAGGCAGCGTCCGCAAACCCGGCGCGGTAAACAGCAGAAAAAGCGCCACCGGCCCCAGAGAAAACCACAGTCCCAGCACCATGAATCCGGTAGGATAACCGTGAACGCCGCCGGCCAGCCGTTGAGCCAGCTCCATGTCCCCCTGGGCGATCACCGCCCGCAGCCGGGGATTGCGTTTCATCAGCCAGGCGGAAACCCGGGCGGCGTACTGCCCCGCCGGGCCCTGGCGGACCTTCTCCCTCAGGGCGCCGTCAGGGGTGAAAATAGAAGAGGGGAAATGGGCGGTTACCACATCCTCCCGGGACTGAGGAGCCGCGAAGAAGGTCTGCTCCTCCACCTGCGGGATCCCCAGGGGATTGACGAAGTCATTTTCCGATGCAAAACGGGTGATCCCCTTCATACGCTCCGACAGATCGGGGACCTCCCGCCGAAACTGGGCCAATGCCTCCGGAGAAAAGCCTTGCGCGTCGAACCCCATGACAGTCACCTGCCTGCTGGCCCGGAGAGCGGCGAAAAACGCTTTGTTCCCACCCTTCGAGTGCCCCGATACCACTAGCTTTGCCCCGGGATGCCGGGCGGCGACTCGCTCCAAATAGTTCAGCGCCTCGGCCTGCTGGCGGGAGGCAAAGTCGCCGGAACGGACGACCGTGCGAAGAACGTCGCCCTGGGCGTTGTAGGCGCGGTAGGTATTGGTCTGCGGCAGGCCGGACAGGGCCGTCCCATTATCCAGCCATTCATTGTTTCGGGTCCCCTGATACACCAAATGCACCGTCCCGTCAGGACACAAAATGGTACACGCATAGACCGGCTCAAAGACGATCTCCTCCAAAATTGCCCTCGCCGCCTCCTTCTCCGGCCCCGACAGGGCGGCGGAGAGCACATCCAGAAATACAGACTCCATGGCCGACCAGCTCATGGGCCGAAGCCGCCGCGCCCGCTTCAGTCTTCGGACCGCCTCCGCCAGATCGATCCCCTCGGCGCCGCCGTCCAGGCGGCCCATGAGGTAGGGAAAAATGTTAAAAACCGCTTCAACCGCCAAAGGCTCCATCATTTTCCCTCCAATTCAGCCACTCTACGGAATAGTCCTCCCCCAGTTCCATGCGTCCCCGCAGCAGCGGCTCGGGCTTTTTTGATGCCTCCGCCGGAAGGTAGTGCAGATCGATGTCCGCCAAGAAGCGGGCCTTCTCCATGGCGTCCCGGAGGGCCTTCGCGTCCTCCACCCGGCGGGCGGGGTCCGCTTTTGTGTAGATCGCGCAAGTGACTGCCGAATCCCGGCGGGAGATATACTCGGCAAAAGAGGTATCCGCGGGAGGACTCTCTGTTACGTCCCGGTTCGGCATATTCTCGATCGTCACCGGTCCAAAGATCGGCTCCGCCAGCTCAGCCAGTGCGTCCTGCACTTCCGCGCGGTACTTGACCGCCAGATAGTTATCCGCCACGGAACCGTCGGGAAACACCCGCGCCGTAACGCTCGCCCCGCCCAGCTCCGCGGCGGAGACCAGCGCCTCCCGGAAATCGGAGTACATCGTCTCCGTTCCCCATTCCAGGAGGGTAAATTCGCCTCCATACTTCTCCTCAAGATACCGGATCAACGCCTCTGAGGTCATAAACGCGCCTCCATTCATTTATTTATATAAATAAGTATACTTCCTTTCGCGGCTCCTGTCAAGTTTTCGCCATTTAATTGCACGGCGACAGTGCCGGCTTTGCGGGGCCCTTTTTCTTCATCCTACGGAGACGGTGCCGCATATCGCGCGTGTTCCGCCGGAGCATTCCTAGTTACATTTTGTTACTTTTCTCCAGTTGTGCCAGAAAAGGTCCAGTTGTGCCAAACTTCTTGATTTTTGGAAAAGAAAGTGTTATATTTCCATTGAGAGGAGAAGCTGTAAAACATTTCATTTCCCTTTTCGTCGGTATCAGCGTCCAGCGGAAGATCATTCCGCCCAGCGACGCGGCATGGCCGCTCCCCTGATAGCAGAAATGAGGTGATTCCAATGGGCTGAGTGACCGCTTCCCACCCCGGCGGCGGAGGCCGCTATACGAAGGAATGTATCGATCACCGAATGAAAACAGAGAAGGTAAATGATGAAAATGAAAAAGAGTTGGAAAATTTTCTTGTGCGTCACAGGGCTGATCGCCGTAGTTGGGCTGGCGATCATGGGTTACATCTTTACCCGCCCGGACGGGGAAGAGGAAATATGGACGTACTATCCCCGTGTGCACACGCAAATCAAAGAAATTCGGGAGGAAACCTTGCCAGACGGGACCAAATGGCGCTACTTTGTGGGCCAATGGGGGACCTACGGCATCGAGTGCCATGTCTGCCTGGACCCAGTAACGGACTATGGCGACGATCAGGACCTGAAAGTGGGGGACGACGTCCTGGTCATTTACGACGAGTACCGGGTAGAGGAAGACGGGGTCTATCTCTTAGAGCCGGGCCATGTCTACATTCTAAACCGGGAACGGAACAGCGATCCGAATAGCCCCGTATAGCCTCCGATCTGGACCACGATTTGGAGTCTGAGCGCTTTTTGCTACCAGATACACAAAAAAGCAGGAGATAAAAGATATGAATATGACGACGATTCCTGAACATTATTTGGAGCTGGCGGAATATGCCCAGAAAATTTTCGCTGCGGATGCGACGGTGGGGATGGCTGTTGTTGTAAGGACTGCCCAGGGCGAAATCCTGGGATTTCCCGACATGGCAGACGGTCCGTTTCCTGGCTTTGACCGAGCCACGGAGGAGGATCGGTTTCTGCAAACCCTGACCCGCCAAGGGCAGACGAAGATTTGCCGGGGCCTGTGTATGACCCGCGGCGGCGAATTGGATATTCCTTCCGCCAACCTTCGCGAAAAACTGGAAGCGCTGGATCCGGCCAATCTTGAAGCGGAGTTTCTGCTCTGCGGAGGCGCCGGATTTCACGTCAGAACGCTGGGAGCCATGCGCCCAAGGGCAAAAGAGAACCTGTAAGGGAAGGACCCAGGCTCCGTGAGCCAGCGGATCAACCCCCCAGGCCAGGGACCGTGAAGATCCCCGGCCTGGTTTTGCCAATGTCTGCGTCCCCCGCTGACGGTTTTTATTATCATTTTAGATTCGTTGACTTTTGTGGAGTCGAAAGATATAATATGATCAGCCGAGAAAGAGATAGGAGGGAGATCGAAGTGGGTCAGCTATTTTTCGGTTCCTTAAAACGGCACATTTTGGGCAACAAAGCTGTGAGCGCGATGTTGTTTTTGGGGGTATTTGTGGCTGTGCTCTGCATCAGCATCATTCTCGGATATGCGATGAAGCAGTATTCCTATTCGACCTCGTCCCCAGAGTATTCAACGGTCACCGTCGAGCCCGGCGTGGAGCTGCTCTCCGACGTCCGATCCTTCCCCCAGGAAATAGACGCGCTGTTTGGATCGGATGTGTCGAATGTCCTCTATCTGGTCAGGGAATCTCCGAGTAGCGTCCTCATCGGCTGGCAGGGGTCGGAGCCGGACCGCTGGTTTCCCATGGTCAGCGGACGCTTCTTTAATGAGCAGGAGCAGCGGGAGGGGGCGAAAGCGGCCTACATCTCTTACGAGTATATTGGGAAAATCCCGGAAAAAGAGATCGAGCTGTTTTCAGATACCTATGAGATCATCGGGACGGGGTGGATCGCTACATTCAATATTCGCAGCGGCATTTCCGATCAGGCGCAGGCGGTCCTCTTTCCGGAAAAGGATCTTTCCCCCGAGGAGCAGGCAAACGTGGAGGAGACACTTTTCACCATCCTTCCATACAAAACCTTTCTGCAAAATGCCTCTCCGGCCCTGATCCTCGTCCATTTTGACCACGCCTCCCGGTCGGACCTGCTGAGATACAGCGAAATTCTGCGCTCCCGTTTCCCCGATTCGCAGATCAGCTTCGTAAGCAAGGACTCCGACAGCTCCTATAACTTCAATAACCAAAACGCCATGATCGGCGCGCTGTTTCTGGGCGTGGTCGCCTGTATCACGATCGTCCAGATCATGGAACAGTGGCTTGCGTTCTACAAAAAAGAGATGATGGTGTATCGCATCTGCGGAATGCGGAAGCGCGCCTGTGTTCTGCTTCTATGGGGCCATTGGGCGATCGTGTTCATTGCCGGCTCGATTGCGGCGGTTTTGGCCCACATCCTTTGTTTTCCCATACTGGAAGTGATAGACGCGGACGCCGCCCCGGCCATTTGGCCGCTTTTGATCGTACTGCTTCTGGTGTACTTGGCGACCATTCTGCTGACCGGGAAAAAAGTCAGTAACCTCTTGCAAATTCAGGACAAAGGTGGACTGCAATGAACGCGATAAGACTTGCCCGTTATTTTTATTCCAGGCGGTACATTCAGGAAGCGGTTTTGATCGTTCAACTGGTACTGATGTTCGTTCTTTCGATGGTTGTATTTCGTCCCGTGGACGCCTTTCTGCAATTTGCTCAGGAAATAAAAGGGGCTTATGCCGCCGTGGACGATTCGCGCACCCTGTTTTTTAATCCAAACGAAGCGGTTTATAATGCCTACACCAACGAAATAGACCCGGAATCCGCGGCCTTTGTAGACGCCGCCGCGAAAGACGCGCTGGCCTCCGCCGGAATCGACGGTCCCATGCGGATGGCGCTTTATCCCGCGTACATCGACGCGGGAACGGGAAACAAGTCGGAGGAAGACAGCCCGGACCAGCCGGCGGTCCGGAATCTGCTGGTCTACTCGGAGGAAATGATCGAAGCGACCGGGCTTTTCAGCGGCGAGAGCGCCCCTTCCCCCGGGCAAAGCGGCGCCGTGCCCATCCTGATCAGTCCGTCCATCGCGGATTTGGTCCCCCTAGGGTCGGAAACCACCGTTACCCTTCAAGATGGCGATACGGGCATCCCCTGCGTGGTGGCCGGCGTTCTTTCAGACGAGGCTGTTCTGCCCGCCTGCCACGGTTTTGGGAGCTTCCCGTCCCTATCCTGCTTTGGAACGAAAACGAAGCTGTCCGATTATCCCGGGACGGATTTCATCGTGATGGGCTATGACCCGGCGTATTTCCCGGAGATCCAGTGGGAAAGCAGCTTCCTGGTGCCCCTGGAGGAGAACGCGGATGTGACGGCAACCATTCAAGCGCTCAATGCCAAGGTCGGCGCCTGGGGCAGCTTTGCCACCATGCGGGAGCTGGAGAAGGTGGCCTTTTCCCGCGTCTTTGTAAACAACTCCATGGCCATCCTGGAGTTCTTGCTGCTGAGTCTTCTGGCCTTTTTCGGCTACGGCGGATATCTGTTCCTCATGACCTTCCAGCGGCAGCAGGAATTTTCCGTTTTCTTTTTGCTCGGCATGACCAGAAGGAAAATGCTGGTCCTGAACTGCGTCTTCGGGTGCGTCAATTTGTTGATCGCCCTGCTGATCGCCTATGTCAGCTATCCCTGGTTCCGGCAGCTACTGGGAAGCGGCAGCTCCGCCACCGCTACGGTGGGCGTTGTTGGGCTGTCCTACTGCTTCGGGCTGCTGCTTTTGGTACTGATCTTCAGTTTTCTTTCCGCGTTCCATCGGTTCCGCAATGTATCCACCATCTTTCTGCTTCAGGGAGGAGACTAGAAATGATCCAATTATCCGGCATCGAAAAGGTGTACAATCCCAGAAAGCCCACGGAGGTTTACGCGCTGCGGGATGTAAACCTGGAAATCAATCCCGGAGATTTTGTGGCGATCACCGGGCCTTCCGGCTCCGGGAAGTCTACGCTGCTGCATATTCTCGCGGGCCTGGATACGGCCACATCCGGGAAATACTTCTTCCGGGGCCAGGATGTCTCCGCCATGTCCGATCGGGAAAAATGCCAAATGCGGAACAAGAAAATTGCCATCATTTTGCAGAGCTTTGGCCTGATCGGTACGGAGTCCGCCCTGAATAATGTGGTTTTGCCCCACATCATCGGCGGCACATACAATAGGAAAATCGACCAAAAGGCCCGGCGGGTTTTGGCACAGGTAGGGCTGGGAAACGCCATCAAAAAACCGGTCAATCAGTTGTCCGGCGGCCAGAGGCAGCGGGTGGCCATCGCCCGGGCGCTGACGATGAATGTGGAGGTGCTTTTGGCGGACGAACCGACCGGCGCCCTGGATCAGCAAAACGCGGAGTCGCTGGTGCAGCTCTTGACGGAGCTGAATCAAAACGGATTGACGGTGGTCATCGTCACCCACAACATGGCCGTAGCCGAAAAATGCCCCATCGCTTACGCGCTAAACGACGGCCGCCTGTCCCGCGCCAGATAACGACCGGCCCAGGCGGGGGAATCAGCCGGCCGCGCTCGGATGGGTGATCTTACACAAGATCATAGAAAACCTAAAACACCCAGGCCAGGGACCTTCACGGTCCCTGGCCTTGAGCTATCGTATGGAGCGTATCAGAGAGAAGGAAATCGTCAAGACGACCACGACGACGCAAAGGATGCCGACAATCAGAGCCCCTTGGGGGCGCTTTTCAGGGTTTCAGAAACTGATCTATGGTGTGGCCTCCCTTCTTCTCCCAAAGCGGAACCGGCCATGAAAGGGGCGGTTGTTTTTTGCACATGGATTTTTGCCCGCTGGACATCGAATTTTTAGGAAAAAAGGTTGATACCGATTCAAAAATATGCTATATTGGTTGCACGCAAGATCCGTTTTTTGCTTGTTCATGGGGAAGGAGGAAGCCCATTGCATAACATCGCCATTGTGGAGGACGAGGACGCCGCCGCGGAAAAGCTGGTGGGATATGTGGCGCGGTATGCCGGTGAGGCGGGAGAGGAATTTCACATCGCCCGGTTTACGGACGGCGAGGCGTTTTTGCAGGATTACCAGACCGTCTACGCCGTGGTGTTTATGGATATCCAAATGCCCGGCATGAACGGGATGGACGCCGCCCTGGCCCTGCGAAAATTCGACAAAAATGTGTCATTGATCTTCATCACCAACCTGATCCAGTACGCCCTCCGGGGGTACGAGGTGGATGCGGTGAGTTATCTGCTCAAGCCGGTGAGTTATTACGATTTTTCCCTGAAATTCAAGAAGGCCCTGGACATCTACCTGATGCAGGAGGAGCGGAGCTTCACCGTGAACCTGCCGGGGGGCCTGTGCCGCATCTCCACGGACAAGCTGATGTTCGTGGAGGTCATGAACCACCGGCTCTATTACCATCTGATCGACGACACCATCGAAATGACCGGCGCCCTGGCCAACGTGGAAAAGGAGCTGCGGGCCTTCGGCTTTCTCCGGTGCAACAGCTGCTATCTGGTCAACCCCCGGTTCATCGTCCGGGTCCAGGGCAGCACCGTGCTGGTGGGCAGCCAGGCCCTTCAGATCAGCCGGCCCAGGCGGGCCGCCTTCCTGGCGGAGCTGACGGACTGGTACGCCGGAACAGGAGGCGGGCAAAAATGAATGTGGGATTTGCCTTTCAGTCCGTTCTGCTGGAATTTTTGGGGGAGCTGTATATTTTTTACGCCCTGACCATGTACCGCCTGGCCCGGCGGCGCTCCTTTGTCCTCCGGTTCCTGGCGGGCGCCGCCGTGATGCTGGTGGTGGCCCGGTTGGCCGCCATGGTGTACCCGGCGGTGGGCAGCACGGTGCTGGGCCGGACAGGGGTGTATCTGCTGCTGTTTGCCTGCTCCGTGGGCCATGTCTGCTTCTGTCTGGAGGAGCCGGCAGAGCTGGTGGTGCTGCTGTGCGGCGTGGCCTATGCCGCCCAGAATCTGTGCTACAAACTCTATCTGATCGTCTGGTGCACCGGGGACGCCATGGGCCTCTACGACGGCTGGGGGAACTGGTTCGACCTTAATTACCATCTGATGTACTATGCCCTGCTGGCCCTGGGGGCGGCGGGGGTGTACTTTTTCTTCCTCCGCAGGCTGGGGGCGCGGATCACGGACCGGCGGATCGACTACCGGATGTTCGCCGTGACGGCCCTGGCCCTGGCAGTGACGGTGGTACTCTGCTCGGTGGAGGACATCTACTTCGCCCGGCTGAGTACCTTCCGGGAGAACCGGTTCGACCGGTGGGAATTTCTGGTGCTGCGGCAGTCCGGGAATGTGTTCTCCGTGATCTGCTGCGGCATCGTGCTGCTGCTGGCCTCCAAAACCATTGAGAGCCGGGCCCTGGAGCAGGAGGTGGCCTACCTGCAATATGCCATCCGCCAGGGCCAGTGGCAGTACGAAATGTCCAAGGACACCATCGAGCTGATCAATATCAAATGCCACGATATCAAATATAAGCTGGCCGCTCTGGCCGGGGGCCCCATGGGCCCGGAGGCGTGGCAGGACCTGGAAAAGAGCATCAATATTTACGATATGAAGGTGGAGACCGGCAACAAGCTCCTGGACGTGCTGCTGACGGAGAAGAGCCTCTACTGCGAGCAGAACGGCATCCGCTTTTCCTGCCTGGTGGACGGGGAGAAGCTGTCCTTCCTGGAGGACGGGGACCGGTACTGCCTCTTCGGCAACATCGTGGACAACGCCCTGGAGGCGGTCCGGGCGGTGGAGGAGCGGCAGAAGCGGGTGGTGAACCTGATCGTCCGGGCCCAGGGGGACATGGTGACGATCCAGGCGGACAACTACTACCAGGGAGATCTGACCTTCCGAGACGGCCTGCCCCTGACCACCAAGGCCGACGCCTCCTCCCATGGCTTCGGGATGCGCAGCATTCGGATGCTGGTCCAAAAATACGGCGGGGCCATGACGGCCTCCGCCCGGGACGGCGTGTTCCACCTGAACATCCTCCTGAGCCCCACGCCGGAGAAGCGCTGACATTTTACGAAAAAAATCAGCAGATTAGGAAACGCCCCTTGCTCCATAGTGCCTACTTTGGTATGATGCAGGCAACCTGTCCGGCCAGAGCGCCGGACCATTTTAGAGCAAGGAGTGAAAACCCATGAGTAAACGCATCTACGCACTGGTCCTGGCGCTGGTCCTGGTCCTGGCCTTGACCGCCTGCAACCAGGAGAAGCAGCCCGGCACCACCACCGGCGGCAAGGAGCCTGCGGGCACCACTGCCGGCGCCAGCGCGCCGGAGACCCCCTTCGGCGGCGACATGCTGGCAGACTTCTCCGGCGGCGCCGATCCCACCGGGAACGTGTTCGCCTCCGACGGCTGGTCCAACGGCAGCGTGTTCAACACCTTCTGGAAGGGCGACTGCCTGACCTATTCCGACGGCCAGATGCACCTGGGCATCCGGGACGCCAACGGCGAGGTGGAGCAGGGCTATTACAGCGGCGAGGCCCGCACCAACCTGTACTACGGCTACGGCGACTATGTGGTCAGCATGAAGCCGGCCAAGGTGGAGGGTACCGCCAGCACCTTCTTCACCTGCACCGGCCCCTACGACATCAACGCCCAGGGCGAGCCCAACCCCTGGGACGAGATCGACATCGAGTTCCTGGGCAAGGACACCACCGGCGTCCAGTTCAACTATTTCGTCAACGGCCAGGGCGGCCATGAGCACTGGTACGAGCTGGGCTTCGACGCCTCCGAGGGCTTCCATGAGTACGGCTTCCGCTGGACCGAGAATTCCATCACCTGGTATGTGGACGGCAAGCCGGTCTACACCGTGGAGGCTTCCGCCGACACCCCGCTGCCTGCCGCTCCCGGCCGGATCCTGATGAACTACTGGTGCGGCACCGCCGACGCCGAGGGCTGGATGGGCAAGTACACCCTGTCCGACGCCACCGCCGACTACCAGTACATCAAGACCTCCGCCAAGGGCGCGCCCCTGGTTCCCGAGGAAGGCCAGGGCGGGAAGGAGATCCCGACTCAGGGCTTGGACGTCAACTTTGCCGACGGCGCCCCCGCCAATGGCAGCGTGTTCGCTTCCGACGGCTGGTCCAACGGCAGCGTGTTCAACACCTTCTGGAAGGGCGACCAGGTCACCTTCACCGACGGCCAGCTCCACCTGCACATCGCCGACGCCAAGGGCGAGGTGGAGCAGGGCTACTATGCCGGCGAGGCCCGTACCGCCCTGCACTACGGCTACGGCGAGTACACCGTCAGCATGAAGCCGGCCAAGGTGGAGGGCACCGCCAGTACCTTCTTCACCTGCACCGGCAACTACGACATCGGCCTGGACGGGAACCCCAACCCCTGGGACGAGATCGATATCGAATTTTTGGGCAAGGACACCACCGGCGTTCAGTTCAACTACTTTGTGGATGGCCAGGGCGGCCATGAGCACTGGTACGAGCTGGGCTTCGATGCTTCCGAAGAATTCCACACCTATGGCTTCATCTGGACTGAGAATTCCATCACCTGGACCGTGGACGGCGAGCCGGTCTACACCGTGGAGGCTTCCGCGGATACGCCGCTGCCCTCCACCCCCGGCCGGATCCTGATGAACTACTGGTGCGGCACTCCCGACGCCGAGGGCTGGATGGGCAAGTACACCCTGTCCGACGCGACCGCGGATTATCAGTGGGTCAAGACGACCGCCGAGGGCGTCAACCTGGGCGGCTGACCGGAATAAAAACAGCCATAGGGGCGGCTTGCCGCCCCTGTGGTAGAAAGAATGGGCTGTCATGGGTTATCTGGACATTGTCGCAACCGTTTTTGCCGTCCTCTGGTGCGTTTTTTTCCTGATGCTTTTTCACTATCAGGTGTTCGCCGTCATGGGGATGTTCACCCGGAAGGTCTACCCCCCGGCGAAGAAGCTGGGGCGATTTGGCGTCATCATCTCCGCCCGGAATGAGGAGCCGGTGATCGGCGCGCTGCTGGACAGCATTCGGAAAAGCGACTATCCCCAGGAAAACCTGCGGGTCTTTGTGGCAGCCCATAACTGCACAGATCAAACCGCCGCCATCGCCCGGGCCCATGGCGCGACCGTCTACGAATACAACAATCCCAAGGAGCGGACCCTGGGCTTTGCCTACCGTTACCTGTTCCGGCAGCTCCGACAGGACGGCCTGGATGCGGGCCTGGACGGCTTTCTGGTCATCAACGCCGACAATGTCCTGACCGCCTCCTACATCCGCCGGATGAACGACGCTTTCCAGGCCAATGGCTGTCGGGAGGTGATCACCTCCTACCGCAATTCCGGCAATTTTGGCAGCAACTACCTGTCCTGCCTGTATGGGATCTTTTTCCTGGCCGCCTGCCGGTACGAGGCCCGGGGCCGTACCCTCTGCGGGTGCAGCACCCGCATTTCCGGCACCGGCTATCTGTTCCCGGCGGAGCTGGTGGCGGAGGGCTGGGAGTACGTCACCCTCACCGAGGACTGGGAGTTCTCCGCCGACCAGATCGCCCATGGCCGGAAGATCCTCTACTGCGACGAGGCGGAGCTGTTCGACGAGCAGCCCACCACCATTCCCATCATGCTCCGCCAGCGGCTCCGCTGGGCCTGCGGGCATATGACGGTCTTCTTTACCCGCTTCCGGGCCCTGGTAAAGAGCCTCTTTTCTCCGGGCCATACGGCCTCCCAGCGGTTTTCCGTGTTTGACTTCACCGCGTCCATCCTTCCTCTGGGGGTGATGGGTGTGAGCCTGCTGCTGGTCCAGCTTCTCTGCATTGCGCTCAGCCCGCTGTTCGGCTATGACGCCGGGCGGGTCTGGGTGGCCTACGGCTGGCTCAGCCTGGCGTTTTTCCTCGTCTCCTATGTGCTCACCGCCGTCTTTGCGGCGCTCCTGGTGATCCTGGAGCGGCGGCGGATCGGGCCCCTTGGGCCGGGAACGCTCACCGCGGCGATCCTGCTCTGGCCCTTTTTCATGTCTCTCAACATTTATCTGGATGTGGCCGCCCTGTTTTTGCCCAATTTGGAGTGGAAGGCCATCCCCCATGTGGGCTCCCA
>CANQQO010000012.1 GCA_947625965.1 uncultured Oscillospiraceae bacterium
ACCCTCTACGCCGGCTGGGACCGGGACACCGGGGACACCCCCGCCGACTCCGGCAACGACAAGGACTTCTCCTCCCTCCGGAGCCCCGGAAGCCAGGAGGAGGCCTACGAGTACAGCGCCTTCTTCCTGCCCGCCGTGGACGGCACCAGTCAGCCCTATGTGGGCGACCCCATGCCCTACTACGAGGACGGCACCTACTACATCTACTACCTGAAGGAGGCCGGGGACTCCTACAACCATTCGGTATACCTGGCCACCACCACCGATTTTCTGACCTACACCGAGTACGACGATCCCATCCTGGAGGCCAACCACAGCGGCGGCCAGGATAGCTGGATCGGCACCGGCTCCGTGGTGAAGGTGGGGGAGAAGTATTACTTCTTCTACACCGGCCACGGCAACGGCGAGGTGCTGGAATACGCGGAGAAGGTCATGGTCGCCGTGGGCGACACCCCCACCTCCTTTGAAAAGCTGGAGGGCTGGGAGATCACGCCGCCGGCGGATCTGGGCCAGAAGAACGACTTCCGGGACCCCCAGGGCTATGTGGACCCGGCCACCGGCAACATCATTCTGACCATCACCGCCTCCCAGCAGGGCACCGCCCGGATCTTGAAATACACCTTGTCCCCGGATCTGGAGAACGCCCACTATGACGGCGTCATCTTCACCAACGACGAGGCGAAAAACGGCGATTTCTGGAATCTGGAGTGCAGCGACACCTTCCAGATCGGCGACACCTATTACATCACCTACTCCGCCCAGGACGACACGCTGTGGTACGCCACCGCCAGCGCCCCCTACGGCCCCTACGGCGACCCTGTCCGGCTGGACGGCAAGCTGTTCTACGCGGCCAAGCACGTGGAGGACGGGACCCACAAGTATATGGTGGGCTGGGCCCGCCGGAGCGAGTCCGTCTCCTCCACCCAGGACGTGTCCGGCTGGGCCGGAAACCTGGCGGTGCAGGAGCTGGTGCAGAACGAGGACGGCACCCTGGCCCTGGCGCCGGTGCAGGCCGTGGCGGACAGCTTCTCCCTCCGCCGGACCCTGCCCTGCGAGGGCGGCACCCACGTCTTTGTGGACGCCGGCTCCGCCTACAACTATGCCGACGCCTTCACCTGCTATGAGAGCTTCCTGCTGAAGGGCGAGTTCACCTTCACCGGCGAGGGTACCTTCGGCCTGAGCTTCGACTACAACGGCCGGCAGGACAAGAACAAGTTCATCGTTCTCTCCCCCGCCGACGGGACGTTGTCCCTCCAGTTCAACGAGGGCGGCACCATGATCACCGAAACCGCCGTCACCCTGACCCCGGGCCAGACCTATTCCTTCACCTATGTCCAGGAGGGCTCCGTGGGCATCTTCTACATCGACGGCCTGGCGGCCCTGACCGTTCGGCTCTACGGGGCCAGCGGCAAGACCATTCAGGTCTTCGCGGAAAACAATTCGGTCCTGTTCACCTCCCTCCGGGAGTACACAAGACCCTGACGAAAGGAAAAAGGACAACTTCCCATGCGCCAGATTTTTCAAATTGACAGCCCGCTGATGACCGCCCTGACCCGGATCGGGGACTGCATCTGCCTGAGCGTGCTCTGGGTCGTGTTTTCCCTGCCCATTTTCACCATGGGCCCGGCCACCACGGCGCTCTATGCCGCCGCCTACCACACCATCCGCATGGACGAGGGAGAGCTGTGGCAGCATTTCTGGGGGACCTTCCGGGAGGAATTCCGGCGCTCCGTGCTGACGGGGCTGACCGGCCTGGGGGTCATGGCCCTGCTGACGGTGGATGTGCTGGTGTTCCGCACCATGTACATGACCGGGGAGGCCCTGGGATTTCTGTACTATGTCGCCCTGATCCTGTGGTGCGCCGGCCTGACCTGGACGGTCTACCTGGCGGCCTACGCCGCCCGGTTCACCGGCAAGGCGGGAGAAACCCTGAAATTCGGCTACCTGCTGCTTCTGCTGCACCCCATCCGGGCCCTGCAGGTGGCGTTTTTCACCCTGGGCGGGCTGGCGCTGATTTTGTGGGTACCGTTTCTGCTCCTGGCGGTGCCAGGGGCGGGGATGCTGCTGTGTACCTTTCCGATGGAGAAGGTCTTCCTGAACCATCTGCGGCCGGAGGACCGGATCCGCGTTGTCACCGAAGGGGAGGAATCGACGGATGATCAGTAAAGAACTGCAAAAGGCCCGGGAATTTGAGGCCCACTACGGCCCCTTCATTCCGGCGGACCAGCGGCCGGCCTTCCACGTCACCCCCACCATCGGCTGGATGAACGATCCCAACGGGTTTTCCTTCTATAAAGGGGAATACCACCTCTTTTACCAGTACCACCCCTATTCCAACGAGTGGGGCCCCATGCACTGGGGCCATGTCAAGTCCAGGGACCTGATCCGCTGGGAGCGGCTCCCCGCCGCCCTGGCCCCGGATCAGGAATACGACCAGAACGGCTGCTTTTCCGGCAGCGCCGTGGAGCTTCCCGACGGACGGCAACTGCTGGTCTACACCGGCGTCCGCCAGATCCGGGAGGAAGACGGCACCCTGCGGGACCGGCAGACCCAGTGCGTGGCCGTTGGCGACGGGCTGAACTACGAAAAATATGCGCTTAACCCGGTGATCTCCGCCAAGGACCTGCCAGAGGGGGGCAGCGTCTGCGACTTCCGGGACCCCAAGATTTGGAAGGAGGGGGACACCTACTACCTGGTGGCGGGCAACCGGACGCCGGACGGCAGCGGAGCCATTTTGCTCTACGAGAGCCCGGACGGCTTTGCCTGGCGCTACGCCGGCGTTTTGGCCGCCTGTCACAACCAGTATGGCCGGATGTGGGAGTGCCCGGACTTCTTCCCCCTGGACGGGAAGTACGTCTTGCTCACCAGCCCCCAGGAGATGACCTCCATCGGCCTGGAATTTCACGCCGGCAACGGTACCCTCTGCCTCATCGGGGAATTCGACCGGGCGCGGAAGCATCTGATCCGGGACAATGTGCAGGCCATCGACTACGGCCTGGACTTCTACGCCCCCCAGACCCTCCAGACCCCCGACGGCCGCCGGGTGATGATCGCCTGGATGCAGAACTGGGAGACCTCCAAGTGCCAGGCCCTGGGCATCCGCTTCTTTGGGGAAATGACCCTGCCCAGGGAGCTGTCGGTGAAAAACGGGCGGCTGATCCAGAACCCGGTCCGGGAGTTGGAGCGCTACCGGAGCTACCAGATCCTCTACCGCAACGTCCTGGTCTCCCGAATGACCACTTTGCAAAATGTCCGGGGCAGGGTGCTGGACATGACCATCACCATCCGCCCCGCCAGCGAGAGCGGCACCTACCGCTGGTTCAAGCTCAACGTGGCCGGCGACGGGGAGCACATGACCACGGTCCGCTTCAAGCCGGATTGCAGCACCCTCCGGATCGACCGCACCCGCTGCGGCTTCCCCCACGACATCGTCAACGTCCGGGACTTTATGGTGCGCCCCCGCCGGGGGGAGCTGAAGCTCCGGGTGGTGTTGGACCGGCACAGTATGGAGCTGTTCGTCAACGACGGCGAGCAGGCCGCCACCACCATGATCTACACCGATCCCAGCGCCGACGCCATCAGCTTCGAAGCCGACGGCAGCGTCCTCATGGACGTGGAAAAATACGACCTGGTATGCAAAGGAGCGGACATATGAGCGAAAAATTTGACGTGGTGGCCCTGGGAGAGCTGCTGGTGGACTTTACCGCCAACGGCCGGAGCCCCCAGGGCAATCCCCTCTTTGAGGCCAATCCCGGCGGCGCCCCCTGCAATGTGCTGGCCATGCTGAAAAAGCTGGGCCGCTCCTGCGCCTTCGTGGGCAAGGTGGGCGACGACCTGTTTGGCCGCCAGCTTCGGACCGTCGCGGAGGAGGCGGGGATCGACCTTACCTACCTGACGGCGGACCCCGCCGCCCACACCACCCTGGCCTTTGTCCAGACCTTTCCCAACGGGGACCGGGACTTTTCCTTCTACCGGGACCCCGGCGCGGATATGCTGCTGACCGAGGCAGAGGTGCCGGAGGCGGCGATCTCCCAGTGCCGGATCTTCCACTTCGGCTCCCTCTCCATGACCCATCCCGGCGTCCGGGCGGCCACAAAAAAGGCCGTCTCCCTGGCCAAGGCGGGCGGCGCCCTCGTTTCCTTCGATCCCAATCTCCGGCCGCCCCTGTGGGCCAGCCTGGAAGAGGCGAGGGAGCAGATCGACTGGGGCCTGGGTCAGTGCGACGTGCTGAAGATCGCAGACAACGAGCTGGAATTCATGACCGGCCAGAAGGACTTTGACCTCGGCGCGGCCATCCTGCGGCGGCGTTATCCCAATATCCGCCTGCTCTGCGTGACGGCGGGGGCCGAGGGCAGCTATTCCTATTGCGGGGAGGTGCGGGTGTTCGTACCGGCTTTCCGGCTGGGAGGCGTCATCGAGACCACCGGCGCGGGGGACACCTTCTGCGCCTGCGTGCTGGATTTTGTGCTGAAAAACGGCCTGAAGGACTTGACCGCCGAGGACTTGACCGCCATGCTCCGCTTCGCCAACGCGGCGGCCTACCTTGTGACGACACGGAAGGGCGCCATTCGCTCCATGCCGGAAAAGCAGCAGGTGTTGGACCTGCTGCGGAAAATTGCCTGATCCATTTTTTGGAGGAACGACATGAAAAAAAGTAAGAAATTCATTGCCCTGTTGTGCCTGGCCGCTTACATGGTCCTGCTGCTGGCAGCCTGCGCGACCAACACTCCCCCCGAAACCACCGGCGGCACCACCGCCTCCACTCAGCCGTCCCTGCCGGAGCATTGGAGCGCCACGGAGACGGGCCTGGCCTTCGACGGGGAGACTTGGGACAGCTACTATTTCAGCGGCGAGACCGTCTCCGATCAGGACTTCCAATACGCCGCCGACGTGACTTTCACCGATAGCGACGCGGGCCTGGCGGCCCTGGTCTTCCAGTCTACGCAGGACCATGACAGTTGCTATGTGGCCAGCCTCAGTGCCCTGACCGACCGGGCGGAGCTGTACAAGGTGGAAAACGGCCAGCAGATCCCCCTGGGGATCGAAGTCGCCGTGGAGGAGCAGAGCACCTACCATATGCAGGTCACCATGATCGACAGTCACATCGCCTACTTCGTGGACGACACCCTGATTTGCAGCACCGGAGACTACATCATGGCCCAGGACCGGGGGCAGAACGACGTCCTGATGTCCGGCCTGGTCGGCCTGTGCGCCAGCGACGGCGCCATGACCTTTGAGAATACGCATCTGGCTGTCTACGAGGCGGGCTCCGCCCCCGTCCTCACCGGCCTCTCCCTTCAGGCCCAGAGCGGCGAAGCGGAGCAGGCGGGGAATCTGCTCTCCAACGGATGGTATGTCTATCAGCAGTATGTTTCCAGCGACTGCGACGCCGTGACCATCCAGACCGAGACCTCCGGCGGCGCGGAGGCGATGATCCTCTCCGACACCGGGGAGACCGTCACCGGCCCTGTCGCTTTGAATCCTGGCCAGAATCACTTCCAAATCTTCACTTCCAAGGATGGACGCTATCAGTTGGCCTACCGGCTGAACATTCTCCGCCGGGGCGAGGAGGAATACTATTCCGAGCAATACCGGGATCTGTACCACTACTCCGTCAAGGAGGGCTGGGGCAACGATCCCAACGGCCTGTTCAAGCTGGGGGACACCTGGCACCAGTTCTACCAGTTCTACCCCGGCGGCACCGACTGGGGCGCCATGCACTGGGCCCACGCCACCAGCACCGACCTGATCCACTGGGAGGAGAAGGGCATCGCTTTCTATCCCAACGAGTACGGCACCATGTTCTCCGGCTGCGCCGTGGTGGATTCGGAGAATGTCTCCGGCCTGTTTGGAGAGAACGGCGGCGTCATTCTGTACATCACCGCCAACGGCAACGGCCAGCGCGTGATCGCCGCCTACAGCGAGGATGGCGAGACTTGGACCTACTACCGGGGGAAGAACGCCGACGGCACCCTGAACGGCGACGACGTCCTCATCGACTGGCGGGAGGACCCGGTGCAGTCCGACGCCTTCCGGGACCCCAAGGTCTTTCGGTACCAGGACACCTGGTTCATGGTCATTGCCGGCGGTATGCTGCGGATCTATTCCAGCACGGACCTGATCCACTGGACGCCGGAGTCCACCTACAACGGCGCCCCCGGCGAATATGAAAACGCCGCCGGACTGCGGGTGGAGACGGAGTGCCCGGACCTGGTGCGCCTGCCCATCGAGGGCGAAGACGGCTGGAAATGGGTCCTGAGCTACGGCGGCCGCCGCTATCAGGTGGGCGACTTCACCAACGCCAGCGGGAAATGGGAATTTGTGGCGGACCCGGAGTATGCCGAGCCCGCGGTCATGAACTTTGGCAACGACTCCTACGCCGGCATGACCTACTATCTGGGCGACTCCTTTAACGGGGACACCCAGGACCGGGTCATTGTCTGGAACTGGATGAACTCCTGGGACTACTGCAACCGGGTGGACGATCTGAGCGGCAACACCCGTTTCAACGGCACCTACAACCTGAACCTGGAGATGAGCCTGGTCCGGGACAAGGACGGCAAGCTGATCCTGAAACAGAAGCCGGTCCAGGAGTACGCCGAATCCGTTTTCCCGGCGGAAAATGTGGCCCTGGACACGACTCTGACCGTCTCCGGCGCCCAAGCCCTGGACTTCCAGGGCGACGCCTACCTGCTGGACGTGGTCATCACTCCGGACGCGGGCACGACCCAGGCGGGGGTGCTGGTACGCGCCAACGGGGAGAAGAGCGTCAGCGTGGAGTATGACTTCACCACGGACACCCTGACCCTGGACCGGAGCAAGCTGGGCGGCTTCTCCTCCTCCATCCGCTTTTCCCAGGCGGTGACGGAGCGGCGGGAGGATGGCTCTGTGACGATCCACATCTATGTGGACAAGGCGAGCGTAGAGGTGTTCTCGGGCGGCTATACCGCCGCCGGCGCCGCCCAGATCTATCCCGCCGCCGAGGATACCGGCGTATCGGTGTTCTCCGAGGGCGGAACGAGCGCTTTCCAAGTAAAGATCACCACGGCCTCCTCCATGTGGGACTGAGCCGTCAAACCGCGCAAAATAGAAAGGCGTCCCTCCGGCTTTCGCCGGAGGGACGCTGTTTTGGCGGCCTCTTGAGGGGCGGCCCGGCATGGGGAAGCGGCCTTGAAATCAACGCCCATTTCCGCAGCGGGCGGTCGCATCCCCCGGTGGGGCCGTCTCTCCGCCAAAGCTCTTTAGTTGATGAACGTCTCCTCCAGGCTCCGGGTCTCCAGGTTCAGGATGTACTGCATCTGGTGCAGACCCTTGGACTGGCAGATGTAGACCTCATTTTCAGCCAGGTACCGGCAGTCTACCATGGCCTCGGCCTCCAAAATGGTCCGCTGCCGCATGGTGGTTAAATCGAGTTGCACCAGATAGTCCCCGTCCAGCAGGAACACCATGCCGCACTGGTAGTCCACATCCCGAAGCTCGCCATACTGGGCCCGATAGAGAGTGTTGCGGACGCTTCCGTCCGGGCTCACCTGCATCAACGCGCCGTCCTCGGTGATGGCGTAGTTGTAGTACCGGGAGTTTTCCAAAACGGTCACCGGCTCCGCCAATATCTGCACCAGGGGGCTCCCGGCGTAGAGGGTGGGGCGCGCATAGGGGGCGGCGTAGAGGCAGCCGGTGAAGGCGTCCTGGGCCGCCGTCTCCGCCAGCAGCTCCTCCCTGGTCTGGGGCAGGGGGGCTACTCCCATGTCCGTCCAGTCCCCAAAGTCCACCAGAGGAACGGCAGGGGCTTCCGCCTCGGGGTCATAGTGGTCGTGCCAAAGGCCGGTGCCGGTGAAGCAGTCGTCAATGGCCCCCAACTCCTGGGTGTATTCGTTTTTGACCGGGTCGTACCAGCACCGCGCCAGCGCCAGAAGGCCGGACTTTTCCTGAATGGCCTGGCAGATGAACCGCGCCAGGGAATGCTGCTGATAGGTGTCGATCTGCCCCGGCTGGCCCCACACGTCGGTAAAGTCGAATTCCGGGCTGGTATTCTTGTAAATACTGTCTGGGTTGGCGTATTCCTG
This sequence comes from uncultured Oscillospiraceae bacterium, assembly GCA_947625965.1. Taxonomy (GTDB): domain Bacteria; phylum Bacillota; class Clostridia; order Oscillospirales; family Oscillospiraceae; genus Faecousia. Next base: position 8,064 of record CANQQO010000012.1, read on the forward strand.
GGTGAGAAGGGCCATCATCTCCGGATTCATCATGGTCCAGCCCACCTTGCCCAGGGTGGTCTCCGGGGGGATCAGCCGGAACTCGCTGGCCGGGTACACGGGGATGCCCCCGTAAATGAGATCCATCTTCCCCTCGGGAATGTAAAGCCGGAAGATGGCGGTTTGGTCCTCGGTATCAGCCGCGTAATAGATCACGTCATAGCTGACCATGACCGCGTCCAGCAGCCGGCCTCCCTCCACCAGGGTCCGCACTTCCCCGGTCTTTAGGTCTACGGCGGCAATTTGGGCGCTGGTGGCCACATAGCCCACCCGGCCGTCCCCGCCCAGGGCAACGGCCGTCGCCAGCTCCTCCGGCAGGTCGATGGTGTGGACCGGGTCCCCAAAGCTCCGCGCGTTCAGCACCTCCAGCACGCCGCCCTCGACGTAGACCTCGTAGATCGCGGAGCCCTTCTCCCCGGAGATCAGCCATTCCGCCCCGGAGTAGGGCAGGTCCTTGGTGGTCAGGTCGGCATAGGACAGTGGGGCCGCAGGCTCCTGGACATACCAGTCAACCGCTTCCCCGCCTGTGGGGGCCTGAGTGGGCGGTTCCGTAGGCGCGTCCGTGGCGGTGGAGGCACCCGTCGTCGAATCCTGGGCGCCGGTGGTGGACGGCGGGGGATCGGACTGGCCGTCCTCCGTCCCGCCGGTGAAGGTGCAGCCCACCGCCAGCGCCGCCACCAGCGCCAGGGTCGCCAAAATGGGGACCGAGGTCCGTGGCCTGCGGACGATGCCCTCGATCCGCTCCCGCAGATTGCTGCCTCCCGCCATGGTGGCGGTCACCAGCGGGGAGACGGGCTTGCTCACCGTCAGATCCAGCAGCGTCTCGCCATAGGCCCGGCGCTCCTCCTCCCCCAGCCGGGCCAGGGCGCCCTCATCGCAGGCCAGCTCCCCGTCCCGGGAGGACAGCACCGCCGCCCACCAGACCAGGGGATTATACCAGTGGACCGCCAGGCATACGCCCCGCAGCAGGGCCCACACATGGTCGCCATGGCGGAAATGGGTCTGCTCATGGGCCAGGGTATGGCGCAGGACCACAGGGTCCGCCGCGGCCTCCTCCGAAAGGTACACCTTGGGCGCGAAAAGGCCAAACAGGCAGGGCGTCTCCGCCTGGGGCGAGACGTACACCGGCAGTTTGCTCTCCGGGATCTCCAGCCTCCGCCGGTCCCGGCGGAGCTTCCGCGCCAGATGGGCGTTCACCCAGAGAAAGTACCCGCCTGTGACCACGCCGCCGGCGGCCCAGAGGGTCCCAAGCAGCCCCGCCAGGGTCAGCTCCCGAGGCGCGGGGGTCAGGGCCGTCTCCGGCGTCTCCGAGGAAGCCTCAGGCGCGCCGGAGAGGGCGGGGCCAACGTCCGCCGGACTGCCCGCCGGGGGCGTCACCGGCGACTCCGAAGGCCCAGGCTCGCCGGAGGGGGCGGGGCCAGCGGGAAGGCCCTCCGCCGGGCTGTCCGCCAGGGATTGGACCAGAGGCCGCCGGGCCGCCTCCACGATCCTCTGCACCGGCTGGGTCCGCTCCGCTTCCTGCACCACGGCGCCCACGCTGAAGGTCAGGCTGCCCACGCTCACAGGCACCAGCAGCCGCACCAGCACCAGCGCCCAAAGGGCGTACCGCACCCGGGCGGGAAGCCGGGTCTTGAACAGCCGCAGCCCCGCCACGATCAAAATCAGCACCGACGAGGAAAGGATCCACTCAACCATGGTCTTCCCCTCCCTCCATTTGCGCGAGCATCTGCCGCAACTGCTGGAGCTCCTCCGGGGGCAGGGTCTGCTTCCGGGTCAGGGCGCTGACCAGCAGGCTCACGCTGCCCCGGTACGCCCGGCTCAGCACATCCTCCGCCTCCCGCAGCGCCGCGTCCTCCCGAGGGATCAGGGGATAGAACGTCTTGCGGCCCTCCTGGTTCTCGGAGCGGACCGCGCCCTTCTCCTCCAGGCGGCGCAGAAGGGTCAACGTCGTGCTGCGGTGGTAGCCGGTAGAGGCGCGGAGGGCGTCGGTAACGGTTCGGCCGGAGGCGCCGGGATGGGCCCAGAGGGCCTCCATCACGCTCCACTCCGCAGGGGTCAGACTGTTTTTCGGTTCCATCTGTATCCTCCTTTTCTTTTTGATGGGACCATCATACCACAGGTGTTTACATTTGTCAACACCTTTTTTTGGGAATACAGCGCTCCCTTAAAAAAGATGTAGAAAGTTTGGTCTTTGCGCTTCGCGGCCGCCGCCGGGGTGGGAATCGGACGATCCGGCGGCCATACTGTGCGCTTCCAGGATGGGCGTGATGACCACGCCCATCCTAGCGAAGATAGCTGATTCCCCCGCTGGCCCACATGGCCAGGATCAGCACGACGCATAGAAGCAGCACCAAGAAATAGCAGATCAGTCGCTCTCTTTTCATCTCTACACGCACCGTTCTTTCAAGGCTCGTCGATCAGCATAAAACTGGTCAAATACATATCATCGCCCAGCCCCTTGGGCCGCCGGCCCTCCCAGATTTGGGTGTAGGCGCCGCCGTCCTCCAGACGAAAGATCTTGATTGTGCTGTCTTTGTATTGGGCAATTACGAATACATTACCGTCGTTGCTGACCTGGATCGCGACATCTCGAAATGTGGTGGCAGGCTCCTCCAGATCGGTGGAGCTGATGCTGCTTGCGTCGGAGAAAACAAAGGGGATCTGCTGCTGAGAGATCTGCTCCCCGTTCTGGACCCGGAAGACCCACTCGGGGTTCGCAAAGAAAAAGAGCGTTCCTCCCCGCTGGGCATGTTGGGTATCATTGAGTCCGTAGAAGACGCAGTAACCCAATTCTTCATCCCGGGGGGAGCCCTCCAGAAGCGTCTTTGTGTCCAAAACCTCCCCGGAGGCGACATCGAAGGTGGTCAGAAACAGATCGTAGGTGGGACTGTCCGAGGTGGAAACGAAGGTCTCCAGGCAGTAGATCCGATCCCCGGCGCACAGGTAGGAGGTCTCACGGATATTGTCCATGGGAGGGGTATCGCCAAAAATAAACGGATCCTCGTCCAACACAAATTCCCCGGACGCCTCGTCGTAGTTTAGAATATAGCAGCATCTTCCCTCGCCTTCATAGTACCCCGGAAGGCCGCTGTCGGTCAGACCCTTTTCCCCGTTCGCGACAAAGCAGAAAAATTGCTTGGTCTCCCGATTATAGGAGAGATTATTTAGATAGCCCTGGATCTGGACGTCATAATTCTTGTCCATGGACACAAAGCGCACAATGCTCAGGTAGCTGGGGTCCTTCTCTTTGGCACTGAATCCCACATTCAGCAGGCAATAGGCGGTGTCCAGCTCCTCAATGTAGCCGGTCTGAGGGGGGCCGCCTTTGTGGTGGCAGAAAATTCCCGTGCCGGAGGCGCCGGGCAGATCGTGGGTCCCCTCGCTGTCCACCTGGATGGTATGATCCTGAAAGAAGAACCAGGTCGCGTTCTTTCCCCCGACCATGAAATGGTCAACACATTCCTCTTCTTCCCGATAGGCGTCCAGAACCGCGCCGTCTTCGCCGTAAAAATAGAGTTCGGAGCGCATATAGGCTGGGCGCACGGAGGCTGTGAGGGTGGAAAAGTGCAGGATCACCTTGGCCTCCTTGGGAATGGAAAGGGTCTCTTGAAACTTGGGCTGCAAAAACAGCCAGAGCAGCCAGCCCCCAACAAGTAGCAGAGCCAGCGCCGCGCAGCCGCCCGCCAGGAGCAGCGCTTTCTTCTTCTTTTTCATTGTCTGTCACTCCATTTCTTGAAATAATTTTGTATATGTGCCAGGACCAGCGAAGCTGCGTCCAGTGCAACCCCTAGGGTGACGCCGTACAGGCAGTCCAGTCCATTCGCCCAGATGGAAACCCCCGCTAAGGCTATGAGGATCAACAGCCGGACTTTAGAGCCGATGTCATTGGCACTGAACTCTCGATCCGTCAGTGGGAAGTTGGGATGCCGGAAGGGGGACAGGGCAAAGACCAGGGAACCGGAGACTGCCAGGACCGTAGCGGCTGTCGAACGTGTCAGGACCGGATAGATCACGCCCAGCGCCGCCAGCTCCAGCGCCAGGGAGACTGCCAGGCAGCCCGGCATGGATTTCATGTGGAAGCCGCTGGTCCGCTGCCGCAGGAACAGGAAGGAAGCGATAAATATAAGCGTAGGAACCGGCGGGAACAGCAACAATCCGACGGTCAGGAGCAGCCCCATACCGAGGATCGCGGAGATCCACTTTTCCAGGCAGTCTTGCAGCCAGGGCCCGTCACTGGGCGGAATGAGATTCCGCTGGACGCTGATATCGACGAAATGGGAAATTAAATGTTTCACAACTTCACCCCTCGATGCCAATATAGCGCGCTGATTTTTGAAAATCAAGGGGTTTGGCACAACTGGAGATTTTCTGGCACAACTGGAGAAAAGTAACAAAATGTAACCAAAAAATGCTCCGGCAAAAGCCGGAGCATTTCTCCAAATGGGAGGTGTTTATTGGGGCCGGGGGACCTCCGCCGCGAACTGAAACCAGCCGTCTGAGTAGTCGAAGGTGTACTCCGCATTCCACTGGTTCAGGATACCGCGAATGGTTGCCAGGCCGTAGCCATGGTTCAGCCTGTCCGCCTTGGTGGTGACGATGTGCCCGTTGAGGATGGTCACTTTCGGGGAGGTATTTCTTACGGAGAGGTAAAGGCTGTCCTCTAAGAGCAGGCAGCACGTGATCTCCTTGGTCCCGGCGCATTTTTCCGCCGCCTCGATGGCGTTGTCCAGCAGGTTGGACAGCAGCACCACCGTGGCGTCCTCCGGCAGGGGAAAGGCGGACAGGTCGTTCACTTGGATCTGCATGGCGACGCCCTTCTCCCGGGCCGCCTGATATTTTTCGTTCAGCACCACGTCCAGAATGGGATTTTTGGAGTTCACGCTGAACACCCGGACGGTCTGGGTCTGCTGGAGGGCGTCCAGATATTCCCGGGCTTTGGAATACTGCTGCTCGTCCAGGAGGGTATGAAGGGTCTGCAAATGATGGCGGAACTCATGGACGCTCTGCCGCTGGGCCCGGTAGCTCTTTTCCAGGGCGGTGATACTCTCCGATTGCAGGGAGATCTGCTGCCGCATCAGGGCTGCCTCCCGCTCCTTTTGGGTGGATTTTTCCAGGGAGAAGATGGCGAACTGGATGCCGATATTCGCCAGCGCCAAACCGACGCTCAGGATCACCGCGCCAACGGAGAGATCGGGCTGATCCGGCGCCGTAAAGAACAGCATACATAAAAAGACCGTGCTTAACGTGGGGAAAGAGAGCGCCAGGAGCAGCCACTGGCCCCGCATCCGGACTCCCTGAAAAGAGGAGAAATGTTTCCAAAGGTAGGCGGCCAGGAGCGTGAAAAGCCTTTCCGAAGTAATAACGAAGGTATACAGCCATCTTCGGGAAGTAAACTCTTCAACCGACAATCCAAGAATTGCTGCGGTTCCGAATCCGGCGACCGCATCCATGACGGCCGAGATCAGGAAGGCATTCACGCACAGGAGGAGCCTTGCGGACAATTTGCCGTCGAACAGGTAATAAGAAACAAGCAATAGATCGATGAAGGTGGATATAGGACGGAGGGTGCGCGGGATCACGATCATAAGAATAATTTGCACGGCAGTGAAAAATAGATAACCGAGAATGATCTGCGTCCGATTCCGCTTCACAGGCAAAAACGCGGACAGGAACAGTAAGAGCGCCAAATCGTCGATCAGCGCCCAAAGAACGGTCAGCACATGTTCCATACCCATCACCTCGGCTGCTTCCACAGAAGATATTTCTGCTTGATCTCATTGTACTGCATTTGGCTGACGCGCAAAACCGTCCCGTTGTCCAGGACGACCCCTTTGCTGGACAGCTTCGCGATGAACCGCATATTCACCAGATAGCTCTTATGGACCCGCAGGAACCCGCTCATCTCCAAGTCCTGCTCGATCTCGGAAAGGGTGCCCCGGATTTGATAGCGCCTGCCCTCCGTCTCCGGCGGGATGGGGCGCAGGAAGATCTCGATGTTGTGCCGCAGGACCTCCAGCCGCTCCAAATATTTGATCGGCAGATCGATCTGATTGCCGTCCACCCAGACCGTGTAGACTTCCCGCGCCAACCGAATGCGGTCAAGGGCTTGGCTGAGATAGGTATTGAAAATTCCTTCCAGATCCCGTTTGAGGACATAGCGGAAGGCGCTGACCTCGTAGCCGGCGGGGGCGAACTCGATGAAATTGGTGACGAAGATCAGCACTGCGTCCTGGCGGAAGGCGCGGAGCCGCCGGGCCAGGGCAATGCCGTCGTCCTCCGGGGTGGCCAGGTCCACATCCAGCAGCGCCAGGTCGCACAGCTCCAGCTCCCGGTCGGAGATGCTGGCCGTATCCGTGTGGGCCAAAATCTCAAACCCTTCCCCTTGACTGCTCAGAAACGCCTCCACACGGCTTTTCATACGGTTTAGAAACAATTCGTCGTCATCACAAAGCAAAACACGGAGCATACCCTCGCCTCCCGGGAGCAGGATAAGACCATTTTACAGGAAAAAAGGATAAAATTCAATCCCTTTTTGCATTTGCGGCCACCCCCGCCTCCCTAGGAGGAAGAAAGCGGGCGGCCGCAAAGGCGACAATCTCTTGTTCTCGCTTGACTTTCCAGTTTTTTCCATTTATAATCAATCTAACCGATATTTTGACATTCATTTCGCCCTCAGCGGGGACGACCCGCCGGGGAAAAAAGAGAAAGGGGTAATTTACGCTATGACAGAAGAAATGCGTTCGGAGGAGATCCAGCAGGCGGTAGAAATTGCCGCCAAAAAGTATGGCGCGGTTGGCGTGCAGGTCACGACGATCCGGCACGGACTGCCGATGGAGTCTTATGTCTATGGCTGGGCGACCAAGGACGTCGACCCCATGACCCCCATGCACAAGATCCGGTCCGCCTCCATCACCAAGATCGCCATCGGGATCGCGGTAATGCTCCTTCGGGAGCAGGGGATCCTGCGGCTGGACGATCCGCTTTCCAATTACTGGGGAGATCCGGTGGTCAACCCCAATCACCCCATCATCCCGATCACGGTGAGTACCTGCCTGACGCACACCACCACGATCATGCCCTTTGGCCCCGCAGAACCCCGTGGCTATGTGGATATCTCGCGCCGTCTGCTCCAGCCGGAGAGCTACACCACGGCGGTGCCGGGGGACCCCGCGGGCTGGGCCTACAATAACTATGTTTTCTCTATCCTGGGGATCGTATTAGAGCGGGCGTCCAACCGGCACTTGGACATCATTCTGAACAAGGGAATGTGGAACAAGCTGGGCGTGGACGCCGCGCTGGAGGCCGGAGAACTGCGGGACACCAGGTACATCGCCACGCTCTACCGGTCCAACGGCGAGGTGGGCCGCTCTGTGGCCGCCCAGCTTGCCTGCCACCGCTCGAAATTTCCCGGGATCGACGGCACCTACTTCGCGGGAGGATTGACGGCCTCCTCCGAGGATCTGGCGCGGATGGCGTCCGTGCTGATCAACCGGGGCACCTTTGGCAGCGAGCAGATCCTGACGCGGGAGTCCGTCGCCCTGATGGAGCAGATCCAATTCCAGATAAATAGTGATGGCACCTTCTGGCAGGCCCAGCCTCTGGACTTCCAGGAGGGGATGTTCAGCCGCCCGGAGATCTACTACCATACCGGCAGCGCTTACGGCGCGTTCCATCTGCTGTCCTACGATCCCGCCAGCGGCGACGGGGCGGTGGTGCTGACCTCCGGCGCCCAGGGCACCCTGGATGCGCGGGGCATCTACGCCATCTGCTCCGAGATCAGCCAGGTCATCTACGACGTGGCGCGGCGGTAAGGGCCGGCGGGCCTGTCTCGGCACTTGGCGCGACAATGAGTAGGATATAAGACAGCTTTCCTGCAAGGGCCCTTTCGCTCCGAAAGGGCCCGCTTTGATGTAGGCGGAACAAGGGGACGTTACGGTTAGGGAGGTGAGTTTTGTTGCTGGCGGAGGATTGGCGTGAAATGTTTCATCCCTGGATCTTGAAACGGGGGCGGAACTATTGGATGGAAGGCCGGGTAACGGATCTTCATAAAAATGGAAACGAGATCACGGCCATAGTGCAGGGAACGGAAGACTACGAGGTGTCCATAGACATAGAAGACGGAGAAGCGACGCATTTCCATTGCTCCTGCCCTTACGCCATGAACGACACCGCCTGCAAGCATATGGCGGCGGTCCTGTTCGCGTTGGAGAAAGCGGATATTGAGGAACAGCCGGCTTCCGATTCTGAGAAACGTATCTCCTGGCAGGAAGCGGTTTCTCAAATGCCGGAGGGAGAATTACGCGCTTTCCTGATGGAGCTTGCGAGCAAAGACGCCAGGATACAGGAGCGACTGGTACTGCGGCATACGAAGCAGCTTCCCAAGAATCAGATGAAGGAGTGGAAAGAGGAGCTGCGGAATCTTGCCCATAATTCGTCTGACTCCGATGGTTTCATAGATTATGACGATGCCTATGATTTTTGCACGGAAGTGGATGCTTTCCTAAAGGACACGGCCTCGGAGCTGATGGACGCGGGAATGGTCTTGGATGCCTTTCATCTGATTTGCATGACCTATGAATTGATCATAGAACAGGACATGGATGATTCAGACGGCGGGCTGTCGATTGTTCTGGAGACCTGTGAAAGCTTATGGCGGGAAGCGATCAAGGAGGGGAATTCCTCGGAAAAAGAGGAAATGTACCAGGCTCTCAGGGCGTCCCCGACCGGTGACTTTGAGAGTATCTGGAACACCCTGTTCACAGGCGCGTGGGAGCAAAGGCAGTTGGAGCAAAACTTGGCGCTGCTGGATTCGCTGATCGCCGGTGATCCCTCTGATTACCGGATCGAGCAGTTTTTCCAGTGGCGGCTGGATACTATGGAAGCTCTGCACATGGCGCCGGATGAGATGCGGAGCTATACCAAACGGTTTCGCTATCTGCCGATCGTCCGCCGGAAGGAGATCCAGCAGAGCGTTGACGAACAGAATTACCAGCAGGCGATCGACCTGCTGCGGGAGAGCAAGACGATCGACCAGGATAACCGCGCTTTGGTCAGCCGGTACAGTGAACAGCTCGTAGAGCTGTATGAAAAGACGGGGCAGACGGAGCTTTCCAGAGAAGAGCTGCGCTTCCTTATATTCTCCTGCGGAGAGAATGAATTGACCTATGTTAAAAAACTAAAGGAGATCACCTCGCAAGAGGAGTGGCCGGCTCTGTTTGAGGAGATCCTGAGGCTGCCGGCGATGCGGTATTCGGCACTGGATCTTCTGGCCTTGGACGGACAATATGAGCGCCTATTTCAAGCGCTGAAAAAGGCGGCGCGGCTTAACACCTTGGATCGATACGAAAATGCGCTAAAGCCTTGGTCAGCGGAAAAGGTGCGGGATCTCTATATGGAACTTTTGCAAGCAGAAATGGCAAGCGCAAGCAGCCGGAGGGCCTATTGGTACTTGATCCACTATCTGTCGAAGCTGAACACCTACCCAGACGGCGCGGCGGCCGCGCGATCCTTGTGCGGAGCATGGAAAGCCGCGTATCCCCGCAGGACGGCTATGCTGGATGAGCTGAAGAAAGCGGGATTTTAGGGGGCCTCTGATCAAATCAACCCTACCCAAAACGGACCGAATTGGGAGCGGTATCTTGAAAACCGCAAGTCCTCCATACGATGCAAGGCAGAATATCCCTTTCGAATCGTAAAGCGCCAGTTTGGCTATTGAAAAGGAGACCGCTGGGAAAGCGCGTGAGCCATAAGGAAACATTCGCAAAAATATGACTTGCGCCAAGTAGACGGAAAATTGAAAAACGCTATGTAAAAGGTTCATCCGATTACATAGCGTTTTTTCATTTGCGCCGGATACCCAATCAGAACTTTCAGTGTCCGAAGGATGCACAGCCGCCACCGCAGGTGGCGATCTCGGCGGACATGCAGTTATGTAATGCGAGTAAATTTTACATCCATTTTACATGAAGCAGATAACGGATTTGATTTTGCGAGGCTATCATGTAGCTGTACCCAAAAGGGAAATAAAAGCAAAGGAGAATTTTAAGATGAAGAAATTTATGACATTAGCTCTCGCCGCAGTACTCATGGTATCGGCGCTTGCAGGCTGCTTGCCGCAGCAAAAAGGGGGAACGGTCAACACGGACGGTTCCACCTCCATGGCGGACGTGATGGGCGCGCTGACCGAAGCGTTTAAGGAAAAAGAACCGGACATCACCGTCAACTACTCCGGCACCGGTTCCGGTTCCGGCATCAGCGGCGTGTTGGACGGCACCTGCGACATCGGCCTAAGTAGCCGTGAGCTGAAGCAGGAAGAAGTGGACCAGGGCGCGGTGGCTCATGTGGTGGCGCTGGACGGCGTGGCGGTCGTGGTAAATCCAAAGAATACGGTAACGAATCTGACCACGCAGCAGATCGCGGACATTTTCACCGGGAAGATCACGAACTGGCTAGATCTTGGCGGCGCGGACGCGCCTATCGCGGTCTATGGCCGTGAGGACGGTTCCGGGACCCGCAGCGCCTTTGAGGAAATCGTGGGCGTGGAAGGCGCTTGCGTTTACACCAATGAATACGGCTCCACCGGCGACGTCATTGGGAATGTGGCCTCTAATGAAAACGCCATCGGCTATGCCTCCCTTTCCGCCGTGAACGATACAGTAGCCGCCGTAAAGGTGAACGGCGTCGCCCCCAGCGAGGCCACCGTCAAGGACGGGAGCTATACCATCCAGCGCCCCTTTGTGATGGTCACCAAGGATGGCGTGGAACTTTCTAAAGCGGCACAGGCATTCCTGGATTTCGCGTCCAGCGAGGAAGCGGCGGAGTACATTACCGCGGCCGGCGCTGTGTATCCGAACTGATATGAAAAGGGCGAAATTAAAAGCGGTAGAGAGGGCCATGCAGGTCCTCTTTACCCTATGCGGACTGGTGGCAGTAGGGTTCGTCCTGCTCATCACCATATATCTCGTGATCTCAGGGATTCCGGCAATTCGGGAAATTGGCCTTTTCCAGTTCCTTTTCGGAAAGACCTGGGCGGCGAGCCAAGATCAGTACGGGATTCTCCCGTTGATCCTTACATCCATATACGGAACTGCCGGAGCCATCGTCATCGGCGTACCTATCGGCTTTTTCACGGCGGTATTTCTCGCCAAAGTCGCGCCAAAAAAGGTGGCGAATGTCGTTCGCCCGGCGGTCAGTCTGCTGGCAGGTATCCCGTCGGTGGTCTACGGTCTGGTGGGAATGTGCGTTCTGGTTCCGGCGCTTCGCAGCTGGCTCCATCTGCCTGCCGGAGACAGCCTTCTTGCGGCAATCATTGTACTGGCAATCATGATCCTGCCCTCCATCATCTCTCTTTCGGAGACGGCGCTGGAAGCGGTGCCAAGAGAGTATGAGGAAGCGTCCCTGGCCCTGGGTGCAACAAAGCTGGAAACCTATTTCCGCGTTTCCGCTCCTGCGGCGAAAAGCGGCATCGCCGCGGCGGTGGTGCTGGGAATCGGACGAGCCATCGGAGAAGCCATGGCCATTATGATGGTGGCGGGAAACGTGGCAAATATGCCGGCCCTTACGAAATCGGTGCGATTTCTTACCACCGGTATCTCCATTGAGCTGAACTACTCCCAGGACGGAAGTTTACAACGGCAGGCGCTGTTTTCCATCGGGCTTGTGCTGTTCCTCTTTATCATGCTGATCAACGCCTTTTTGAACCTGGTTCTGAAACGGGAGAAGGAGGCTTAAATGAGACGAAAAATCTATGAAATCATAGGACGGGTCCTTCTGTACGGGTGTGCTGCGATCACTGCAGGACTGCTCCTGTTTCTCATCGGATATATCCTGTTTCGGGGGATCGGCGGGATCAACTGGCGGTTTTTATCCACTGCTGAGAGCGTCATCAATGGTACGGTGGGCATTCTCCCGGCCATCAAAAATACGCTTTTTGTCATTCTCGTATCGCTGATCGTGGCGCTTCCCCTGGGCGTTGGTGCGGCGGTCTATCTCACCGAATATGCCCGGAACCGGCGGTTTGTAGCGGCCATCGAGTTTGCCTCCGAAACGCTGGCGGGGATACCCTCCATCATTTACGCGCTTGTGGGCGTCATTATCTTTTGTACGGCGCTGAAGCTGCAAAAGACGCTGCTGGCCGGTTCCCTGACGCTGGTGATGATGATCCTGCCAACCATTATACGGTCCACGCAAGAGAGCTTGAAAACAGTACCCCAGTCTTATCGGGAGGGCGCGCTTGGCCTGGGAAGCGGAAAATGGCACATGATCCGCACGGTCGTGCTGCCGTCCTCCATTGACGGGATCGTCACGGGATGTATTCTCGCCGTGGGTCGTGTGGTGGGAGAAAGCGCCGTGCTGATGTATACCGCCGGAATGAGTATGGCGATGCAGAGCTTCTCCATCAACCGGCTCTCCGGCGCATCGGGCGCCACGCTCACCGTTGCGCTTTACCATTACGCCAAAGAAAACGCGGATTTCGCGGTCGCTTTTTCCATTGCGACCATTCTGCTGATCCTGACGGTCATCATCAATTTTTCCGCAAGTTTTCTCGGCAAAAAACTGAGGAGGAGTTGACCTATGGCTGAAACCATTCTTTCCGCAAGGAATCTTGACTTTTATTACGGGGAAACCCACGCTTTGAAGAATATCAGCATTGATATTCCCGAACACAATATCACGGCGCTGATCGGGCCGTCCGGCTGCGGGAAATCCACATTCCTGCGTACCATCAACCGAATGAACGATTTGATCGAGGGCGTGAAAGTGACCGGCTCTCTGACCTATCGGGGTGAAGAAATTTACGCCCCCGGCCGGGACGTGACAGAACTCCGCAAGAATATTGGCATGGTATTTCAGAAACCCAACCCGTTTCCCATGTCCATCTACGACAACGTGGCCTATGGTCCCCGCACCCACGGAATTCGTGCCAAAGCCAGGCTGGACGACATTGTGGAGCGATCCCTGCGGGACGCGGCCATTTGGGACGAAGTAAAGGACCGGCTGAAAAAGAACGCGCTGGGCCTCTCCGGTGGTCAGCAGCAGCGGCTGTGTATCGCCCGCGCCCTGGCGGTGAAGCCGGACATTCTCCTGATGGACGAGTCCACCTCGGCTCTGGACCCGATTTCCACTTCCAAGATCGAGGATCTGGCGATGGAACTGAAAAAGGACTACACCATCGTGATCGTCACTCACAATATGCAGCAGGCAGTACGAATTTCGGATAGAACGGCATTCTTCCTTTTGGGGGAGCTGATAGAGTTCGGAGATACGGAAAAAATGTTCTCCCAGCCCGAGGATAAGCGCACTGAGGATTACATCACAGGGAGGTTTGGATAATGAGGACGCGATTTGACGAGCAGCTTAATACATTGGGTCAGGAGCTTATCAAGATGGGGGCGCTGTGCGAAGAAGTGATTTCTCTGGCGGCTTCCGCTCTCATTCAAAAGGACGATGCGCTGGCGGCGAAAATTGCCCCGCTCGACCATGAAATAGACGAAAAGGAACGGCAGATCGAATCCATCTGCCTGCGGCTGCTGCTCCAGCAGCAGCCGGTAGCGCGGGATCTGCGGCAAATATCCGCTGCCCTGAAAATGATAACGGATATGGAGCGGATCGGAGATCAAGCGGAGGATATTGCGGAAATTCTGCCATTTCTGAATGACAGAACGCTGCCCGAACATATCAAAATTCGGGAAATGGCAAAAGCAACGATCAAGATGGTGACAGACAGCGTGGACGCCTATGTGAAGCAGGACACTTCCATAGCTGAAGCGGTCATTGCTTCCGACGATATAGTGGATGACTACTTTATTGAAATCAAAAACAGTTTGATTTCTTTAATCGCGCAAAATCCTAACGAGGGAGAATATGCTCTGGACCTTTTGATGGTGGCGAAGTATTTTGAGCGGATCGGAGATCATGCCACGAATATTGCCGGATGGGTGTTGTTTTCCGTCACCGGGGAAAAAGGCGCGCAGGCACCAGGAGATTGAAAAAAGCCGGGAAAGGTGCTATTATAGGCTTGTTTTTCCATTCCCTGAAAGGAAGGTGAATTTCTTGATTTTCTGTGTAGAAGATGATAACGGAATCCGTGACTTAATGATCTATACCTTGAACGCCGCGGGCTTTGAGGCAAAGGGCTTTTCGGATGGAAGGTCCTTTTGGGAGGCGCTGCGAGAGGACACCCCGGAGCTGGTGCTTCTTGATATTATGCTTCCCGGCGAGGACGGTATCAGTATCTTGAAAAAGTTGCGCGCAAGCGGCAATCCAGTGCCGGTCATCATGGCTACTGCCAAAGGAACCGAATACGACAAGGTGATCGGGCTTGACCTCGGCGCGGACGACTATCTTGCAAAGCCTTTCGGCATGATGGAAATGGTGTCCCGTGTAAAAGCGGTCCTCCGCCGCGTCGCGCAGCCGTCAAAGGACGAAGTTTTGTCGATTGGCGGCATCAGCATGGACACATCGCAGCACATTGTTCTCATTGATGGGGAGCGCGTAGAGCTCACATATAAGGAATACGAACTGCTCCGAAAATTTATGGAAAATCCCGGCCGGGTGTTTACCCGGGACCAGCTTCTCACAAGTGTATGGAGCGATTCTTACATAGGGGAAACCCGCACGGTGGACGTTCATATTGGTACGCTGCGGACAAAGCTGGGACGTTGCGGCGACTGCATTGAAACCGTGCGAGGTGTAGGTTATCGGTTGGGGGCGGAGAAATGACAAAACGAATTTTCAGATCCATCTGTCTTGTCGCGATCGCTGTTTTTCTTGCTTCCGTGACGCTCTTTCTCTGTGTGCTTTATGATTATTTTGGAAATGTTCAGCGGAATCAACTGAAAACGCAGACGGAGCTGGCAGCGCAGGGCGTCGAGGCTGTGGGGGCAGAATATTTTGAGGGACTTTCTCCCAAAGGATACCGCGTCTCATGGATCAGCGCGGATGGCAACGTGCTTTACGACAGCGAAGCGGATTCCTCTGAAATGGAAAATCACCTTGCCCGTGAGGAAATCAAGGAGGCGCTTGAAACCGGCTACGGCGAGAGCGCCAGGTATTCCGCGACGCTGATGGAACGCACACTTTACAGCGCGAAAAGGCTGTCCGATGGAACGGTAGTCCGGCTTTCTGTCGCGCAAAGTACACTTTTGACGCTGCTTCTTGGCATGACGCAGCCCATCCTCATGATCATTGTGATTGCCATCGTAATATCTTTCTGGCTGGCGCACCGCCTTTCCAAAAACATTACCGCTCCCTTAAATCAGCTCAATTTAGACGATCCGCTGAATAATGAGGGATACGACGAGTTATCTCCGCTGCTCCGGCGGATCGATGCCCAGCAGCGCCAGATCCGAGGTCAGGAAAAGGAACTTCTGCAAAAGCAGGAGGAATTTGAAGCAGTTACGGAAAATATGGCCGAGGGTATTATTCTTCTGAACACAAAAGGCGTGATTTTGGGGATCAATCGAGCCGCAAGTATCCTTTTCGGAACGACTCGAAACGCTGTCGGCAAATATATTTTATCGGTCAATCGCAATCTTGAACTATCGGAGCTTCTTTCGGGGATAGAAAGCGGTGTGCGGAAAGAAAAAATCATAGACTTGAACGGCGGGAAATACCAGCTTGCGCTAAACCCAGTCAGAGAGAGCGGCAATATCTCCGGCGCTGTGCTTCTCATGCTTGACGTTACGGAAAAAGAGCAAGCAGAACAGATGCGCCGGGAGTTTACGGCGAATGTGTCCCATGAACTCAAAACACCGCTGCATACCATAGCGGGGTGCGCGGAGCTTTTGGAAAACGGCATGGTGCGCCCCGAAGATACGGCGAGGTTCTATTCTCAAATTCGTAGCGAGGCCGGACGCATGATCGCTTTGGTGGAAGATATTATTCGCCTTTCCCATTTGGACGAGGGGGCGGAGAACATGAAGCGGGAGCGTGTCGATCTTTATGATCTGGCTGCCGAAACCGTGAAGTCCCTTTCCCGAGAGGCAGAAAGCGCCGGCGTCTCCTTAAGCGTAGAGGGTCAAAGTGCTGTTGTATATGGTATCCCGCAGCTTCTTGAAAGCATTGTTTATAACCTTACGGACAATGCAATCAAGTATAACCGACAGGGCGGAACGGTAAAAGTATCAGTAGAACCCCTTTCGGATGGCGTTCGCCTTTCGGTAGCTGATACGGGAATCGGTATCCCGCCGGAGCATCGGGAACGCATTTTCGAGCGTTTCTACCGAGTAGACAAGAGCCGGTCCAAAGAGCTTGGCGGTACTGGTTTGGGATTATCTATCGTCAAACACGCAGCCCGCTTGCATAATGCAAAAATAGAACTGCAAAGCACAGAGGGAAAAGGTACAACTATCACGGTCATCTTCCCTAAATCTTCAAAATGAAAAAAAGATAGCATAACAGTGAAAAGCCGCGGAAATGAATCCGCGGCTTTTCACTTTACAAGAACCATACAATACCACGATAGCGGTGAGCGAATACAAGGAGGGTACCGCCCAGGCCCGGGCGGCAAGGGGAGGGGGCCCTTTGAAAAACGAAACACGCCATCCGCGCTTCTAGGGAGGACGGATGGCGTGTTTTTCTGCGCGTTTCCGTTGGCGCCGCCGCGCTGGCGGCGGCGCCTGGGGATCAAATTACCGTTTTGCCCGCTTCTTCTGAGTGAAGGCGAGGACAGCCGCGGAGGCGGCGGAGACGGCCATCAGGGCCAGCAGGGTCAGGATGGGCGTGGGGTCGCCGGTCTTAGGCGTGTCGCTGGAACCGGGGGTTGTGCCGGGCGCGGGGCTGGGCGTGGCGGAGGAACCCGGCTCGGGGGTGGGAATGTTGGGAAGCGTGGGAGGCGTGACGCTCGGCTTCGTGGGATCGGTGGGCTCCGTGCTGGGCGGCGGGGTCACGCCGGGATCCAGCTTGGGAAGGATCACAGCCTCCTTCGTGGTGGGCTTGGTGGCGTCGGCATCCAGGAAGTACTGGCCGCAGGCCTCGCAGTACCAGTATTCGAGGTTGCCCTCCTCTTCGGTGGTGGGATCCTTGGCCGCAACGTGGGTCAGCTTCGTGTGATGGGCCTTGATCACGATTTCCTCCTGGGTGAGCTCCACGCCGTCCACACCATAGTACTTCTTGCATATCGGGCAGTAGTCGTACTCGACGTTGCCGTCCTCGGTGCAGGTGGCATCCTTGGCCTCGTGGTGCTCCATCTGATCGAGATGCTGGGCGTGAGTCTCGTCCAGCTCCACAATGCGGAAGTTGTCGATAATGCAGATGTAGGAGTCGTCGGTCTGAGGCTTGTAGATCGCCAGGTAATCGCCCTCCTGGGCGGTGAAGACCAGGGTGGCGGTCTTGGTGCTGGGCACGGCGGAGAAGCCGATCTCCGTAAACTCGCTGGGCAACAAGTCGATATATTCTCCCGTTTCCCCGTTTTCATGGCGCGCGAGGAGGAAGAAGGTCTGAGTCGAGGGCACATTGTAGCCCTGCAGAGCGGTAACCTGCTCGCCGTTGAAGCGGATGGTCTCCGCGTTGTTCAGAATCTCGCGGAAGTTCCGGTAGTCCACCGTGACCTGGTAGGTCTTGCCGGGCTGGAGCTTCAGCGTGGTGGAGGTGCTGCGGGCCACGTCGCCGCCGTTGGGCAGGTGAAGATTGAAGGAGGTGCCGTCAATGGCGAAGGTCTTGATGGTCTGGCCCTCCAGGGTGTAGGAAAGGTGCATATTGGGCTGGCCGCCGACAACGGAGACGAAGGGACCCCAGTTTTCATCCAGATTCTCGAAGTCCTCGTAGTAATAATACTTGCCGCTGGTGACGTTGGGGTTGACCGTGCCGGTCCAGGTCCAGCTCCGGAAGTCGTCCAACTGCACAGCGCCCTCGCCGGCTTCGATCTCCAGCTCCAGAGTCAGCTTGCTGCCGGGGGCGGTGATGCCCTCCAGACGGAGGCGCTGGAACTGGCTGCCCCAGAACTTGGTGGGCCGGAAATTGACGGTATAGTCGGTGGTGCTGGGCACGGAGTATTCCTTGAGGACCGTGCCGCCGTTCTTCACCCGCAGGGTGACCTGCCGGGAAGCGGACTGGACCCAGACGGAGAAGGTGTAGGTTTTCCCGGATTCCACGGTGATCTCCTGGGAGATGGTGCCCGAGAAGGTTTCACCAACGGATACTCTGGGATCCCCGTCGCCTTGGGCGTGGGTCTCGCCGTTGACGTCCGCGATGGTGTCGGAAAGAATCGTCACAGCGCTCTTGTCGCCGGTGACGGTCCACTTCTCCAGGCCCAGGGTGAAGCCGGGATCCTGGATGCCGGTGAACTCGCCGTAGGGATGCTCTTCCAGGGTGGGCAGCTTGTCCGCCAGGGCCTTGCCGCTGGCGTCGTAGCGGTGGGCCTGGGCTTCCTGGGTCTTGACCAGGATGTAGGGCGTACCGCTTTTCAGCGTGGCGAGGTCCACCGTTCCGTCCACAACGGCCACGGTGCCCGCAGCCTTCCGGCCGGCGACGGTGAGCTCGTAGACATAGACGCTGGAAACGCCGCTCCAGCTCTTGGGCAGGGTCCAGGAGGTGTTGGAGTCCAGATCATTGTAGTAATAGATCTTGTCCATTTCCACCGGGCTCCAGGGGATGAAGACCGCAGCCCTGGTGGCGGCTCTGGGCTGCTTGCCGTCGATGGCCAGGTAGTCATAGACGCTGCTCACGTCGATCTTGGCGATGGGGCTGCCGTCCAGGGTGATGGTGTTGATGTCGTCCTCCACCTGGGCGACGACCTTGTGGCCGTAGCCGGTCAGCTCCGCGTACTGCCCGGGGGTCCAGGTTTGCAGATCGAAGTATTGCAGGAACTTGGTGGGCAGATTGTGGCGATAGAAGGAGGTCACCGTCTCGGAGAAGTTGTTGGTGTTCCGCCAGTCGCCGATGCCGGGCATCAGAGCGCCCAGCAGGGCCTTATCCGGGGCGTTGATGTCGCCCTTGCCCTGGACCAGGAACCGGGCAATCTCGCTCTGGTGGCCGCTGGAGTTGTAGTGCAGGTCGGTGTTCCAGTGGACGAAGGTGACGCCCTGGTCGAAGTCGCCGGGGTACTCCGTGCCCACGGACAGGCCGGCCTCGTTGAGGTAGCGCATGAGCTGGGCGGCGATGTAGTGGGAGCCGGACTGGTACACGTCCACATAGACGAACGCCAGCCGGGGCAGAACGCCGTCCTGGCCCGCTTTCCCGTCGCTGCCGAAGGCTTCGATGATCCGCTGCTGTAGGTCGCCGGTGTAGATGTCGTAGTTCTTATTGACGGAGTACGCCTTGTCGAACCACTTCCACGCGCCAACCATGCCGCCGAGGTTGTTGCGGTTCATCCGATCCAGCGTGGCGGCGGTGGAGTCCAGAGCGAACTCGGAGACGTTCATGTGAACGCCGTTCTTCACGCCGTAGAGCAGGCCCACGTCGATGAGCTTGTTGAAGGCGTCCGCGCCGCCCTGCTGCAGGCCCACGAAGTCGTAGTCGCCATGGGAGTCGTCATGGCCGCCGCCCTGGTAGCCCTTGTTCATGACCTTGATGCCGAAGCCGTCGGTCAGGTAGCTGGCCGCCTTGACGGTGTCCAGTACCCGCAGGAAGGGCTGGGAGGCCTGGCTGGACATATTCATGGAGATGTACATCCACTCGTTCTTGACGTCCTCGTAGCCATAGGGAAGGATCATGATATCCCGGTAGAGGATGCCGGCATCCTGCCAGGTGACCTCGTTGTCCTGGTTGGCGTCGCCGCCCAGGGTGACGGTGGCGTAGGGCAGGCGGTCGTAGTACATTTCCGCAGTCTCGGTCCAGGAGTCCACCGGGCTGTTTTCAAAGTACTGCCAGGCCCAGGCCGTGGGGCTGATGGCCAGGTAGGGCACTTCCGTGTTGCTGACCCGCTGCTTCAGGACGTATTTCTGCCGGGTGTCCTCCTGATTGCTCTCGATGGCGCCGGCGGTCTTGGCGGCCCGGTCCGTCAGCAGAGCATAGGTGTAGGTGCCGGTGTAGTCCTGATCGCTGCCGGCGCCCACCAGGGACACGAAGTAGTCCGTGGCGCTGCCCCAGTAGCCGACGTCGGCCAGGGCCGCCTCCGCGCCGTAACCGGCCATGGTGAGCAGGTCCATCTCGTCGAACCGGAAGGTCCGCACGGTGCCGAGCTGCTGGTCCACGTCCGTCACGGTCAGGGTCAGGTCGTGGCCCTTGACCTCCAGCTTCACGGTGAACACGGCCTTGAGGTTCTCGTTGTCCACGGTGATCTTGTAGATGGCGGCGCTGCCGGTGTTGCTGACGAGCTGGGAGCTGGTTGTGTAGCTGGCGGAGCGCTCGCCGGAGAGGATGGTCATGTTGGTGCTGGGCGCTTCGCTCAGAACGCCGTAGGCCGCTTTCCCGTCGTACACGTACTTGTACACATGGGGGAAGCTGCCGCCCACGTAGACCGTCATGGAATCGGACTGAATGGTGACGGCGTCTGCCGGGGGCTCCAGACCGACCAGCTCCATGGCGAAGCGGAGATCGATCTGACCGACCAGGAGCTTGCTGGCCTCGCTGGCGCCGCTGTAAACGCCGACGCGGCCCTTGCCGTAGAGCTCGGTCACTTTCTGGGGAAGCTGATAGGTCTTGGCGTCCGCCACCGTGCCGCCCGCGCCGGCGCTGATGGTCAGGGTGTTCTTGATGGTGTCCAGCCGGAGGGTGCGGGTCTTGTCCAGAGCCTGATCAATGTTGGGAAGCTCGATCTGGTCAAGATCCTTGCCGTCCTTCTTGCCGCCGGCGACCCACTTTTCGCCCGTGTACCAAATGGCGGAGTAGTTGTTCTCGTCCTTGGCGTTGAACACCAGGCCGTGGCTGCCCTTGGTCAGCCGCACGGTCAGCACCTCGTCCTTCACGATGGGGGAGGCGCTGTCCACGAAGACGCCGCTGGAGGAGAGCATCGTCGCCTTGTTGGGGGTGGGGAAGTCGGGGCACTTTTCGGTGATGGGCACCGTAAAGAGGCCGACACCGGCATTCTGCGCGGGAGTCTCCGCACGGTTCTGATAGGCCGGGTAGTTCTCCGCGTTGGGCTCGCCCTCGTCGAAGTTCAGGGTTTGAAGGACTTTCCCGCTCTGGTCTTTCTGGACCAGATTGTCGATGATCAGGGAGTAGCCGCCCCGGAGCCGGAAGGCCAGGGTGCCCTCGCCGGTATAGTAGGTGCCGCTGTTCAGGGTGTATTTATACTCGGTGAAGTCCGCTTCGCCCTCTTTTTGCAGCGCGAAGACCACCTCGGTGCCCTTGAAGCTCAGCTTCACCTTGTAGGTGGTGTTGGGCACCAGGACCACGCCGGAACCAATGGTGGTGTTGTTCCGGGTCGCGCCGCTGTTCACCACATCGGAGGTGGTGTAGTGGGCCACCACGCCGGAGTTGGAGTCCATGGAGATACCGGCATAATGGGCCTCATCCTTGTACCGGGCCAGGAATCCAATGCTGCTGGGGATGGAACCGGAGGTGGTGCGGATGGTAAATTCGTAGCTGCCGTCGGCGGGGCCTTTCTCCTTCAGCTCCAGCAGAGGGATCCGGGCATCGTCGCCCACGCCGGTGAGGATCAGGGCCTTGCCGGACATTCCCCAGTAGTCCTCGTTGACGTTCACCACCGGGCCGCCCAGGGTGCTGGTGCCGCCGGAGGTCAGGGACTGCGTGTAGTGGCCCACAGGCTCCGTGATCTCTTCCAGGCCGGGATCGACCTCTTTGTTGACCTCGACCAGGGCGTTGATGGCTTCGGTCAGGGCCTTCTCCGCGGCGCTCACTTCCGCCGGATCGGTGGACTCGGCGGCCACCTTCTTGGCCTCGTCCAGAGCCTCTTTCAGCTTGGCCCAGGATTCGGGGGTGTAGTCGTCCTCGGTCAGCGCCTCGGCCGCCTTGATGGCCGCGTTCAGCTTAGACTTGTCCAGCCCGCGGGGGGGGGTATACTCTGTGCCATTGACGACCATTTTGTTCACCACAACATTCGCCTGGGCATTGTCGGGGGAAGCGGCGGTGATCATGCCGATGCCGACCTTGCCAGCCTTGTCAATATTGGCATTGGTCAAATGCTTTGTCAGCGCGTTTGCTTCGTCGCCGTTGCCGCCGACGGACCATGTTGTCATCTCATCCGCGGTGACGGTGTGGCCGTTGACCACCACGGTGATCTGGTTGTTGCCGCTGATGGTCACTTCCAGAGTCGTGGGGGTCCCGTCCGTCGCCGGGACGGGGATGTTCTCGCCGGACAGAAGCGTCTTACAGAACTGCCCGTTCCCGTGGCGGTACTGCCAGAACCAGCCGGTGGGATAGGTCCCAGTCGCGGAACTTTTGTCCGCTTGGGAGCAGCCGGAGTAGCCGATGTACAGGAAATCGGTGCCGGCGTCGTTCACCCGCAGCATCATACCAAAGTCGGAGGGCCGCGTCTCGCCGTTGACCTCCACGCCCTGGTCGGTGTACTCCAGCTTGACCGTGCCGGTCTTCCACGGGTCCACACCCTCCAGGGCATAGACGGGGACATTGGCCCACTTTTGAATACCGTGGGCCATGAAGGTGCTGGCGGCCTGGTCCCAAGCATCGGTGTCCGAGCCCGCAATATGGACGAAGTCCAGCACATTCTGGGGCTCCTCAGCCTCGCCCTTGATAAGCTCAAGGGTCACCACATCGTCCCGCTCGGCGTTGTTCTTGTTGACGCGGGCGGTGTAGGGGACGGAAGCGCCGCTGTAGTTGGTGAAATCCACAGTCTTCTTCACGGTGCCGTCCGGGCCCTTCTGGGTGATGCTCTTGATGGTGAAGGAAGTGCCCTGGGTGCTGCCCTTGTTGAGCCGGACCGCAAAGCCGCCTTCTCCTTTGTAGCCCGCGTCCGTTTGCTCATAAGAGAGCGTTACGGGATCGGAGCCCTCCGTGCTGAGCGTCACGGTTCCGGTTCCCTTTCCATTCGCCGTAGAAACGGCAAGGGTCAGGGTGTACACGGTGTTTGGCTTCCAAAGCGCGGTCACATCCGTATCCGGCTTGTTTACACGGGTTAGCCCTGTCGTGTAATGCGTGGCAAGCACACTCGTTGCGCCGTTGTAATCCAACGAGGTACCCGCGTATGCTTCCTCGCTGCTGTACCGGGCAAGGAAACCGATGTTTCCCGGCAAAGTATCGCCGGTTTTGAAGACGACTTCGTAGCTTCCGTCGCCCATGTCCGCAAAGTCATTCAGTTTTACATGGACGTCGCTGCCAGTGGTCGTCACCTTCAATCCCGGCTCATCGCCGGTTTCTGCGTAGGCTGGTGGGCGCACGGGCAGGAGCCCAATGACCAACACCAGCGCCAGCAGAAGCGGCAGCAGCCGCCTGCCAAGCACTTTTTTCCATTTTCGCATTTGTTTTTTGTCCTCCTTCGTTTTTTGTTATTTTGCACCTTCCCGCCGGGGGGCGGGAGGGATACATACATGGCAGAAGCGGGGGCCCCTCAGTCCCCGGCCATTCGGGGGCGGAAGCCCTCCGTTTGCTCGATCCAGTCCAGAAGCGGCTCTCGCAGGGCGTCCCGCTGGGGGAAGTAGGCCGGGTCCCCCGCCAGATTGGAGAGCTCATAGGGGTCCGCCCGCAGGTCGTACAAAAAGTCGTCGGCGTATACCCGGGACCCCGGGGCGGCGCTGCCGTCCACATTCGGCGCGTGGATGGCGTAGAGCCAGTCTGCCGTGCGGATGCACCGGCCCACCCGGCTCTCGGAGATCTGGGCGAACACCCGGTCCGGCCGGTTTGGGTCCTTTCCGACCACCACGTCCAGCAGGTTTTCCCCGATCATGGCGTCCCCCACGTCTACCCCCGCCAGGGCCAGCAGGGTCTTGGGCACGCTGGCGGTGCTCACCAGGCTCCCCACGTGGAGGCCGCCTCGGAAGGGACCTCCGGCGATCACCAGCGGGACCCGCAGCGCCGAGTCGTGGCAGGTGCGCTTGTAATCGTCCGCGCCGCACAGATTCGCGTCCCGGTTCCGGGTCTTGAAGTGGGAGCCGTGGTCGGACAGGAAGACGACGACCGTATTCTCATACAGCCCCTCCTCCTTCAGCCGGGAGAGAAGCCTGCCCAGATTGGCGTCCAGACTGGCGCAGGCCCCCAGGTAGTCCGGGTATTCCTCCTGCCAGTCCCCCTCCAGGGCCGCCAGGTCCGGCGGCACGGGGAAGTCACGGAACCGTTCCTTGGAGCCGGGAGGCCCTTCGTAATGGTGGTGATTGTTCTGGTGGTGGGGCTCGATGTGGGACACGGTCAGGAAAAAGGGCTTGCCCTTGTCCCGCTCCCGGAAGAAGTCCAGGGCCATGTCCGTGATGCAGTCCACCCGGTAGCCGTCGAAGGTCCGCTTGCGGCCCGCCTCGTCGAAGACGTAGCCGCCGTAGCCGTCGGAGGTGAATTCCAGCACATCCGCCGCCCGCCAGAAGCCGTTGTACCCGCCCCGCAGCTCCCGGGGGACGGGCTTGTCGAAGAAGTCCAGCCGCTGGTGGTACTGTTCATCTCCGTCGCTGGCCAGATGCCATTTCCCCACATAACCGGTCTCGTAGCCCGCCTCGGTGAAGTAATTTGCCAGGGTCTTTACGTTCTGAGGAAGCATGATATTGTTGCGGAAGCAGCCGATGTCCGTGGCCCAGCGGCCGGTTTGGAGCATGGCCCGAAAGGGCCCGCACACCGGCTGAGGCGTGAACGCCTGGTCGAAGGCCACGCCCTCCGCCGCCAGGGCGTCCAGATTCGGCGTGATGGGAAGGCTTTGACCAAAGCAGCCGCAGGTGTCCGCCCGCTGCTGGTCGGTAAAATAAACGAGAATATTTGGTTTCATTGACTCTCCCCGATCTCATACCAGCGGATCTCGTTGGGGGACAGTTCCACGGAATAGCTGTCCCTGTCCGTCCAGACGGTGGTCTGCTGGCGTTCGTTAGTATTGTTGACGACGCAGTATTTTCCGCTGTCCAGGTAGGCGTGGACCTCCACATTCCAGTTGGAGCTGAACCAGCGGTGCAGCTCCCCCTCCCCGTGGGCCGACCAGAGGATGGCCCGGTAGAGAAGGCGGGTGTTGGAGAAGCTGTAGGGAAGGCCGCTGATGTAGACGCACCGGCCGCCGCCGAATTCATTGGCCGAAAGCCGGACCTCCCGGTCCCGCTGGATCAGCACCTGGGCCCCGGGCAGGGCGTAGACGTCCGAGGGACAGTGGCCGAAGTCCACCTCCCCGGAGCGGTCCCGGAGGATGAAGTGATCGGGATGCTCCTGCCAGTTGTACTTGTCGTAGCCCAGGGTGGCGCCGGTCTCCTTCTCCACCCCCAGGGCCTGGGCAAGCTGGAAGTAATGGCCCTGGTACTGGTGGCCGGAGGGCTCGCCCACGCCGAGGAAGCCGCCGCCCCGGTAGATGAAGCCCCGGACCGTGGCCGTGATCTCCGGGTCCTCCCAGACCGGGCCGCCGGTGTGGGCCGTGTCGCCGTCGCCGATGTTCAAAAGAACGTCCACGCCGTCCAGGACCCCCGGGTCCTCCTTGAGATCTTCAAAGCTGAGGAACCGCACGTCGAAGGGCGCGC
The DNA here is from genome assembly GCA_947625965.1 of uncultured Oscillospiraceae bacterium. Lineage (GTDB taxonomy): Bacteria > Bacillota > Clostridia > Oscillospirales > Oscillospiraceae > Faecousia. The sequence goes on from CANQQO010000012.1 coordinate 33,596, forward strand.
CGGACAGGGCCTCGATCACGCCGGCGTAGCCGTAGTTTTTCCTGTGATACAGGGCGTGGTGGACCATGTGGCAGCCCCAGGAGCGCATTTTGCCCCAGGCGTTGAGCACCGCCACCGTCTTGACGCAGTAGGGCTTCGCGCCGTGGACATTGGCGTAGAGCTGACGGAACTCTTCGCACACCTGCTCCACATAGTCGAGGAAGCCGGGGGCCTCCAGGGCCAGCTTTAGATAGCCGCCGTAGCCGATCCGGTCGATGGGACTGCGGAGAATGGCCCGCCGGGCGGTGACCCAATTGAACCTGGCCTCCCCGATGGGGTCGCCGCCCTCGTGGAAGGTGTCCGGGAAGAAGTAGGGCAGGAAGCGGCCCTCGGTGTACTTCACGCCGGGGATGTCGCTGATCAGGCGCAGGGTGGAGCCGTTGCCCACGCTGCCCACCACCGCGTCCAGCCCGATGGTGGGGAACTCGTCCATAAACGGCTCGGTGCCGATCCAGTGGTCGCCCAGGAACATCATGGCCTCCTTGCCGTACTCGTGGACGATGTCCACCATTTCTCTGGCCAGGGCGGCCACCTCCCGGCGCTGGAAGGCCATGAAATCCCGGTATTCCCGGGTGGGGGACCGGTACTGGTTGTTGTAGTAGCCCTGATCGATGATGTACTCGGGCCGGAAGGGGTAGCCCGCCTCCTTCTCGAACCGCTCCAGGATGTAGGGGCTCACCGACGCGCTGTAGCCGTACCAGTCCACGTACTTTTCCCGCTTCAGCTCGTCGAAGATCAGGGTGAACTGGTGGAAAAAGGTGGTGAAGCGGATCACATCTACGTAGGGATGCTCCCGGCAGAACCGCCGGAGCCGTTCCAGGGAGTAGGCGCGGCTCTTGGGCTGGCGCACGTCGAAGGTGATCTGATGCTCGAAATTGGTCCAGCCGTTGGTGACGGCGTTGTACATATGCACCGGGTCCCAGATGAGGTAGGCCAGGAAGCTGACGGTGTACTCATGGTAAGCTTTCGGCGCGGGGATGATCACGCTGCCCCGGGCCTCGTTAAACTCCCATTCGCCGACCACCGTGCCCGCTGTGCGGTCGATGACCTCCCACCACCGCTTCGGGTCGTCCCGGCCGTTTACCCGCATCAGCTCGGGGCTGATGCCCTTCAGCAGCGCGATCTCCAGGGGCCCGCCGGCGGCGGTCTGGAAGCCGGTCATGATGTAGCACTGCTGGATCTCCTCCGGGTTGGCCTTGGCCCAGGCGTTGTCCTTGCGGGTGGTATAATAGGTCGCGTATACCTTGGCCCCCACGTTTCGCAGCTCCGCCGGGAACTCGGTCCCGTCGCAGTCGCGGATGGCGTCGGCGCCCAGGCGCTTGACCACCGCCAGCGTTTCCGGCACTACGTCCAGGTCCGTGGGTATGGTGACGCGGCCAGTTGAATGATTCATGCTTTTGATCCTCGATTCCATTTGGTTTTCCTTTCCTCAGCCCTTTACGCCGCCTCCGGTGACGCCGGCAATGATCTTCTCGGACAGGAACAGATACAGCAGGAAGGTGGGCAGGAATACGATGATGACCGCCGCGAACAGTCCACCGTAATTGCCCGTGTATTTCATGGCGTTGACGATTTGCAGCAGGCCCACGCCTACAGGCGTCGCGCTTCCCTCGGGGGTGAAGATCAGGGCCATGAAGAATTCGTTCCAGACGGACAGGAAGTTGAAGATCGTCACGGTGACCACCGCGGGCTGCACCAGGGGGAGCATAATGACCCAAAAGGTCTTGGCCGGCGGGCAGCCGTCCAGAGCCGCCGCCTCCTCATAGGTCGTGGACAGCGTGGAGAAAAAGTCCAGCAGATAGATGGTGGTGTAGGGCACCCGCAGCATGATGTAGAGCAGGATGAGCAGGACCCGGCCCCGCAGATCCCAACGGACGGCCAGGGAGTACAGCGGCATGATGATCATGATGGCCGGCACGCTCATGGCGATGACCAGGCCGATCCGAATGGCCTTGCTGCCGACGAAGCCCCAGCGGGACAGCACATAGGCCGCCGGCGCGGAGATGACCAGCACCCCCGCGCAGGAGACCAGGGAGTACAGCAGGGAGTTGGCGAAGAACACGGACACCTTCTGGGTCTGCCAGGCGGTCACATAGTTTTCCCAGTGGAAACCGGTGGCAAATTCCAGGACCTTGCCGGAGAAGATCTCCTTGGAGGTGGACAAACTGGCCGCGAAGATCCAGAACAGCATCACCGCCGTAAACAGGACCCAGAGGATCACCACGAGATAACCGGGCAGCAGGGACGCCTCCTTGCGCCAGTTGATTTTTTCATGATATTTTCTTCTTTTGAACATCGCGAACACCTCCTTAATACTCCAGATCGCCGTCTTTGATCAGGAAATTGGTCAGCGCGTACACAATGACAATGATGACGGCCAGCACCACGCCCACCGCCGCGCCGGCGCCGGCGTCCAGATTGACGACGCCTTTCCCGCCGAACACCGTATCGTACAGGTACACCACCGGCACGATGGTGGAGCCCTCGGTATTCACCGGGGAGAACATCTTCGTCCAAAGGAAGAAGGTGGTGGCGTTGATGCTCCAGAAGGTGATGGAGGTCTTCAGGATGCCCTTCAGCAGGGGCAGGGTGATGGAGAAGAACTGGCGCACCTTCCCGGCGCCGTCCAGGGTGGCCGCCTCGAACAGGTCCTGGGGGATCCCCTCGATGCCGCTGATGTAAATCAGCATATAGTAGCCCACGGAGCCGAAGATAAAGGCGGCCATCATGGCCCAGAATTTCAAATCGGTGCCCAGCCAGCGGACAGATTCCAGCCCGACCATTTCCAGCATGGTGTTGAGCAGGCCGTAGTCGTAGTTGAAAATGTACTGCACCCACATGGTGGCCAGGGCCACGGCGCTGATGATATTGGGCAGATAGATGGCGGCGCGGAAGAATTTCTTGCCCCGAATGCCGCTGGTCAGGATCACCGCCATGATCATGGACAGGGCCAGCGTGATCACGCCGCCTACCAGCCAGATGAGCAGCATATTCTTCATGGAGGTGATAAAGTCGGCGGTGTGGAGGATCTTGAAGTAGTTATCCAGACCGTTGAAGGTCCAGGTGCTGGTGCTGGCCGTCAGATTCGTCACATGGAAAAAGCTCATCAGCACCGTCCGGGCCACGGGATATAGATACATCAGCACCAGAGTGACGACGGTGGGCGCGATAAAGCAGGCGATCATGGCTTTGTTTTTTCTCATTTCAGAATCACCTCAAATCCGTATTTCAGAAAAACAGGCGGCGCCGTATGAGGCGTCGCCTGTTTCATGGAAATGGTCAATTCATACTACTTTATAGTACCCAGACCGAGCTCCGGCTTAGTACAGCGCGTCGATGGCCGCGCAGAAGTCGGCGCCGGTGGCGTACTTGCCCTCGAAGAGCTCGACGAACAGGGTCTTCATGGTGCCCCAAGCGGCGTGGGTGTTCAATCCGGTGCACCAGCCGAAGGTGGCTTCCGCGTTCTTCAGGGTATCGACGGCGGTGGGCAGGTAGGAGCAGGTGTTGCTGGGATCGGCGGGGATCTGCTTGGCGGTGTCGGCCATGGTCTGATCCCACTTGCCGGTGACCAGGTACATACAGAAGTCAAAGGCCGCCTGCTGGTTCTCGCTGTAGGAGGCGATGGCCAGGCCGTTGGCGCCGATGTACACGGAGTCGGGGTCCGCGCCGCCTTCCACGGCGGGATAGTTGATCAGGCCCCAGTTGGTATCGCCCATGACGCCGTCGACCTCGGCGGTCACGTAGTTGGCGCAGACCACCATGGCGGCCTCGCCGGTGCCGACCTTGTTCTGGCTGGCGGGATACTCGTCGGGAGCGCCGTCCACCAGGTAGCCGGCGTTGATCAGGTCGATGAGCTCCTGAGCGGCGGCGACTGCGCCCTCATTCTCCGTCCAGTGGCCGCTGTCCCGCAGCGCGGCGATGCCGTCCTCGCCAAGATGGCGGACCAACTGATTGTAGAAGGTGAAGTTGCAGTAGGCGCTGTCCTGGGCCAGAGGCGCGATGCCGGCCTCCTTCAGCTTGGCGCAGACGTCCAGGAACTCCGCCCAGGTGGTGGGAAGATCGGTGATGCCGGCCTGGTCGAAGGCATCCCGGTTGTAGAAGATGCCGCCGATCTGAGGCTGCTCCACGATGCTGTTCAGGTAGCCGGCCCAGGCGACGGACTGGGCGGCGAAGATGGGATAGCTGTGGCTGGCATAGTCAGCGGCTTTCGCCATCTCGGTCAAGTCGGCGGTGTAGTCCTTGTAGACGTTGCCGATCCGGTTGTAGTCGTCCTCGAAGATGTCGATGGCGTCGCCGGCCTCGAGGGAGGCGGACAGCAGGGTGTTGATGTCGCGGCCCTTCCACTCGATGTTGATGTGAGCGCCGGTCTCCTCTTCAAAAGCGGCGGCGGCCTGCTCGATCACATTGGCCTGGGGCTCTCCGGCGCTCCACATGGACCAGTAGTTCAGGGTCACACCCTCGTACTTCTTGCCCTCGGGGGCGTTGCTCGTGGGGGGCTCGGTCTGCTTATCGGTGGTCTTGGGGGGATCGGTCTGCTTGTCGCTGGCCTTGGGGGGATCGGTCTGAT
>CANQQO010000013.1 GCA_947625965.1 uncultured Oscillospiraceae bacterium
GAGCTGGCCCTGGGCTGGTGTACCTACAACGGGGACCACATGAGTATGTACGGCGTCAACGCCTCCATTCCCAAGACTCTGGTCCGCTGGATGATCCACACCATTTCCCAGATGCACGCCTTCGCCCCCGCCCGGGAGGTCCTTCAGGACATTCTGGACACCCCCATCAGCCCGGAGCTGCTGCCCCCCGACGAGACGGGCGGAATTGCCCAGCAGACGGAGGACATCGTAGGGCCATACGCCCTCCACGACTTTTTCCTCTACTATATGCTCCGCTACGGCTTTTCCCCGAAGAAGATCTACGCCCTGGCCTGTCGTGCCTTTGCCAGCGAATATCCCCCGGAGACGGTGAAAAAATGGCTTTCGGTGTTCTATCGCCGCTTCTTCACCCAGCAGTTCAAACGGAGCTGCCTGCCCGACGGGGTGAAGGTGGGCTCCGTCTGCCTGAGCCCCAGAGGGGACTGGCGGATGCCCAGCGACGCCAGCGGCCGGGTCTGGCTGAAGGAGATCGAGGAATTGTAAAAGGGCCGTCTACCCGTGAACGGCCCCAAAGGAGGATCTTATGGAGGCGCTATGAATTATCTTGAAGAGTATTACAGCACCTATGACGAGGAGGGGCGGCTGCTCTCCCGGCATGGGCAGGTCGAATATCTGACCACGATGAAATATATTCACGAGTGCCTTGCGGGCTTCCCCGAACCGGCTGTTTTGGAGGTGGGCGCGGGAACCGGACGGTACAGTGTGACGCTGGCAAAGCAGGGCTACCGGGTGACGGCTGTGGAGCTGATCCCCCACAATTTAGAGTTGCTCAGATCGAAGTTGGATGGGTCGGAGCCGCTTACAGCCATTCAGGGGAACGCCCTGGACCTGTCGGCTCTGCCGGACGACGCTTATGATTTGACGATGCTGCTGGGACCAATGTATCACCTGTACACACGGGAGGACAAGGTAAAAGCCTTTTCCGAGGCCGTTCGGGTGACCAGGCGAGGCGGTTATATCCTGACAGCCTACTGTATGAATGAGCCGACGGTGATCCAGTATGTTTTCGGACTGAACCATCTGCATGAGGTGATGGGTCTGAATATGCTCACAGCGGACTGGCATTGTGTCAGTGAGCCAAAGGATCTGTTCGAGCTGGTCAGAACGGAAGAGATTGCTTCCCTGGACGCGGAGTTTCCGGTAGAACGGATCAAATTGGTCGCTACGGACGGCGCGACAAATTACAAGAGGGAATACATTGACGCCATGGACGATGATACCTTCTCAAAATGGATGGAGTATCATTTCACCATTTGTGAACGGCAGGATCTGATCGGCGCGTCCCATCATACCCTTGACATTGTTCGGAAGATTTGACGGCCCCCGCCTGCTCCGCTTCGCAGGACAGCGCAGGCGGCTCCCCGCAAGGCCGCCGGGCGGAAATCCGCCGCCAGGCTGGCGCTGGTGGATGTCCATCGCGCTGGAAAAATTGGAAGTGTATATTTGTAGAAGCGTCCCCGGCGGAAACCGCCGGGGACAAATTTTATAACTTTTCCTTCAGCCGCTGGATCTCCCGGCGGTAGGCGGCCTCTCCCGCGTCGCCGGTGCAGCCCCAGGAGGCCCGGAGCGAGAGCAGCTTTTCCAGGGACGCGATGGCCCCGGAAATGTCCCCAGCCAGCTCCCGGTAGTACGCGCCCGTCTCATAGAAAGTGGTGGAAGGCTCGGCTTGGAGGGACAGCGCCTTTTCGATATATTTTACCGCTCCGGCGTAATCGCCGGTCATGGCGTAGTCCTCGGCGTAGACGCCCCAGGCGAAGTCGTCCTCCGGGAAGCGCTCCACCATCTGCTTCCAGATATTCAGGGCCGTCTCCCGGTCCCCGGACCGCCAGGCGATCAGCCCCCGGTAGTGCAGCGGCTCCCAGGAATCGTCCGTTTTCGCGAACGCCTGGCAGACCTGCCCGGCCTCGTCGAACCGGCTGTCCGCCAGCAGGGCCTCCAGCAGCCAGTGGTATGCCGCCGGGGTCTTGGGAGACAGGGCGGTAAGAAAGTCGATGATCTCCCGGTGGGAGTCTGCCAGTTCATAGTAGGGCTCCCGAAGTCCGGCGGCCCCCGCCAGCTCCCAGAGGGCCGCGGCGCTGTCCGGCCGCAGGGCCAGGGCGGCTCTGGCGTGCTCCGCCGCCCGGCGGCGGCAGGCGTCCGCCCGGTGGTTTTCCAGATAGGCCAGAAGGGTATAGGCCCTGTCGCTGCTGTCCCGCCGGGCTTTTTCCAGAAGAAATTCCGCCTCCCGGTCCAAAACCGAATTGTCCACCTCTCGGTGCGTGTCCAGCAGATTTTGGATCCGCTCCATCCGCGTCTCGTCTGTCAGGGCGAACAGTTCGTCAATGGTGACGCCAAAATAGGCGGAGATCGCCGGCAGCAGGGAGATGTCCGGCGCATTGGTGCCCGTCTCCCACTTGCTGACGGTCTGGGTGGAGACGCCCAGGGCGCTTGCCATGACTTCCTGGGTCACGCCCCGCCGGATGCGCAGGGACCTGATCTGATTTCCGATTTCCATAGGGATTCCTCCTTCAATTTGGTATGGAAACATCCTATCAGAAGCGCCGCCGAAAAGCAATGACGCGGCAGGAGAGGGGAATCGCCGGTTTGGCAAATCAGGCCAAAAGCAGAGCCAGCAGATACAGCGCCAGCATATGGGCGGGGTAGAAGGCGTAGCAGGCGTACTGAATGGCCTTGGAGCGGGGGCCGGGCTTGCCGTTGTAGAGCCAGATGGGGATCAGCGCCAGCACCGCCAAGCCCTGCTCCGGGAGGACCAGGGTGTATCCGCCAATGGGAAATTCGTACACCAGGCCCCCGATCATTTCCCAGTTGATGTAAAACAGGCAAACCAGCTCTCCCAGCCAGCCGAACCGCCGGTCCCGGAAGAGGTAGAACACCAGCACTGTCAAGATCCCGTAGCCGAAGTAGTCCACAAAGGTGACAAAGCCCAGCAGATATCCCGCCGCTGCCACCCCTACGAAGGACAGGACAAAGACCCATTTTCCCTTCTCCCTTGCCTTTTCCAGCACCGTCATGGCGAGTAAGGACAGGCAGAAGGAGAACAGCACATTCTGATGGAAGGGGTTGAAGATGCCCCCCTCGGTGATCAGATTGAAGGGAATTTCGGAGATCAGGGCGAAGAGGAACATCCGCTTCAGGTATTTTTTCCGGTCGCGGGTGCAGAAAAACCCCTCCACCAACTGAAACGCGAAAATGGGGAAGGCCATCCGCCCAATGGCGGTGAGCCAGTTCATCCCCGGCACCACCGTGGACCAGGCATGGTCGCAGAGCATCAGCGCCATGGCGATGCACTTGAGCTGCAGGGCGTCGAGGCATTTCATCCGTGACAGGCGTTCCGTCGGGTTCATACGCTTCCCATCCTTTGCAAAAGGGGGCCCCGGCGTGGAAGTCGGGGCCTTGTGCTTTTTATGCTATTTCTTGTTGTAGTAATCGTATTCCAGCATTAGATTGTTGACCCGGACGAACTCGTTGACCAGCTCGCCCATTTTCTGACGGAACTCGGCCGTCACGTCGGGAAGCTGGGCGGTGTCGCTCGTCAGGTAGAGGACCATGTCGTTGGAGGCGTTGTAGGCCACGTTTTGGGTCACCCAGCTTCCGTTGGGGAACAGAGCGTAGCCCACGTAGTCCGGGTCGAAGGCGTCCTGGCCCAGATAGGGAAGGTCCGTCTCCACGCCCATCAGGTTCAGCACCGTGGGCAGCAGGTCGGAGGTGTTGAGGGTCTTGGTGACCTCCATGGTAGGGCCGTCGGCGCTCCAAATGAAGCAGGGAGTCTTCTCTACCAGCAGGGCGTCGTCCACGCCGGAGCGCTCCCAGACCAGGTCCTGGTCCACGATGCCGTAGGTGTAGTGGTCGGTGAAGGCCACGATCACCGTGTTTTCCAGCTCACCGTGGGCCTCCAGCTCCTCCAAAAGCCGGGCGAACATATCGTCCACCAGCCGGGCCTTCAGATACATACAGTCCTCTTCCTCATTTCCGGTCATGCCCCGGTATTCCGGGTATTTTTGCAGACCCCAATAGCTGAGGACTTCATTGTAGATGTAATTCAGGTGGGCGGAGCGGGTGATAATGAAATTCAGCTTAGGTCCCTCCCGGAAAAACTGCTCCGACACCTGGGGGTAGTTAAAAAGGAACTGATCGTCGTACAGATCCCGCTCGTTCTCCTCCGTCACGTACTCCTGGTAGGACACATAGGCCTCATACCCCATGGCGGGCTCGAAGACGCCCCGGCTGTAGAAAGAGGGGTCGTTGTAGTGGAAGACCAGGCCGGAGTAGCCCTTGGCCGCCAACTGGCTGGCCAGGGATTGGCGGAAGTTGTTGGTCACGTAGTCGAAAGCGTACCCCCCCTGGCTGGACAAAAAGGAGCCGGTGTTGACGCAGAACTCGGAGTTGAAGGTCCGGACGCCGCCGTAGGGCGGGGTGTAGAAATTGGTAAAATTGATGCCCTCCTCCATCAGGCGGCAGATGGTGGGGGTGTTCTCCCCGATGGCCCAGTCGTCCATGGACTCCATCAGCACCAGCACCACGTTTTTGCCCTCAAAGAGGCCGGTCATGTCATTGTCTTTGTGCTCCCCCCGCTGGGCAAAGTAGTCGTCGATGGTGGAGAGCGCCTCGGCCTCCCGGCCGTCGTCCGGGATCAGGGGCAGGAGGTAGTTGGCCCAAATATCCTTGGCGGCGGTCTGGTACAGGCCGCAGACCTGGTAGAGCCGGTGGGCGTTGAACATATTGTGGTACGCCGCCTCGGCGGATTGGGACCGTCCGTAGTCCGATACGGCGAACTGGATGCTCCGGTCGTGGGTGAACACCGCCTCCGGCAGCAGATACATGGACAGCGCCGCCAGCACCGCTGTCAGTCCGGCGGTGGCCTTGTACATCCATCCACGGCGCCGGGAGGGCCGGGGATACTTGACCAGGATGAAAACGCCCAGGGCGATCATGAGTGCCAGGCTCAGATACCAGTACCAGGGATAGGTCAGCAGCGTCTTCACGTACTTGACGCCCTCGGAGGCGTAGCGGTAGTCCGACAGCCAGACCATCTCCCGGAACATAATGAAGTATCCGGTCTCCACGGTGGCGTAGAGCAGGAATACAAAATACACCACGCCATAGGCGATTCGTCCGGCGGGATTGGGCAGCAGCCAGATCAGGCAGCTCAGCATCACGGCCCAAAGGGCCCCGAAAGCCAGGGGCCACAGGTCCAGATGGGCTAGGTCCTGGGCGGCGTAGCCCATGTTGAGGAATTGGGAGGCGTTGGCGTCCCCCCGGGTAGTCAAAAAGAAAAAGGCCATGCCCTCGATGAGGAAAAGAGACAGCGGTACGGCCAGGAACGGCATCCGCCATCCCCAAGCTCGATTTACCAGTGCCGTCCCCCGGCTCTGGGCCATGGCCTCGCCAATGGTCATTTGGCGGCGCATGAGGATCCCTCCATTTCTCTGGAGACGAAATTATCATATAGTTATGAAAAATGTGTAAAGAAAAACGAAAGAAATACGAAAAATCCCATCCGGAAATGGGAAAAGATCCGGATGGGAGGGTTAATTTGCCAAATTGACGATCCAATCGCCCCTTCGGATGAGCCAGGCGCCCACCACGGACTTGACCAGCTCCACCCCTTGACACAGGGCGTAGAGGGGCAAAATGGAGATGGGGGTAAACCGGCTGAGCACAAAGGCCAGGGGCACGCACACCAGCCAGACGAAACCGCTGTCGAACAGGAAAGTCACCCACGTCTGCCCGCCGGAGCGCATGGTGAAGTAGACGGCGTTTACGTAGGCGTTGAAGGGCATGATGGCGGCGGAGATCAAAATGAGCTGCGTCGCCAAGAGCCGCACCTGACCGGTGGTGTTGTAGATCAGGGGGAACACGCCGGAAAAGACCGCCATCACCAGCGCGAAGAGAACACCGGAGGCGGTGGCTACGGCCAGCAGCTTCCGATTGGTGCTTCGGACCGCCTCCTTGGGGGCGGAGGCGCCCAACATCTGCCCCATCAGGATGCCCACGGCGGTGCCCAGGGAGAGGAAGACCACGCTGGCGAGATTCCAGATGGTGCCGGAGATATTCATGGCCGGCACCACGTCCAGCGAGCAGGTGGAGTAGCACTGGCGCATCACCTCGTTGCCCGCAGCCCAGAGGCTCTCGTTTGCCAGCAGGGGCAGACCTTTGACGGCGATCTCCCGCAGCAGCGGCCTGGGAATGGCAAAGGAGCGGAAAGCGTCCCGGATGAAGGGATTCTTTGCCGGGTTCAGATGGGTCCACGCCGCCACGATGGCCAGCTCCACATAGCGGGAGATCACCGTGGCGATGGCCGCGCCCTGGACGCCCATTTTCGGGGCTCCGAAGTGGCCGAAGATCAGGATGTAGTTGAGGGTCAAATTGACCAGCACCGCCGCGATCCCGGCGGCCATGGGCACGAAGGTCTCTCCGGTCTCCCGGAGGGTGCCGGCATAGGCATTGCACAGGGCGAAGGGAAGCAGCCCCAGGAGCATGGCCCGGAGATAAATGAGCCCATAAGCCTGGCACAGGGCGGCGGTATGGGGATCTCCCTCCCCGGTGAGGTAGAGCCCCACAAGGTCCTGCCCGAAGAACCAGAAGATCCCAATGGCCCCCAGAGCCAGGGGAAGGCAGATGAGCAGCTTGAAGCGGAAGGTGTGGCGCACCCCCTTGTGATTCTCCGAGCCGTAAAACTGGGCGGTGAAGATCCCCGCCCCGGAGCAGGCACCGAAGACGCACAGATTAAATACAAACAGCAGCCCGTTGACGATGGACACCCCGCTCATCTGAGAGGTCCCCACCTGGCCCACCATTATGTTGTCCAGCAGAGATACAAAGTTGGTGATGCCGTTTTGGATCATGATGGGCACGGTGACTGCCAGGACCCGTCGGTAAAATGCCCCATCTCCCAGGTAGGGTCTTAGAAGGGAGACGATCCGCGCTTGCTTTGGAATCTCAGCCGACCTCCTGCCCGTCCAGGAATACCCGCCGGCCGGTAAAGTCACCGCTGCAGATCACGAAGTCCGCCCGATAGCCGGGAGCGATCAGACCGATCTCCCTCTCCGCGCCGATGGCGCAGGCGGGGTTATAGGTGGCGGCGCGGACGGCGTCCGCCTCCGGGATGCCGAAGGATACGGCGTTTTTCATGCAGTCAAAGAGGTTGGTGGCGGACCCGGCCAGGGTCCCGTCGGCCAGACGGGCCACGCCTCCGGCCAAAAATACCGGCTGCCCGCCCAGTTCATACTCCCCGTCGGGCATTCCGCAGCACCGGAGGGCGTCGGACACCAGAATCATCCGCGCCGGCCCGAACATGGCGAAAGCCAGCCGGATGATGGCGGGGTGGATGTGGAGCCCGTCGCAGATGATCTCCGCCCGGACTCCCTTCGCCTCCACGGCGGCGGGAATGACCCCGGGCTTCCGGTGATGGATGGGGGGCATGGCGTTGAACAGGTGGGTCAGATGGGTGGCCCCCGCCGCGAAGGCCGCCCGGGCGTGTTCGTAGTCCGAATCGGTGTGCGCCACAGACACGGTACACAGCTCCTTGGCCTTTTCCACAAATTCCGCCGCGCCCGGCAGCTCGGGAGCCACGTCCACGATCCGCACCAAACCGCCGCAGCCCTCGTAGAGGGCCCGGAAGCCCTCAAAATCGGGATCTTTCAGATATTCCCCGTTCTGGGCTCCCTTTTTCTTCTCGGAGAAGTAGGGGCCCTCCATCTGAATGCCCATGAGCCGGGCGTGTCCGGCGGGCTTCTCGTCGTGGAGCCGCCGGGCGGTGGCGAAGGCCCGCTCCAGCACGGGGTAGGGGAGCGTCATGGAGGCGGGGGCGAAGGAGGTGATCCCATTCTTTGCCAGATACCGGGCCATTTTTCGCAGACCGGCGTCGTCCCCGTCGGAGAAGTCCGCCCCGGAGTTGCCGTGGTTGTGAATATCAATGAGGCCGGGAATCACCGTGGCCCCGTGCAGGTCCACCGCGTCGGCGGGGACGACCTCCGGCAGCACCTGGGCAAAGCGGCCCTCCTCTACGGAGAAGGCCCCCGTATGGAACTGAAAATCCTGGCAATAGAGCCGTGCGTTCTTATAAAACATGGCGTATTTCCTCACTTTGACAATGCCGGAAGGCTGGCGGCGGCCACGGACTGGCCCACTCGGCGGGTCCGCTCGTCGGGCAGCATCACCTGGACGGACTGGGAAAGGGCGGGGAACTCGTCGGCCAGGACCTCCAGGCACCGGGCCAGAATGGTCTCGCCGCCCTTGCCGGACATGACCCGGCCCAGGACCATCATGTGCTTGATCTCATAGAAATGGGCGTACAGGCTGACCGTGTAGGCAAGGTAGGTGCCGATGTCGGAGAAGACTTGCTCAGCCCGCTCATCTCCGGCCTCCATCAGGGCCTGGACAGCCTTCAGCTTTTCCGCCGGGGTCAGACCTTCGTCCAATTCGATGCCCGCCCGGGGGGCCAGCTTGATGACCGCGTCCTGGGAGAAGTATTTGCAGCCCACGCCGATGTCGGTGGACCATTCGTCGGCCATGGCGGCCTCGTTCAGGTCCACGGGAGCGAAGGCAAGCTCGCTGATCCAGCCCAGGACGTTCTTCTCCTTGTCCACATAGCCCACGGCCTCGCTGGTGCCCATGGCCATGCCCATGATGGAGCCCACGCCCATGCCCATGGCGCCGGCTAGGGCGGTGACATCGCCGTCGTTGGCGACCACCACCGGCACGTCGCCGATCTCTGCGCCGGCCCGGTCGTAGATGGTCTTGACCTCGCTCCACCGGCTCCGGGGGACCTTGATGAACAAACTGGCCACCATGGGCGCGTTGCCGATAAAGACTCCGGCGGAGGACACGCCGATGGCGTCCACCCGGGGCATTTTGGAGGCGGCGGTCTTCAGAGCCGCCACGATGCCGTCAAAGTGATATTGGGGGTCGGCCTGGGTCTTGGGGTGCCAGACCACTTCCTCCGAGTAGACGCACTCCCCGTCGATGACGGCGGAGACCTTCCGGTCGGAGCCGCCGGCGTCAAAGCCGATGCGGCACCCGTCCAGATGCCCGCCGATGGGCCGGGAGGACTCCATGGGCTCCGGGCAGGCGTCCAGGGGCAGGCTCACCATTTCCAGGGGCCGCTCATAGAGCTTTTCAAAGAAGTCGCAGTCGAAGGCCCGCTCCCCGGCCGGGGAATAGGCCCTTTTGAGCCGCTCCCCGATCTCCGGGCACCCGCAGACGCTGACCCGGAAGCCGCCGATGGACCAGAGAAGGAACTTGACGTACCGCTCCACGTAGCGGTAGTCGGCCTCCCGCATTTCCTCGGTGCCGTAGATACGGGTCCTGCGGACGGTGGTCTGACCCTGATCCCGCTCCACGGCGATGGCGATGGGCTGCTTGGCCCCCGCCTGGTAGGCGTCCATCCAGACGCCGAAGGGAATAAAATCCGGATCCAAAACCGGGGCGTGCTTCATGCTGTAAGTAATACCCAAATATTCCATTTTACGCGCCTCCTAAACGCTTACCCGATCTGCCGGGCGATCTCCGCGACGATGCGGTCCATTTCCGACCATTTGGCCTCCATGTCCCTGGCCAGAGCCATCTGGCTCCTGGACCGGACCAGATTGTGCTTCGGGTATGCCACCCGGAAATATTTATCCCCATCCAGATAGTCCTTCAAAAACCGAAGGGCCACCTCCATGGTCATGACATAGGCCCCCATGGGCAGCATCTCGATCTCCAGGGGCTCCAGTCCCCGGGCCGCCTCCAGATATCCCCGGGTGTAGGCGGCGAACATCTCCAGATCCAGGCCCATTTTGCTGGTGTCCGGCTCGTCCTCGGCGGCGGTGGCCGCGCCGAAACGGATGGCGTCCCCAAAGTCATGGACGCTGAGGCCGGGCATCACCGTGTCCAGGTCCAAAACGCACAGGGATCGCCGGGTGACCTTGTCCAGCAGGACGTTGTTCAGCTTAGTGTCGTTGTGGGTCACCCGGACCGGAAGCTTGCCATGCTCCCGCAGGGTTTGCAGGGTGGTGGCCTTTTCCTCCCGGCTCAGGAGGAATTCCACCTCCGGACCCACCTCCGCCAGCCGTCCCATGGGGTCGGAGGCGATGGACTCCCGGAGCTGCCGGTATCGGTCGGCGGTGTTGTGAAATTCTGGGATCGTCTCATACAAGGTGTCCGCCGGGAAATCCGACAACATCTGCTGGAACCGGCCGAAGGCCAGGGCGCTCTGGTAGAAGTCCTCGGGGCTCTCCGGGGCGTCCAGGCAGAAGCCGCCCACAAATTCGTACATCCGCCAGAATTCCCCCTGGGGGTCCCGGTAATAGAAGAGCCCCTCCGCCGTGGGCAGGAAGTGAAGCGCCAGCCTCGGGTCCGACACCCGGGCCCGGATAAAGTCCGTGACGGCGCTGGCGTTGGCCATGAGCCGGACGGGGTCGTGGAAGACATATTGATTGATCCGCTGGAGGACGTATTCGTTTCCGGTGTCCGTGGTGATTTTATAAGTAGTATTGATATGGCCGTGGCCGAACTCCTGGCAGGAGATGGGCTCGCCGGTCAGTTGAAAGGCATAGGATGCGGGTTGGATCTGCACGCGATTCACCTCATGATGGAGAATTGGGGGCCCTCGGGGGGCCGGTAACATAACACGCCCTATTGTAACATAGATGCGGAGGAAAAGCAATCGAATTTTTCGCTCCGCCCCAGAAAATTGACGAAAAAAGGCCGCCGCATTTTTCCGCTTCCTTTGACGGAATCCGGCTTGATTTATCAAAAGAGGTATGTTAGAATCAAAACGTATGATTTTAAGAAACCTAAGGAGGCGCTATCCATGGATCGGACCTTCGACACGCTCTGCGTCCACGGTCAGGACCACAAATATCCCGAGGCCAGCCGCAGCATCACCGTGCCCATCTACCAGACCGCCGCGTTCAGCCACCTGGTGCTGGGCCACAATGAGCATGGCTTCGACTATACCCGCATCTCCAATCCCACCCGGCAGCGGCTGGAGGAGACGGTCTCCGCCCTGGAGGGGGCGGCCCAGACCTTGGCCGTGGCCTCCGGCATGGCGGCCATCACCACGGCCTTTGAGCTTTTCGCCCCGGGGGACCACGTGATCTGCTCGGCGGACCTCTACGGCGGCACCACCCTTCTGTTCCGGGAGGTGGAGCAGAAGAACGGCATCCGGCTCTCCTTCGTGGACACCACGGACCTGAGCGCCGTCCGCGCCGCCCTGTGCCCCGAAACCAAGGGCATCTACGTCGAGTCTCCCAGCAACCCCATGATGAACGTGACGGATATCCGCGGCTGCGCCGCCATCGCCAAGGAGGCCGGGGCCATGCTCATCGTGGACAACACCTTCCTCTCTCCCTATCTGCAAAACCCCATCGCCCTGGGGGCGGATCTGGTGATCCACAGCGGCACCAAGTTCCTGGCCGGCCACAATGACACCATCTCCGGCTTCATCTGCTGCAGGGACGACGCCCTGGGGGACCGGCTCCGGCTCATCGTCAAGTGCAACGGCGCGGCCCTGTCTCCCTTCGACAGCTTCCTGACGCTCCGGGGCATCAAGACCCTCGCGGTGCGGATGGAGCGGCAGCAGCGGACCGCCATGACCATCGCCCAGTGGCTGACCAAGCAGCCCAAGGTGAAGAAGGTCTACTACACCGGCCTGCCCGACCATCCCGGATACGCTCTGAACGCCTCCCAGGCCCGGGGCGCGGGGGCCATGCTGTCCTTCGACATGGGCAGCCAGGAGCAGGCCCTTCACGTGCTGCAGCATCTCAAGCTCGCCACCTTCGCCGAGAGTCTGGGCGGCCCGGAGACCCTGGTCACCCACCCAGTGATGCAGACCCACCGGGACGTGGACCCCAAGGAGCTTGCCAGCCTGGGCATCACCGGGGCCATGCTTCGGATGTCCGTGGGCCTGGAAGGGGCGGAGGATCTGATCGAGGACCTTCGCCAGGCCATGGAGGAGGCGTAAATGGACTTCGATTTTGACAGGGCCGTTGACCGCCGGGGAACAGGCTGCATCAAGTACGATTTCGCGGTGGAGCGGGGCTATCCCGCCGACGTGCTGCCCCTCTGGGTGGCGGACATGGACTTTCCCGCCCCGGACTGCGTGACAAAGGCCCTGGAGGCCCGGGTCCGGCACGGCATTTTTGGCTACTCCGACACCAAGGACGGCTATTTCGAGGCAGTGCAAAGCTGGTTTGCCCGCCGCCATGGCCTGACCCTGGAAAAGGAGTGGCTCATCAAGACCCCCGGGGTGGTCTATGCCCTGGCGGCCTCCGTCCGCGCCCTGACGGAGCCCGGGGACCGGGTCGTGATCCAGACGCCGGTGTACTATCCATTTTATAATGTCGTCCGGGTCAACGGCCGGGAATTGGCGGAGAATCCCCTGATCTACCGGGACGGCAGGTACACCGTGGACTTTGCCGACCTGGAAGAAAAGCTGAGGTCCTCCAGACTGCTTATTCTATGCAGTCCCCACAATCCGGTGTGCCGGGTCTGGACCCGGGAGGAGCTGAAAACCGTGGGCGCGCTCTGCCGGAAATACGGCGTGACGGTGGTTTCCGACGAGATCCACTGTGATTTTGCCTTCCCGGAGCATCCCCACACCCCCTTCCTGTCCGCCTGCCCGGAGATGGCGGAGAACACCGTCGTGTGTACCGCCCCCAGCAAGACCTTCAATCTGGCGGGCTTGCAGATCTCCAATCTCTTTGTCCCCGGAGAAGCCCTTCGGGAGAAGCTGAAAGCGGAGATGGAACGGACCGGCTACAGCCAGCCCAACTGCCTGGGCACCGTGGCCTGTCAGGCCGCCTACGAGGGCGGCGAGGAATGGCTGGACGCCTGCAAAGCATATATGCGGGGAAATCTGGACTTTGTCCGGGCCTATCTGGCGGAAAAACTCCCCCGAATCCACCTTGTGGAGCCGGAGGGCACCTATTTTGCCTGGCTGGACTGCTCGGGCCTGGGCCTGACCGAAGAAGCGCTGAACGAGGCCATCATTCAAAAAGCCAAGCTCTGGCTGGACGCCGGCGGCATCTTCGGCGCCGCCGCAGCCCAATTCCAGCGGATGGTCCTGGCCTGCCCCAGAGAAACGGTGCGCCGGGCCCTGGAACGGCTCCATTCCGCCCTGGGGGCGTAAACAAGGAGGGGCTATGAAGATCGGATTTGACAATGAGAAATACATTCGGACCCAATCCGCCCACATCCGGGAGCGGATCGGCCAGTTCGGCGGCAAGCTGTACCTGGAATTCGGCGGCAAGCTCTACGACGACCACCACGCCTCCCGGGTCCTGCCCGGCTTCCAGCCGGATAGCAAGCTCCGGATGCTCCTGCAGCTCAAGGACCAGGTGGAGATGATCGTGGTCCTCAACGCCGACGATATCGAGAAAAACAAGATCCGGGGGGACCTGGGCATCACCTACGACCGGGACGTGCTCCGGCTTGTGGATGTGTTCCGGGACCTGGGGCTCTACGTCAGCGGCGTGGTCCTGACCCGCTACCGGGACCAGAGCGCCGCCAGGGCCTTCCAGGAGCGGCTGGAGGGGATGGGCCTGCGGGTGTACCATCACTACGCCATTCCCAACTACCCCGCAGATATCTCCGGCATCGTCAGTCCCCAGGGCTATGGCCGCAACGACTACATCGAGACTACCCGGGAGCTGGTGGTGGTCACCGCCCCCGGTCCCGGCAGCGGCAAGCTGGCCACCTGCCTGTCCCAGCTCTATCACGAGCACCAGCGGGGCATCCAGGCGGGCTACGCCAAATTTGAGACCTTCCCCATCTGGAACCTTCCCTTGAACCACCCGGTGAATCTGGCCTACGAGGCCGCCACGGCGGACCTCAACGACGTGAATCTGATCGATCCATTCCATCTGGACGCCTACGGCGTCACCACTGTGAATTACAACCGGGACGTGGAGGCGTTTCCCGTTCTGGTGGCCATGTTTGAGAAGATCCTGGGGCGCTGCCCCTACCAGTCTCCCACGGACATGGGGGTGAATATGGCCGGCTTCTGCATCACGGACGACGACGCCGTCCGCGCCGCCGCCCGGCAGGAGATCCTCCGCCGCTACTATACCGCCCTGTGCGATCAAAAGCGGGGCAAGGGCACCGAGGAGGAGATCCGGCGGCTGGAGCTTCTGATGCGGAAGGCGAAGGTGGACCCGTCGGAGCGGAAGGTGGTCAGCGCCGCCATGGCTGCGGCCGAAAAAACGGGCCTTCCCGCCGCCGCCATGGAGCTGCCGGACGGACGGATCGTCACCGGCAAGACAACGGACCTTCTGGGCGCGTCGGCGGCGCTGCTCCTCAACGCGCTGAAGACCCTGGGCGGCATCCGGGACGAGCTGAAACTCATCTCCCCGGTGGTCCTGGACCCCATCCAACGGCTGAAGGTCCGCCACCTGGGGAACCGGAACCCCCGGCTTCACACCGACGAGGTGCTGATGGCCCTGTCCATCTGCGCCGCCACCAATCCCACCGCCGAGCTTGCCATGAATCAATTGGACGATCTCCGTGGCTGCGAGGTCCATTCCTCGGTGATCCTGTCGGAGGTGGACGAGCGGGTCTTCAAGCGTCTGGGAGTGAACCTCACCTGCCAGCCCCAGTATGAATAAAGAGGATGGGCTGATTTTCCGCCGAGGCGAGAGACCCATCCTGAAAAACGCAGATTGCCCTGCTTCCGATGGAAGCAGGGCAATTTTTACACAATCAGCATGGCGTCCCCAAAGGAGAAGAAGCGGTATTTTTCCTTCACCGCCTCGTGGTACGCCGCCAGGACCCGCTCCCGGCCGGCGAAAGCCGATACCAGCATCACCAGGGTGCTTTCCGGCAGATGGAAATTGGTGATGAGGGCGTCCATGGCCTTGAATTGGTAGCCGGGATAGATAAAAATGTCCGTCCACCGGCTCCCGGCGGAGAAACTGCCATCGGGAGCCGCCAGGGATTCCAGCGTCCGGCAGGAGGTGGTCCCCACACAGACGATCCGACCCCCGCGGGCCCGGGTGGCGTTGAGAAGGTCCGCCGTTTCCTGGCTCATGCGGCATAGCTCCGAGTGCATATGGTGGTCGGCAATGTCCTCCGCCTTTACCGGGCGGAAGGTGCCCAGGCCCACATGGAGGGTCACAAACGCCTCCGAGACCCCCATTTCCCGGATCGTCTCCAGCAATTCGTTGGTGAAGTGCAGCCCAGCGGTGGGGGCGGCGGCGGAGCCGGTCTCCCGGCTGTAGACCGTCTGATACCGCTCTTGGTCCTGGAGCTCCTTCTTGATGTAGGGGGGCAGGGGCATCCTGCCCAGCCGGTCCAGAATTTCCAGGAAAATGCCGTCATAGGAAAATTTCACGATCCGCCCGCCGTCCTCCAGGACCTCCCGCACCGTGGCCGTCAGGGCCCCGTCCCCGAAGATCACCCGCTGACCGGCCCCCAGCTTCCGGGCGGGCTTGGCCAGACATTCCCAGCAGTCTTCGCCCAATTCCCTCAAAAGCAGCAGCTCCGCCGCGCCGCCGGTGGGCCGGACCCCCAAAAGCCGGGCGGGAAGGACCCGGGAGTCGTTCATCACCAGGCAGTCCCCGGGCCGCAGATATTCCGTCAGGTCGGTAAAATGCCGGTGCCGGACCTCCCCGGTCCGCCGGTCGAGCACCATCAGGCGGGAGGCGTCCCGCTGGGGCAGGGGAGTCTGGGCGATGAGCTCCGGGGGCAGGTCATACCAAAAATCCTGGGTCTTCATGGATCGTTCCTCCTTCTCAGGCTGAAAGGCGCGGGGAAGCGCTAAGGAAACCGGCTGGGAACGGCTGCGGGAGACGTTTCGCCGGGAAATGGCGGGACCCGTATCTCTCCGCCGTCCCCGCTCCCGGCGGAAAAGGTCCGCCGACGGCATCCGGCGATGGATTCGCAACTTTCCCGCCAATTATAGTCCATTTTCTCCCATTTTGCAACAGGCAAAACGGCCCTCCGGCGCATAGATTGGCCCGGAGGGATCGCACTATGAAAAAACCCTTGTTTACCGGGGCCTGTACCGCCCTGGTCACGCCGTTTTTGGACGGAAAACTCAACCATCCCATGCTTCGCCAGCTTTTACGCCGGCAGACCGACGCGGGCATCCAGGCGGTGGTCCTGGCCGGGACCACGGGGGAGGGGGCAACCCTCTCCGACCCGGAAAAGCTCACCTTGATCCGCCTGGGGAAGGAGTATCTCCAGGACAAGGCCCTGCTCATCGCCGGCGCAGGCTCCAATGACACCGCCCACGCGGTGGCCCTGGCTCAGGCGGCGGAGGAGGCGGGCGCCGACGCTCTGCTGGTGGTCAGCCCCTACTACAACAAGGCCACCGAGGACGGCCTCTGCGCCCATTATTTGAAGATCGCCCAGAGCGTCCATATCCCCGTCATTCTCTACAACGTCCCCAGCCGGACGGGGCTGGACATACCGGTCTCCGTCTACCGGCGGCTGTGCCGGGTGCCCAACATCGCCGGGGTGAAGGAGGCCACCACGGATCTGAAAAAGATCGCCCAGATTTTGGCCGCCTGCGGGCCGGACCTGCCGGTCTGGTCCGGAGAGGACGCCCTGACGGCGCCTATGATGGCTCTGGGGGCCCAGGGGGTGATCTCCGTCGCCGCCAACGTCTGCCCCGTGGAGGTCGGCGCTCTGGCCCAGGCCGCCCTGGCGGGAGATTTCGACACCGCCGCCGCGCTGCAGCTTCGTCTGCTGCCGCTGAACGAGGCGCTGTTCTCCCAGGTCAACCCGGTGCCGGTAAAGGCCGCCATGGAACTGATCGGCTATGACTGCGGCGTCTGCCGCCTGCCCCTGACGGAGTTAGGGGACAGGGACCGGATGAAGATGGTGGAGGCACTGCGAAAGATAGGTTATGTAAACTAAGTACATCCAAGGCACGCCGGGTCCATCACCCGGCGTGCGTCTTTTTTTGGGATGTTCGCTGCGTCTGCCACACGCCCCACAGCCGCACCAGGGTGGACACCAGCAGAATGCCCACGGCCATGAGCCCGGCCACGGCGGCGGTGTGGGAGCCCTGCCGGGCAAAGGCGGACATATCCCCCTGGACGATGTAATTCATGGTGTAGTACACCCCCGCGCCGGGGAGCATGGGAAAGAGGGACACCACCAGATAGGAGATGGCCGGATATTTCCGCACCCTTGCCATGATCTCCGAGTAGGCGGCGCAGACCAGGGTGGCCCAAAAGTAGGCGGTCAGATCCCCGTAGGGCAGGATCAGCGAATATACCAGCCACCCCAGGACTCCGCCCAGGACACACAGCAGCCCGCCATGGCCGTGGATATTGAAGAGAAGCGAGAACCCGGCGCACCCGGCGAAGGCTCCGACGAGCTGCCAGAACAGTCCATACCCCGCAAACGCCTGCCCGCCGGAAACGCCCCAGAGGGCCACGGCCGCGTTCCAGGCCACGGCGGTCCCCAGGGCGATGGCCATGGCCACCAGCAGCACCTGGACGATCCGGTTGACGCCGGAGTTGATGTCGCCGTAGATGATGTCCCGCATGGCGTTGGTGAAGAGCAGTCCGGGCACCAGGAGCATCAGTCCGCCGATGACCGCCGCGTCGGGATCGTGGCAGAGCCCCAGGGCCCCCAGACCGTAGACAGAGGCGGAGAGGAGGAAGGAGAGGAGAATGGTCTTAAAGAAGGGGTTGGTCTTGAGCCGGTCCAGTCCCTCGCCCACGAGGCCCGCCAGAAGGCCGCAGGCTCCGGCGCAGAGACAGTCGGCCCAGTCCGCCTGGAAGAGAATGGAGAACCCCGCCGCCCCCAGGAAGCTGCCCAGCAGCACGTAAGGCAGCCGGTAGTGGACCCGGGCCTTTTCGGTTTCCGCCATCCAGGCGAAGCCGGTCTGGGGGTCCGGGTGCTCGGCGCAGAGGCGGCGGGACAGATTGCTGTACCGCTCCACGGCGTCCAGGTCGTTGCCGTGGTGGCCGATGCGGCGCATCCGGGTCACGGGGCGGCCCGTTTCCGTCTCAATGCTGACAATGAGGCAGTTGGGGATGGAGAACGCTTCCGCCCGGATGCCGTAGGCGGCCAGGAGCCGGTTCACGCTCTCCTCCACCCGGAACGTCTCCGCTCCGCAGATGGCCAGCCGATAGCCCAGCTCCACCGCCAGCTCGATCAATTCGTCATAGTCCATATCCGCGCCTCCCTAGGGATTTTAGGCCGGCAGCCGCGTATCGTGCGGCGCTGCCCTAAGTATAGCACACTTTTCGGAAATGGCAAGCGGAATTGCAGGCGGCGGCCGCGAATCGCGGGGCCTATACATATTTCCGGCTCTGGCGGCAATAGAGCAGATTCACCGGCGCGGTGACATATTCCCCGGGCAGGGGCGAGATCTCGCCGATCTGAAAGAGGGTGTACTGGCTCCCTACCCGGCCCACCAGCGGCAGCCGCCGGCCCTGGTACTCCACGTACATCCCCCTTAGCCGGAGCCGGGCCATCCGGAGCAGGTAGGCCGCCAGCTCCACGGGGCCGAAGGCGTCCGGCCCGGAGCAAAGGCCGTAGCCGCACTCATGGCCCACGGCCACCACGGCTGCGCTGGTGTCCCGGGATATCCGGCAGACGGAGGCGTAGCCCGTGGTGTCTCCCCGGCGCAGGAGCCGCCGGTCCACCACCTGGGCCTGGAGCCGGCCCGCGGGAAGGAGCTCCACCTGGGTCGGTTTACATAACGGTCCAACCAGGGCCGATCCGATCCGAACCCCGTCCAGCCAGGTGTTGGGGAACCGGAGGGCGGCGCAGCTATTGGCGATGTGACGCATACCGATGGGATACCCCCGGTCCCGGAGGTAAGACGTCACTTTGAGGAACCGGACCATCTGCCGCCGGGTCCGGCGGTAGCGCCGCTCAAAGGCGGCGGCGAAGTGGGAAAAGATCCCCTCGAAGCGGAAGTCGAAGCGCTGATAAATGGCGTCCAACTGCTCCCGGTCGTTCCATCGGACGCCGAAACGTCCCATCCCGGTGTCCACCGCCACATGGACCCGGACGGGCCGCCCGCCGGCCCAGTCCTGGTAAAACCGGGCCGTGGACAGGCCGGTGACGGTGAGGATAATGCCCTGCTCCACCAGGGCGTCCAGCGCCTCCCGGTCCGCCACGGGGGAAAGGAGCAGGATGTCCTCCCGGAATCCCAGCTCCCGGAGCCGCAGGGCCTCCTCCGGCTCCGACACGGCGAACATGGCGGCCCCACCGAACTGCCAGGCTCTGGCGGCTTCTTCCAAGCCGGCCCCATAGCCGTCGCACTTGAGGACGGCAATCAAGGGTACGTCCACAAAATCCACCACCTGCGCCGCGTTGTGCCGCAGCGCCTGGCGGGAGATCTCCACAAAGCTGCTTTCAAAATCGGTTTGGCACATCAAAGATCACGCCCCTGTTCCAATGGTGAGGCCATTGTAACGGGGGCGTGCATCAAAGTTGCTTTTTTTCGGCATCAAAACCGCATCAAAAGTGTAAATTTTTATCCCGACTCATAGCCTGGAGCGGCGGCGTCCTCCGGCGACACTGTCTCCAGGATCTCGATGGACAGAAAATCGGCGCTTACACGGAACAGGAACAGCGGGCCCTGTTTTCCCGTTTCCGGGTCCATGAGGGCCGCCTGGAGGCAGGCGCCGTCAAACCAGGTCAGCTCGTCCGGCGGCGTGAGATACAGGATCTCCATCGGAAGGCCCAGGTCCTCCTGGAACCGGTCGAAGAAGGCGGGGAGGAAGTCGTATAGGACGGCGGGGTCGGTATCCTCCTGGAAGAGTAGCCCCGCCTGGGCGGAGAGGGTCAGGAAGAGGAGCTTGCCCGTTACGTCGTCCAAAACCAAGTCACAGTGCCAGTTGGGGCCGCCGCTGGCGTCGAAAATGACCTCCCAAAACAGCGCGGAGGCGCCGATTTTCGTATTGTAGGCCAGATATTTTCCCGTAAACCCCGCCGAATGGGGCTGCGACAGAAAGGCCAGCGCGTCCGTCCGGGCGTACTGGGCCAGGACCGCCTCCGCCGCCTCCAGGGCTGTTTCCTCCGTCAGGGTCCCCCGGCTGGGGCTGTCAAATAGATGCTCCCCGCTGGCGGCCAGCGCCGCCCGGACCTCCAGGGGCGGGACGCGGAAGGAGAGCTGGATCTCGGAGATCTCCCCGGATTCCTCCGCGCCGTCGTAGGCCCGGTCCTGCCAGGCGGCGGCCAGATAGGGCAGCCCCGCCCCCAGGACCAGGGCCGCCGGGACCAGCAGGAGCGGAAGGATCTTTGCGATACGTTTCAAAACAGATTTGATAGCTTTCATATCTTTTTCCCCTGTGGGCGGTCAGTCCCCCGCCGCGCTGGGCACCGTTTCCGCGGGAAGGGTTTCCGGGACGTACTCCTGCGGCATGATGGTGAAAGACCAGCTTGTCACGCCGTAAGAAAACAGAGTATCCCCCGGCTCCGGGTCCGCCACCGGCGAGGTGATCAGGGCCATTTCGTCCGCGTCCTCCCACAGAGTGTAAGTGGACGTCACGTCCAGCTCTCCGGTGAAAAAGGCGTTGAGCCGGTACAGAAAGTCCAGGCCGTTTTCGGCGTTATAGTCATAGCCGTGCCGCTCGAAGATCTGCCCATCCTCTTCGCAGTCCATTTCTATGGCGATAGCCTTGCCCGTGGCGTCGTCCAGCCACATCTCGAACGACCAGTCCGGCGTTCCGCTGGAATGGATCCTGACGACGGAGAACAGGGCGGAAGCCTCCTGATCGTAGATCAAGATCTTTTGGAGGGAATAAATGTCGTGGGGCTGGGCCAGGATGTCCAGCTCCTCGATCTTGGCGAAGGTGTCCAGCGTGGTTTCCGCCGCGTACCGGATGGCGTCCTCCGTCATCTCTCCCAGGCTGAGCGGTACCTCTTCGGTATGGATGTTCTCATCGATGCTCCGAAAGATGAGGCCGATCCGGTCGAAGATGGTGGAATCGCTAAAAACGAGCTGGAGCTCGTCGATCTGCCCGGTCTCCACGGCGCCTTCAATGGCGTGGTCCTGCCAGGCGGCGGCCAGATATGGCAGTCCCGCCCCCAGGCTCAGGAGGGCCAGGATCAGCAGGAGAAAAAGGATCTTTTTCATATGGTTCCTATCTGTCTGATTCGGGAAGACTTGGATCGGGGCTCCACATGGGAGCCGTTCCCACGGGGTTGGCGTCGGAGACGAAGGTGTCCGGGAAAATGGAGAAGCCCCACCGGGATATTCGCAGAATGAACACCAGCTCGCCCAGTCCCACGTTTTCCACCGGGGTCGTTACCAGCTCCATGCCGTACTCCCCGTTGGCGGTCAGCCGCAGGACGCGGCTGGTCTGCAGGCCCAGCTCGCCATAGAAGTGGGCATTGAGCCGAAAGAGAAGGTCCTCGGCGTTCTCGTCGGTAGCGTCGTAGCCGTGCCGTTCAAAGAGCAGCTCCTCATCCTCGGTGACCAACGCGATGTTGACCATCTTGCCTGTGGCGTCGTCCAGCCACATCTCGAACGACCATTCCGGCGCGCCGTCGGACCGAAGCAGCACCCACCAAAACAGGGCGGAGACTCCCTGATCGTAGAACATGAACTTTTGGTATTTTTCTATGGAATGGGGCTGGGCCAGGAAGTCCAGCTCCTCGATCTGGGCGAAGGACTCCAGCGCGTCCTCCGCAGCCGCCAGGATGGTGCCCTCCGTCAGATTTCCCAGATCGGGCGGCGCGTCCACGGAGCTGCCGCTGAAGGTGAGAAGGATCCGCTCGATGGTGGAGGGAACGTCGAAGGTGAGCTGGATCTCGGAGATCTCCCCGGATTCCACAACGCCGTCGATGGCCCGGTCCTGCCAGAGCCCCGCCAAGTAGGGGAGCGCCGCTCCCAGGCACAGCAGGGCCAGGACCAGGGGGAGCAGGAGGAACCTATTCGCTTTTCTCATTCCGCTTCCTCCGCTTCCGCCGGCCGTAGAGGGTCACTGTGACACAGGTGCCCTTTCCCACCTCGCTGCGGAAGGAAATGTCCCCGTTGTGGAGCTCCACGATCTTTTTGCACAGGGCCAGACCCAGTCCCGCGCCGCCCTGGCTCCGGGAGCGGGCCTTGTCCACCCGGTAGAACGCCTCGGTGATCTTGGTCAGCTCCTTTTCCTCCATACCCTGGCCGTTATCCACCACCTGGAATTCGCAGCCGCCGGAAATGCGCTTGCCCTGGACCGCCACCGCGCCGCCGTCGACCATGGCCTTGGCGGCGTTGTCGATGAGGTTATACAGGAGGGATTTCACCAGGTCCGGGTCGAACACCGCCTTGGCGAACTCCCCCCGGCACATCAGCGTGACGCCCCGCTCCCGGGCCATGGGGGCCAGGGTCTGCTCCACGTCGGCCAAAAAGGCGTGGAGCCCCACATCCCGCATCACCGGAGTGTCCTGCTCCAGGAGCAGCAGCTCCAGGAGCTTGAAGGACAGCTTTTCCAGCCGCTGGCCCTCGGAAAAGATATAGTTGGCCGCTCCCATCCGGTCCCCCTCCTCCAGGCCGCCCTGGCGCAGCAGGTCGGCGTAGCCGATGATGGAGGTCATGGGGGTCTTCAGCTCGTGGGCGAAGGCGCCCATAAACGCCTCCTGCCGCTGGACCTCTGTCTCCAGCTTGGCGAAATTCTCCTGGAGCTTTCCCGCCATGGCGTCAAAGTCCCGGGAGAGCTGACCAAACTCGTCCTGGGTGCGGATGTTGGACCGCCAGGCCAGATTGCCGCTGGCGATCCGCCGGACGGCGGAGGTGAGGGCCTGGAGCTGGTTGGTCAGGGCGAGGGACAGCAGGCTCGCCGCCCCCAGTCCCAGGATCACCACGGCGGCATAGATGGCCAGGAACACCCGCTGCTGGCCAGCCCGGGCGGTGTAGGCCGGGGTCAGGTCGAAGACTGCCTCCAGGATCAGCTTTTTGCCCCCCGCCTGCAGGCTGCTGGCGATGCGGTAGTACCGAACGCTGCCGACGCGGAGAGTGGTGCGGACGCAGGCCCCCGTTTCCGGCGATTCCTGGCCCAGCAGGGAGGTGTCCCCGCTGGAGTAGAGGACATTCTCGGCGGAACGCAGATGCAGCCCCGCCCACTTGTCCACGCTTTGCCGCTCGATGCTCTCCATAATGCTGGACATATTCACATAGTAAAAATCCGTGCCGGAGGAGTTGAGCAGGGAGATGGTGTTGCGAAGATTCTCGTAGGAATCCATGGCGGAGAGCTTTTCCTCCTCCAGGGTATGCTGGAAGGAGGTGTAGATCAGCGCCGTCCCGCCGATCCCGAAGCTCAGGGCGATGAGCAGAGTGATGGTGACGATCAGCCGCAGGCGAAAGCTCAAATCTCACACCTCCAGCCGGTAGCCCATGGTGAAGACGACCTTCAGGCAGTCGTTCCAGCCCACTTTTTTCTTCAGCCGCTGGACGTGCAGCTCCACGGTGCGCGTGCTGTCCGGGTACTCTCCGCCCCAGACCCGCTCGTAGATCGTGCTTTTGTTCAAAACGATGCCGGGATTCTGAGCGAACAGCAGCAAAATGCCGTATTCCTTCCGGGTCAGGCTGATGTTCTCCCCGTCCCGGCTGACCTGCATCGTCTCGGTGTTGATGTCCAGCCCGCCCACATGGAGGACCGTGGCCAGCTTGCCGTGGCGGCGGAGGACCCCCTCCACCCGGGCCAGCAGCTCCAGCACCTCAAAGGGCTTGACGATGTAGTCCTCCGCCCCCATTTTCAGACCCTTCACCCGGTCGCTGACGGCGTTTTTCGCGGTGATGAAGATCACGGGGGCCCCTTGCTCCCGGAGGTAGTCCATCAGCTCGAAGCCGCTGATCCCGGGGAGCATCACATCCAGTAAAATGAGGTCGTATTCCTCCTTCTCCACCGCGTCCGCCGCGGCGAGGCCGTCGTAAACACAGTGGCAGACGTAGCCCGCCTTTTTCAGACTCAACCGGAGCAGATCGGAGATGGGCTTCTCGTCCTCCACGATTAAAATATTGATCATGTTGTATGCCTCCTTTTTTCTGTCAGGATAGCACCCAAAAGCATCATTTTTGCATCATGGCCGCCGGAGGATCCCGATCCATCATGAAGCAGCAGGTCTGCATATCCTTGCCCCGGAGGTACTCCGCCCCCCAGTCCCGCATGGCGACCAGGATGGGCAGCAGACTCTTGCCCAGCTCCGTCAGGGAGTATTCCACCTTGGGCGGGATCACCGGGTACACCTCCCGGAGGACCAGATCGTTCGCCTCCAGTTCCCGGAGCTGCTGGGTCAGCATTTTGGGGGTAGCGCCGTGGACCAGCCGCCGGAGCTGGGAGAACCGCAGCTTCCTCTCGGACAGGTGCCAGAGGATCAGCGCCTTGTATTTCCCGCCGATCAGGTCCAGCGTCGCCTCCACGGGGCAGCAATCCGTCATTTGCATGAAATTCACCTCGGTATCAAAAAGGATAGTATTGCACAAAATAGTGCGTACTTGCAATTTGCGAATCGTATGCTACAATAATATCACAAAACAGTCGCGGCGTCAACGCCGCGGAAAGGGGAAATCATCCATGAAGCTGCGATTCCAGATCACGGGTATGAGCTGCGCCGCTTGCTCCGCCCGGGTGGAGAAGGTCTCCGGCCAGGTGCCGGGCGTGGAGAAGGCGGAGGTCAATCTCCTGGCCGGGACCATGGCCGTGGAGGCCCGGGACCGCTCCGTGATCCCCGCCATCGTGAAGGCGGTCCAGGACGCCGGCTACGGCGCTATCCCCGAGGGGGAAAAGCAGACCGCCGCCCCGACTCAGACCCAGGCGCAGGCCCCGGCGGACCAGGCGCTGAAGGAAATGCGGGTCCGGATCATCGGCTCGGCCATCCTGCTGGTGATCTTGATGTACTTTACCATGGGCCATATGATGGGCCTTCCCGTGCCCCACTGGTATCATGGCCGGGAGAACGCCCTGGTGGGGGCGCTGCTCCAATTTTTCCTGACCCTGCCCATTGTCTATCTCAACCGGGTATACTATACCCGGGGCCTGAAGGCCCTGTGGAAGCGGGCGCCCAATATGGATTCCCTCATCGCCGTGGGCTCCCTGGCGGCCCTGATCTATGGGATCGCGGCCCTGTTCCGGATGTCCTGGGCCATGGGCCACGGGGACTGGGACACGGTGACCAGGTATTCCGAAAATCTCTACTTTGAGTCCGCCGCCACCATCCTGACCCTCATCACCCTGGGCAAGTATCTTGAGACCCGGGCCAAGGGCCGGACCGGCGACGCCATCCGCCAGCTCATGGACCTGAGCCCCAAGACGGCCTCGGTCCGCCGGGGGGACGCCGTCGTGGAGGTCCCCGTGGAGGAGGTCCGGGTGGGGGACACGGTGGTAGTCCGTTCCGGCGGCAGCATCCCCGTGGACGGCACGGTCCTCTCCGGCCGGGCCTCCGTGGATCAGAGCGCCCTCACCGGCGAGAGCGTCCCCGTGGAGAAGGAGCCCGGGGACACGGTGGCCGCCGCCACCATCAACACCGAGGGCTACCTGGAATTTCGGGCGGATAAGGTGGGCGAGGATACCACCCTGGCCCAGGTCATCCGCATGGTGGAGGAGGCCGGCGGCTCCAAGGCCCCCATCGCCCGCCTGGCGGACAAGATCGCCGGCGTCTTCGTGCCGGTGGTCATGACCATCGCGGCGGCGGCTTTCCTGGTCTGGATGATCGCGGGGCAGACCCTGGAGTTCTCCCTGACTACCGCCATTTCCGTGCTGGTCATCTCCTGCCCCTGCGCCTTGGGCCTGGCCACGCCCGTGGCCATCATGGTGGGCACCGGCCAGGGGGCCAGAATGGGCGTCCTGTTCAAAAACGCGGAGGCCCTGGAAAACCTGCACCGCGTGGACACCGTGGTCCTGGACAAGACCGGCACCCTGACCACCGGCAAGCCGGCGGTGACGGATATCCTCCCCGCCCAAATGGAGGAGGAGGCCCTGCTTTCCCTGGCTGCGGCCCTGGAAGAAAAGTCCGAGCATCCCTTTGCCAAGGCCATTCTGGCCCGCCAGGGGGAGGCCCCCCATCCTTCGGCCCAGGACTTCGAGACGCTGCCGGGCCGGGGCGTGGCTGGGACCGTGGACGGAAAGCGCTTTTTCGGCGGCAACCGCCGCCTGATGGAGGAGCTGGGCGTCCAGGTCCCCGACCTGCCGGAGCTGGCGGAGCGGGGCAAGACCCCCCTCTACTTCGCCTCCCAGGACGGCGTCTACCTGGGGGCCATCGCGGCGGCGGACGTGCTCAAGCCCGATTCCGTGGCCGCAGTCAAGGCCATGCGGTCCCTGGGCCTGGAGACGGTCATGCTCACGGGCGACAATGAACGCACCGCCAAGGCCATCGCCTCCGCCGCCGGCATCACCCAGGTGGTCTCCGACGTTCTTCCCGGCGACAAGGCCGGCGCCGTAGAGAAGCTCCAGAAGGCGGGCCACCGGGTCCTGATGGTGGGCGACGGCATCAACGACGCCCCCGCCCTGGTCACCGCCGACGTGGGCATGGCCATCGGCGCGGGCACGGACATCGCCATGGAATCTGCGGACGTGGTCCTGATGCAGGGCTCGCTGTCCTGCGTCGGCAGCGCCGTGGAGCTGAGCCGGGCCACCATCCGAAACATTCGGGAGAATCTGTTCTGGGCCTTTTTCTACAACACCCTGGGCATTCCCATTGCCGCCGGCGTGCTGTATCCGGCCTTCCATTTGCAACTGAGTCCCATGCTGGGCGCGGCGGCCATGAGCCTGAGCTCCGTGTTTGTGGTGTCCAACGCCCTGCGGCTCCGTCTATTTCGTCCGAAAACCGCTCTCGCGGTGGGAAATAAGGCCCCAAAGGCCAAAATCAAGGAGGAAAAAACTATGGAAACAACGATCAAGGTAAACGGCATGATGTGCGGCCACTGCAAGGCCACCGTGGAAAAGGCCTGCATGGCGGTCCCCGGCGCCCAGGCCGCGGAGGCGGACCTGGAAAAGAAGCAGGTGACCGTGAAGGGTACCGCCGACCCCGAGGCCCTGAAGAAGGCCATCACCGACGCCGGTTACGAAGTGGCCGGCTGATATGCGGAGAGAGTTTTACTACAATTCCTGTGGCGCGGGCCGCATCCACGCCTGGCGCTGGGTGCCGGAGGGCAAACCGAAGGCGGTCATGCAAATCGTCCATGGCATCTCCGAGCACTCCGCCCGGTATGAGGAATTTGCCGGTTATCTCAATGGCCTGGGCTTCCTGGTGGTAGCCCAGGACCATATGGGCCATGGCCGGTCCATCGGGGAGGACGGGCTCCACGGCTATTTCCACGGAGGCTGGTTCTCGGCGGTGGAGGACACCTACCAACTCCTGGACCGGACCCGCATGGACTATCCGGACCTGCCCTATATCCTCTTCGGCCACTCCATGGGATCCTTCCTGGTCCGGAGCATCCTGGCCGAGCACCCGGACAGCGGCATTTCCGGCTGCATCCTCTGCGGCACAGCCTGGGAGAATCCGGCGCTGCTGCGCCTGGCCCTGCCGGCCTGCGAGGCGTTCTGCCTGCTGGACGGGGAGCGGACCCCCAATCCCGTGCTGGAAAGCCTGGTATTCGGAGGCTACAACCGGCGGATCAAAGATCCCCTGACCGTCTACGACTGGATCAACACCCAGCGCGACGAGGTGGACGGCTTCGTCTCGGACCCCCTCTGCGGCTTCATCGTCAGCGGCGGGCTCATGCGGGATATGCTCACGGGCTTGGAGTTCATCCAGCGCCGGGACACCCTGGCGGCCATGAACAAGGACCTGCCGGTCCTCTTTATCTCCGGCGCCGACGATCCGGTGGGCGCCTACGGCCGGGGCGTGACCCGCGCGGCCACGGCCTTCCAAAAGGCGGGCATGAAAAACGTCACCGAGCAGCTCTTTCCCAACGCCCGCCACGAGCTGCTGCGGGAGGCCCAGAAGGGCAGCGTCTACGCCTACGTGACCAACTGGATGTCCGCCCAGGCGGGGACGCCCAATCAAAGAGAAAATTCTCTGAATTAGTCCAATATTTTGGACCATATATGTGATAGAATACAGCCAGAAAAACAAAAGCGAAAGGGTTTGATGGTCATGTATTCGATTCGTTATGCTCATGGACACATTCAGGTTTACGACAAAGACGGCAACTTCCTGTTCTCCGCAGACAACGAGCGGGAAGTGCGGGAGGAGTTGGAGGCCGATGCGGAATCTGCGGCTTGATCTGTGCTATGACGGGACCCGTTATTCCGGCTGGCAGCGCCTGGGGGGCGCGGAAAGCACCCTCCAGGGCAAATTGGAGGGGACCCTCTCCCGGATCCTGGGGGAGGAGATCGCCGTCTCCGGCAGCGGCCGCACCGACGCCGGTGTCCACGCGCTGGGCCAGGTGGCGAATTTCCACTGTCACAGTCAGATGCCCCCGGAGGAAATTCTGACCCAGCTCCGGCGGTATTTGCCGGAGGATATCGGCATATATTCCTGCCGGGAGGTTCCTGACCGGTTCCACGCCCGCCTCAACGCCAGGACCAAGACCTACCGCTACCGCATTTGGAACAGCGAGGCCCCCTGCGTCTTTCAGCGCCGCTACGTGACAATTTTTCCTACGCCTCTGGACGAAAAAGCCATGGCCCGGGCGGCGGCCCATTTCCTGGGGGAGCATGATTTTTCCGCCTTCTGCCTGAACAAGGGCAAGAAGCGCTCCACCCTCCGCCGTATTGACCGCCTGAGTGTGGAGCGGCTGGGAGAGGAAATCCGGATCACCGTCACCGGCGACGGCTTTTTGTACGGCATGGTCCGCATCCTGGCGGGGACGCTGATGGAGGTGGGCCTGGGAAGACGGGACCCGGACAGCATCCCGTCCCTCTTCGGAGCGAAGCGGGCCCTGGCGGGTCCTTTGGCCCCTGCCTCGGGGCTGTGCCTCATGGAGGTGACCTATTGAACATCCAGATTTTTGGCCGGAGCAAATGCTTCGACACCAAGAAGGCCCAGCGCTGGTTCAAGGAGCGGCGGATCCCCTTCCAATACGTGGACTTGGACCGCTACGGCCTGTCGGGTCGGGAATTTGACAGCGTTCTGGCCGCTGTGGGCGGCATCGACAACCTCATCGACTATGACGGCAAGCGGGAGGAGATCGCCCTCCTGCGTTACATGGACGACCGCCGGGCCAAGGAGGACCGGGTCTTCGACGACCCCAGGCTCATGCGGACCCCCATCGTCCGCAGCGGCCGCCAGGCCACGGTAGGCTACCGCCCGGAAGTCTGGCAGCAATGGCTGTCGGGCGCCTGAGCCCCTCCCCGGCGGCTCCAGGCAGCGCTCTTCCGCCGGAAATTCGGGAGAGAAAGGGACTTTATTGGCAGATCCTTCCTTTCCGCCAAAACTTTTCCGTCCCGGCCTTTGCCGGCGGATCCAGAGCATTCATAGCGCAAAGCGTCACGAAAGCGGTTCCCCAAAGCGGGGGAACCGCATATTTTGTGTTTTTTTGGAAAAATGGAAAAGATTGTTCTTGCAAAACCCACAAAAAAGTGGTATCCTAAGGAGGCATTATGACCAAAATCCTGGAATCCGTCAATGGCTTTGTCTGGGGCGCGCCGGCCCTGGCGCTGATTTTGGGCGTGGGGCTGACTTTGAGCATTGCTACGGGCTTCGCCCAACTGACCCTGTTTCCCCGGGCGCTGCGGGAGTTCTTTTCCAAGCTCCTGAGCCGGGGCGGGGAAGGGGAGGGGGTGTCCCCCTTCCAGGCGCTTTGCACAGCCCTGGCAGCCACCGTGGGCACCGGGAACCTGGCCGGCGTGGCGGGAGCCATCGCCATCGGCGGCCCCGGGGCCATCTTCTGGATGTGGATCTGCGGGATCCTGGGCATGATGACCAAATTCGCCGAAACCGTCCTGGCGGTCCGCTACCGGCAGCGTTCCGGCGGCGAGTACGTGGGCGGACCCATGTATATGATCCGCAACGGCCTGGGGGAAAAGTGGAACGGCCTGGCTATGGCCTACTGCTTCTTCGGCGTCGTCGCCGCCTTCGGCGTGGGCAACGCCACCCAGATCAATGCGGTCGTCACAGGCTTCAACTCCGTGCTGACCTACTTTGGCGGGGAACCCAGTGGGAAAGGGGACCTGGTCCTGGGCGCGGTCCTGGCAGTCCTGGTGGCGGGAATGCTCCTGGGCGGCGCCAGGCGCATCGGCCAGGCGGCGGAGCTGCTGGTGCCCTTCGCTGCGGCGGGGTACCTGCTGCTGGGCGCCGGGGTGCTGATCTGCAACGCCTCCGCCATCCCGGGAGCCTTCCGGGCCATTGTCGTGGGGGCCTTTTCCCCCGCCGCCGTCACCGGCGGGGTCCTGGGCTCCTCCTTCCGGGCCCTCCGGGTGGGGGTGTCCCGGGGCGTCTTCACCAATGAGGCGGGCATGGGCACCGCCTCCATCGCCCACGCAGGAGCCAATGTCTCCCATCCCTGTGAGCAGGGGCTCATGGGCATCATGGAGGTGTTTCTGGATACCATCGTCATCTGCACCATGACGGCCCTGGTGATCCTCTGCTCCGGCGTTCCCATTCCCTACGGCCAGAATGCGGGACTGGAGTTGACCACACTGGCCTTTTCCAAGGTCTACGGCGGCTGGGTCGCCCTGCCTATGGCAGCAGCGGTGTGCTGCTTCGCCTTCGCCACGGTGCTGGGCTGGGGGCTCTACGGGGCGAGGTGCGCTGAATATCTCTTTGGCCGTCCCATGTGGAAGCCCTTCGCCGTCCTCCAGGCCGGGACGGTGCTGTTGGGAGCGGTGCTGAAAACCGGCACGGTCTGGCTCCTTTCCGAGACCGTCAACGGTCTTATGGCCATTCCCAATTTGATCGCTCTGGCGGGGCTGAGTCCCGTGCTCATCGCTCTGACCAACGAATATAAACGAATCTTAAAGACAGGGAGCGCTGCTCCCGGAGGTACTTATGCAAATATCCATCAACGCCAATCGCTGCGAACCCTCTCCCATGCGGAAATTTCATCCGCTGGCGGTGGCGGCCGAGAAAAAGGGAAGAAAAATCTACCATCTGAACATCGGTCAGCCTGATCTGCCCACGCCCCGGGCCTATTACGACGCCATCCGAAGCTTCGACGAATCCACCCTGGCCTACGCCGACTCTCCCGGCACCCCGGTGCTCATCGACGCCATTCGGGGCTACTACCGCGACCAACTGGGGGTGGAGCTGGAGGCGGAGGATGTGCTGGTCACCACCGGCGGCAGCGAGGCCCTGCTTTTGACCTGCCTGAGTATTCTGGACCCCTACACCGAGGTCATCATTCCTGAGCCCTATTATCCCAACTACACCACCTTTGTCCACGCGGCGGGCGGCGTGATCCGGGCCCTGCCCACCTGCCCGGAGGAGGGCTACCGCTATGCCGACCGGAGCCGGATCGAGAGCCTGATCACGAAAAACACCCGCGCCATCCTCCTGACCAACCCCGGCAATCCCACCGGCGTGGTCCTGGATGAGAAGGAGATGCGAATGATCGCCGACGTGGCGAAAAAGCACAAGCTATTCCTGATCTGCGACGAGGTCTACCGGGAGTTCTGCTATGACGAGAAATTCGGCGTTCCCACCATGGCCCATTTCCGGGACATCGACCAGAATCTGGTGATCATCGACTCGGTCTCCAAGCGTTTTTCCGCCTGCGGGGCCCGGGTGGGCTGCGTGGTCACCCGGAACAAGGACCTGCAGCAGGCTATTTTGAAGTTCTGCCAGTCCCGTCTGGCGGTGGCTACGGTGGACCAGTTGGGGGCGGCGGCGCTTTACTCCGTGGACAGAGCGTTTTTCCGCCGGTCCAAGGAGGAGTACCGCCTTCGCCGGGACCTGGTGGTCAGCCGTCTGCGGCAGATCCCCGGGGTGATGGTGGAGGAGCCCATGGGCGCTTTCTACGTCATGGCCAGCCTGCCCGTGGACGACGCGGACAAATTCCAGTATTGGCTGCTGGAGGAGTTTGAGGACCATCAGGAGACGGTGATGTTCGCCCCCGGCGCCCCTTTCTACGAGACCCCCGGCAAGGGCGTCAACGAGGTCCGCATTGCCTATGTTCGCAAGCGGGAGGAGCTGGAACGGGCCCTGGACCTGCTGGCGAAGGGCATCGCGGAGTATCAGAAGACCGTGATGAATGTCTGAGTTTAATAGCAATCAAGCGGCATGGAAAGCGATGCTCTCCATGCCGCTTTTCCTTTTGCCCATTTTTACAACTATTGGTTGAAAATCCTCAAAAATGCCTCTATTGTATTCAACCGCTGTTTTTGCTATAATTCAACCAGAACGTTGAAAGGACGGTGCACGAAATGGCATATGCACTGAGCGATCGAATCGCCGCTCTGCGGAAGGAGCGGGGGCTCACCCAGGAACAGTTGGGCAGCCTGGTGGGCGTATCCTCCCAGGCGGTGAGCAAATGGGAAAAGGGCGGCGCGCCGGATGTGGAGCTGCTGCCGATCTTGTCCCGGAAACTGGGCGTGACCATTGACGCCCTCTTTGGCATGGAGGGCGGCAAGCCCGAAGACCCGGCGGAGGCGGTGGGCCGGTGGCTGCGGGGGTTCCCGTCGAAGGAACGGCTGAATCAGTTTTGCCGGCTGGTGTGGGAGTCAAAAATACACTTAACACCGGGGGAATGCGAACTTCTTTTGCCGGATATTGGCTATCCCGAAACCTGCGAGTTCGCCTACGGCGACGATATCGTCGAGCTCCAACTGTCCCAAATCGTGGCGGCTGGCGGGTTCCTCTTTGACGTCCACTCCGAGGACTTGACCTTTGTTACCCTCTGGCCTCGTCCCCAGGGAGGCTGGGCCAAGTGGCTGGCACCCAAGGAGGACTACCGAAGGCTCTTTGCTGTTCTGGCAGAGCCGGGGTGTCTGGAACTTGTGGAGTTCATCTACCGCTGGAAAACAGTTTGGTTCTCATCAAGCGCGGTGACGAAGCATTTCAGAATGGACCAGGAGACTGTGGAGAAGCTGCTGGAGGACCTGGCGGAAGTGAGGATGCTGACATCCATGGAGCTTGAACTGGAGGACGGCGCGACCACCGTCTACAAGGTGGTGGAACCCTGGAAGCTCATCCCATTCCTGATGCTTGCCCGGACGATGATGCAATATGATTCAAACTTTTTCCGCATTGGCGACGCTTCGCCGCTCATGGAGCCGGACGAGGTGTGGGCGGAGACAAGGAGATCGCGCGATGACATGAATGACAAAAAGGAGCAATCAAAATGAGCTATTATCTGAAAAAATATTGGGGTGTCAATCTCGCGGCGATTTTGCCGGGGCTTGTCGTGTGCGCCTTGCAGGTCGGAAACGATCTTTTGATGATGCGGGTCTTTGAGAGTGTCATTGAGCTTGACCTGCGCGGCTTTCTCTTCTGGGAGCTGATGATGGTGGGCGCTTGGGTCATCCTTTTGTGGGTCGGCAGTCTGCGGGATTATTTCCAGGCCCGCGCCATCAGGGCCATGAATAACGCGGTCCGGAGGGACATGGCGGCGACGCTGCTTCATAAGTCCCATGTGGAGTTCCACGGGAAAGACACGGGGGAATATCTGTCCTGGTTCGTGAGCGACGTGAATCAGATGGAGGATCTCGCGTGGGCCCCCTTCTATCAGTGTGTGGATCTCGCGGCCACCGCCATCTTCTGCATCGTCGCTCTGCTGACGCTTCACTGGTCGCTGCTGGTGGCGGCGCTGGTCAACGCGGCAGTTATGCTGCTTGCCCCACAGTTTTTCACCAAGCGCATGGAGAGACTGGGCGAAGCCTGTGAGACGGAGCAGGCCAAGGCCACGGGAAAGCTGAAGGATATTTTGTCCGGCTTCGACGTCCTGCGCTCCTTTGGCCGGGAACCGCGCTTCCGCCAGGGCGCGGAGGTTGCCAGTGAACAGATAGAAAAGCCCAGGTTCAGGTTGAGATATGTGAAGGCTTTCATAACCGCCGGATTCGGCTGCGTAAACGTAGGCTGCCAAATGCTGATAAATCTTTGGATCGGCGTGCTGTCCATCCGGGGCGTGATTCTCCAGGGCGCCCTGATGGGCGGGGGAAATCTGGTGGGAGGTCTCTCCAACAGCGTCGGCAGCCTGGCCCAGTACCTGCTGTCCTTCTCGTCCACAAAGCCGTATTTTGAGAAAATCACCGTTCACGCGGACGGTGTTCAGGACAAAGAAAGCGGGGGGCTTGAGCCGATCAACAGCGCCATCATCGTGAAGGACCTGACCTTCCGATATGACGAGAAGCCTGTCCTTAACGGCCTGTCCCTCACCTTCCGAAAGGGCGGCAAGTACGCCCTGACCGGCCCCTCCGGGTGCGGAAAGTCCACGCTTTTGAAGCTATTGCTGGGCTGGCTGCCGGATTACAGCGGCGCCATTCAATTCGACGGTAAGGATGCCCATGCCTTCACGCCGGAGCAGCTTCAAAAGCAGATGAGCTACATCGAGCAGAACGTGTTCCTGTTCAACTCCACCATACGGGACAACATCACCCTCGGCGAGGACTTTTCTGACGCGCAGATGGAGAAGGCCCTGCGGGACAGCGCCCTTATCGGCGACCTGGCCGCCATGCCGGAGGGCCTGGACACCCCGGTGGGGGAGGACGGCAGCAACCTCTCCGGCGGGCAGAAGCAGCGGGTGGCCATTGCCCGGGCGCTGATCCACGACCGCTCCATCCTCCTGGTGGACGAGGGCACCAGCGCATTGGATCAGAAGAATGCCGGCATTGTGGAGGAGAGTCTACTGGCCAACCCGGAGCTGACGCTGATCCTGGTCAGCCACCACCTGAGCAAGGAGCGAAAGGACCAGTTTACACAAGTGTACGACTTCCCGCCGGAAACGCCCCGGGAGCAGGCGGCGTGAGTCCAAAAAGCGGCATGGAAAGCAATGCTCTCCATGCCGCTTGGCTTTCTTTTACGGGAGGGTGATGAACTCGGAAATTTGGTTTTCGCCGGAGGTGTAGGTGATTTGCAGGACCTGATCCTCCGCCTCCGGGTCCGCCTGGATCATGATGGCATCTCCCTGGCTCAGGCTGCTGGCGGCGAAAATGGTGCCCTCCGGGAGGAAATAGTCCCCGCTTTTGCTCCCCTGGACGATGGACAGGTCCAGCACCGCGCCCTCAACGCTGAGCAGATACCTGCTGCCATCCCGGTCCACGATGACCTCGGCGAAAGAGGAGAACCGGTCCCGGTCGGCGGTATCGAAGGGTTCCACCGTCAGCTTCCCGGCGGGCGTGCCCCGCTCGGCGGGGAAATAGTCATTCCGCAGGATGCCGCCCAGAGATCCATAGGGGATCTCCGCCACCACGGTGCCCACTACATAGGAGGCGATGCTGTAGGGCTCAAAGTAGAAGCAGAGCCCATTGGCGGAGAGATACCAGTTGGTAAGCTGTTCCAGGTCCCTGGCAAAGAGATTGTCCACAGCAGTCTCATAGTCGTGGTATAGATTTTCCTTCTGGGGCTCCAGGGCGGCCAGGAGCAGCGCTTTCAGCTCCGGCGCGGAAAATTCCTCCGTCACCAGATCCCGGAAGGTCAGGACCTCTCCGGTGACCAGATCGTAGGTCACGGCCACCAGCGCGTGGGTGGGATGGGCCTGATTTGTGGCGCTGATATGCTGACCCAGCAGGCTCAGGATCCCAGAGTCGATGCGCTCCGGGGTATAGATCACACTGTAGAGGTAGGGATTCCAGCCCTCCGGGTCTCCGGGATAGGCGCTTCTGGCGGCGGCGAGAACGGACTCCGCGTCGGAAAGACCGTAGTCGATCCGGTTCAGCAGGTCCAGCGTCACCTTCTCGGCAATCTCAGGTTCCTGGAAAATGGGCGAAACGTTTTGGTAGGTGCCTTTGTAGATCAGCGTGCCATCCTCCGCCGTTTCGGTCCGGTGGGCCAGGGGCAGGGCGATGGACACCATGGGCGCCTGGAATGTGGGCAGCGACTCCGGCGGGGCGGTGGTCCCCTCCGTGGGCGCGGCGGTGGTGGCGGGAGGTTGGGACTGGGATGGGGGCGGCGCGGTGGTCGCCGCGGGCTCCTGGACGCAGCCGCACAGCAGGGCCAGACACAGGAGAATGGGGATGATTCGCTTCATTTCGTCAGCCTCCTTGGCTTTTCGCCGGTTTTTCCCATAGTATAGCACATTTCCCGCCGCCGCGCAACCGGCTTTTTCTTCCATCCCGGCTTGACAAACCCGCCCGTCCGGTGGTAAAATAAGAAAAATGAATATCGCTGTGAACGGAAAGAGTAGCGGTCACGCTTCCCCTTTCAGAGAGCCGGACCATTGGCTGGAAGCCCGGCAGGGGAGGGGCCGGGAAGTGCGTCCGGGAGCGAATGGGATGCTTGAGGGAAAAATGAGAGTGGAACCGCGGCTGTCGACCGCCTCTCGCGCGTAACGTGCGGGAGGCTTTTTTCGTTGGAAATTCAATTTGGGAGGAAAAACCATGTATCTATACAATTCTCTGACCCACAGGAAGGAGCTCTTCCAACCCCTCCGGCCCGAGGAAGTGAAGATGTACACCTGCGGCCCCACGGTGTACCACTATGCCCACATCGGCAACCTCCGGACCTACATTATGGAGGATGTTCTGGAAAAGGCGCTGAACTACCTGGGCTACCCGGTGAAGCGGGTCATGAATATCACCGATGTGGGCCATCTGTCCTCCGACGCGGACACCGGGGAGGACAAGATGCTCAAAGGCGCCCGCCGGGAGCACAAGACCGTCATGGAGATCGCGAAATTTTACACCGACGCTTTCTTCGCGGACTGCGAAAAGCTGAATATCCAAAAACCCGCCATCGTCCAGCCGGCCACGGGCTGCGTGGACGACTATATCCGGATCATCTCCGCCCTGCTTGACAAGGGCTATGCCTACCTAGCCGGAGGCAATGTGTATTTTGACACCGCAAAGCTGGAAAAATACTATGTCTTCAACGATCACGACCAGGAGGACCTGGCGGTGGGCGTCCGGGAGGGCGTGGAGGAGGATCCCAACAAGCGGAACAAGAACGATTTCGTCCTCTGGTTCACCAAGTCCAAATTTGAGGACCAAGCTCTGAAATGGGACTCCCCCTGGGGCGTGGGCTATCCCGGCTGGCACATCGAGTGCTCCGCCATCTCCATGAAGTACCTGGGAGAGGACCTGGATATCCACTGTGGCGGCATTGACAACGCCTTCCCCCACCACACCAACGAGATCGCTCAGTCCGAGAGCTACCTGGGCCATAAGTGGTGCAACTTCTGGTTCCATGTCCATCATCTGAACACCGACGACGGGAAGATGTCCAAATCCAAAGGGGAGTTTCTGACGGTGAGCCTCTTGGAGGAAAAGGGGTATGACCCTATGGCCTACCGCCTCTTCTGCCTGCAAAGCCACTACCGCAGGAATCTGGTCTTCTCCTGGGAGAACCTGGACAACGCCGCCGGGGCCTATGAAAAGCTGATCGCCAAGATCGCCGCCCTGACCCCCGGCGGGGAGCCGGACCGGGAGGCCATGAAGAAGCTGAAGGAGCGCTTTGTAAACGCCCTGAACGCGGACCTGAACACCTCCCTGGCGGTGACGGCGGTGTACGACGTGCTGAAGGCCCCCGTCGGCGACGCCACCAAGCTGGCGCTGCTGGACGATTTTGACCGGGTCCTCTCCCTGGACCTGCTGAAAAAGGCGGAGGCCCTCCGGGAAAAGCAGGCCCGGGAAGCCGCCGCCTCCGCCGACCCGGAGATCGACGGCCTGGTCGCCGCCCGAACGGCGGCAAAGAAGGCCAAAAACTTTGCCGAAGCCGACCGCATCCGGGACCAGCTCAAGGCCATGGGCGTCGAGCTGACGGACACGCCTCAGGGCACGAAATGGAGAAAAGTATGAAGTTGATGATTCTGGACGGGAACAGCGTTATCAACCGGGCCTTTTTTGGCGTGCGGCCCCTGACCACCCGGGACGGACTGTTCACCCATGCCATTTACGGATTTCTGAACATCCTGGAAAAGATGGAGAAGGAGGAGCAGCCGGAGGCCCTCTGCGTGGCCTTCGACCTCCACGGCCCCACCTTCCGCCACCTGAAATACGACGGCTACAAGGCCACCCGGCACAAA
>CANQQO010000014.1 GCA_947625965.1 uncultured Oscillospiraceae bacterium
GCCCTCTGCGTGGCCTTCGACCTCCACGGCCCCACCTTCCGCCACCTGAAATACGACGGCTACAAGGCCACCCGCCACAAGATGCCCGAGGAGCTGGCCCAGCAGATGCCCATTATGAAGCAGGTCCTCGCCGCCATGAACATTCCCATCTACGAGTGCGAGGGCTGGGAAGCCGACGACATCATCGGCACCGTCGGCCGCGTCTGCGGCCAGGAGGACTGGGACTGCGTCATCGTCACTGGCGACCGGGACTCCCTGCAGCTCATCGACGACCATGTCAATGTCAAGCTGGTGATCTCCCGTCCAGGCCAGACCAGCGCCACCCTCTACGACCGGGCCCTGTTCGAGGCGGAGTACGGCTTTCCGCCCAAGACCCTCATCGATTTGAAGGCCCTGATGGGGGACTCCTCGGACAACATCCCCGGCGTGGCCGGGGTGGGGCAGAAGACCGCCTCGGACCTTCTTCACAAATTCGGCTCCCTGGACGGGGTGTATGAGCACTTAGACGACCCCTCCATCCGGCCCAAGCTCCGGGAAAAGCTGGAGGCGGGGCGGGAGATGGCATACCTGTCCTACGACCTGGCCACCATCCGCCCCGAGGCCCCCATCCAATTCACCCCCCTGGACGCGGTGATCCAGCCCCCCAACCGGCTGGCGCTGTACAAGCTCTTCACCCGCTTGGAATTTATCCGCCTCATCGACCGCTACGGCCTCCGGGGCGCGGAGCAGGAGGCGGAGCCCGCCCCCGACGACCAGCCGGACCTGCCCCATCGGGATGCGCCGCCGGAGCCAGGAACTCCCTGCGCCGTCTACCTGGCCCCCGACGGTTCTCTGGGCCTTGCCTGGGAGACAGGCGTCTGCGTTTTGACGCCTATGGAGGTCTCCGCCGCCGCGCCGGTCTTGGCCTTTCCCGCCGCCCACATCACCCATATGCTCAAGGAGACCCTCCACCACCTGGACCGCCTGGGCCTGACCCTGGGCGGCTGGGAGTTCGACACCGCCCTGGCGGCCTACGATCTGAATCCCACCCAGTCGGACTATCCCGTGTCCAAGCTGGCGGCCAATTTCCTGGGCCGCACCGTAGAGGACGGGGACGCCGCCGCCTGCGCCCAGGCCGTCTACCGCCTCCGCCCCCTTTTGGAGCGGGCTCTGGCGGACAAGGGCATGGCGGACCTCTACCGGACCATCGAGCTGCCCCTGGCCCCCGTCCTGTACCGCATGGAGCGTGCCGGTGTGGCCATCGATCGGGAGCAGCTTGAGCAATTCGGGGATATGCTCGCCCAGCGGATCGCGGACTGCGAGAAGCAGATCTATTCTTACTCCGGGGAGGTCTTCAACATCAACTCCCCCAAGCAGCTTGGGGACATTCTCTTTGAAAAGCTGGGCCTCCCCTCGGGGAAAAAGACCCGCCGGGGCTACTCCACCAATGTGGAGGTCCTGGAAAAGCTGAAGCTGATCCATCCCATTGTCCCCGCCATCATGGATTATCGGGTCTTGACCAAGCTGAAATCCACCTACGCCGACGGCCTTCTGAAGGGCATCGGCCCCGACGGACGGGTCCACACCACCTTCCAAAATCTGGTGACGGCCACGGGCCGCCTGTCCTCCACGGACCCGAACCTACAGAACATCCCGGTCCGGACGGAGCTGGGCGCGGAGATCCGAAAGATGTTCGTGCCCAAGCCCGGCTGCCTCCTGGTGGACGCGGATTACAGCCAGATCGAGCTGCGGGTCCTGGCCCACATTGCCGGGGACGAGAATATGCGCGACGCTTTCCAGAGCGGCATGGACATCCACACCGCCACCGCCGCCCAGGTCTTCGGCACCGCCCCGGAGGAGGTGACGCCCCTCCAGCGGCGTCACGCCAAGGCGGTGAATTTCGGCATCGTCTACGGCATCTCCGAGTTTTCCCTGGCGGAGGATATTGGCGTCAGCCGCTACGAGGCCCGGCGGTATATCGACAATTACCTGGCCAATTACCACGGCGTCCGGGACTATATGAAAAAGGTGGTCGCCGATGCCCGGGAAAAGGGCTACACCCAGACCCTCTATGGCCGCCGCCGGGAGATCCCGGAGCTGA
Source organism: uncultured Oscillospiraceae bacterium (assembly GCA_947625965.1). GTDB lineage: Bacteria > Bacillota > Clostridia > Oscillospirales > Oscillospiraceae > Faecousia. The sequence goes on from CANQQO010000014.1 coordinate 2,081, forward strand.
AAAGCAGCAATTACAACGTTCGCCAGGGCGCGGAACGGATCGCCCTGAACACCCCCATCCAAGGCACGGCGGCGGACCTGATCAAGCTGGCCATGCTCCGGGTGGACCAGGCCCTTTCCGACCGTTTCCCCCAGGCCCGGCTTCTGCTGCAGGTCCACGACGAGCTGATCGTGGAGTGCCCGGAGGAGCTGGCGCCCCAGGTGGCCGCCCTGGTCAGCCAGGAGATGGAGAAGGTGGCCGACCTCTCCGTCCCCCTGGTGGCCGAGGCCAAGTGGGGTAAGAGCTGGTATGAGGCGAAATGATGGAGATCACGCCTCTTTCACCGACTTGGATCCCCCAGGCCGCCGCCCTGGACAGGGAATGTTTTTCCCTCCCATGGAGCGAAAACGCCCTCCGTTCCGAGCTCTCCAACGAAAACGCCCTCTGGCTGGCGGCGGTGGAGGGGGAGAGCCTCCTGGGCTATGTGGGCGCCCAGATTTCCTTTGAGGACGCGGACATGATGAATCTGGCCGTGACCCCGGCCCGCCGCCGCCAGGGGGTGGCCGCCGCCCTGGTCCTGGCGCTGGAAGAGGCCCTTGCCGCCCGGGGCGTGACGACCCTGACCCTGGAGGTCCGGGCCTCCAACGCCCCCGCCCAGGCCCTCTACCAGAAATTGGGCTACTCCCAAATCGCCCGCCGTCCCGGTTACTATCTGCGGCCCCGGGAGGACGCCCTGCTATACCGAAAGGAGCTTGTTCCTTGAATATTCTCTCCATTGAGTCCTCCTGCGATGAGACGGCGGTGGCCCTGGTGGCCGACGGCCGCCGGGTCCTGACGGATCAGATCGCCTCCCAGGTGCCCCTTCATCGGATCTACGGGGGCGTGGTGCCGGAGATTGCCTCCCGGAAGCACATGGAGGTGATCTACGCCCTGGCGGATCAGGCCCTCCTGGCCTCCGGCCTGGCCCGGTCCCAGATCGACGCCGTGGCGGTCACCTACGCCCCCGGCCTCATTGGCGCGGTACTGGTGGGGGTGAACTTTGCCAAGGCCGCCGCTCTGGCGCTGGGCAAGCCCCTGATCCCCGTCCACCACATCCGGGGCCATATCGCCGCGAACTATCTGGCCTACCCGGACCTGACGCCGCCCTTCTTGTGCCTGGTGGTCTCCGGGGGACACACGATGTTTGTGGATGTGGAGGACTATACGAAAATGACCATCCTGGGCGCCACCCTGGATGATGCGGCGGGGGAGTCCTTCGACAAGGTGGCCCGGGTCCTGGGGATGCCCTATCCCGGCGGCGCGGCCCTGGACGCCGCCGCCAGGAGCGGGGACCCGTCCAAATACGTCCTGCCCCGTCCCAAACCCGGGGAGAATCCCCTGGACATGAGCTTCTCCGGCTTGAAGACCGCCGCTCTGAACCTGATCCACCACGCGGAGCAGGTGGGGGAGACCCTGGACGTCCCCAGCCTCTGCGCCGCCTTTTCCCAGGCCGTTTCCGACATTTTGGACACCCGGGTCCGCCTGGCCCTGACCCGGACGGGCCGGAAAAAGCTGGCGGCGGCGGGGGGAGTGGCCGCCAACTCGGTGATCCGCGCCGCCCTGACCCGGACGGCGGAGGAGCTGGGGACGGACCTGTACCTGCCGCCTTTGAAGCTGTGCGGGGACAACGCCGCCATGATCGGCGCCCAGGGCTATTATGAGTTTTTGGCCGGAAACCTGGCGGATATGACCCTGAACGCCTACGCTACCCGGTCGATCCTGGGCGAACGGCTTTAGAAGCGGGGGAAACTGGGAATATGCAGGCAAATCGGTTTCCGCACTGTTATGGAAACCTGCCATTCCCCGAAAAATCGAGGAAAATAGTTGCCTTTTCCCGGCTTCCGTCCGCCCCCGGCCAATTTCGACAAATTTTTTACTTCCCGGAGCCTGTGGAAATGTCTGTGGAATCTGTGAATAACCAAATGAATATTCCTGTTTTTTCCCCGTTATGGAAACCATCTTCTGTAAACAGCTTCCCATTTCCCCAAATTTACCCTTGACAAATCCCACCTTACGTGCTAAAGTATGCCTAGAATTTTGAAAGGAGGTGAGTCCCGTGCTGAAATTTAACGGTTTGCTGTTCTGTGCCCTATCTGTCAGGGGAGTACTATGCCCGGAACTCGCTTCCTTCCATTCCGCACGGTAGAGAAAACCGCGTGGTCTGTTTTTGCGGCGCGAGCTTCGGCTCGGGCCGCTTTTTTGCGCCCATTTTGAGGCAGCCCGAACGATTCTCCACAAACGGCGCTTTTGATAGATTCAATAAGGATGGTTACTTACTTATGAAAGCGATGCTTGGGCTTTTGAAGCCCTATTCCAAAATATTGATCCTTTCCTCCCTGGCGGTGGCGGTGTCCGGCCTGTGCGACCTGCTGCTGCCCACGGTGATGAGCGACCTGCTCAACAACGGCGTCTACGCCGAAGATTTTTCCCACATCCTCTCCGGCTGCGCCTGGATGGCCCTCATCACCTGCGCCGGCCTGGGCTGCCAGGTCCTTGGGAACTGGCTGTCCACACGGGTGGCGGCAAACTACTGCGCAGACCTGCGCCGGGAGGTGTTCCGGCGGGTCAATCAGATGGACTTTGAGACCTTTGGCTCCATGGGCGCGGCTCCGCTGGTCACCCGGGCCACCCGGGATGTGCAGACCGTCTCCTGGCTTGCGGTGTCCTTGTCCGACACGATCATCACCATTCCCGTGCTGTTCTTCGGCGGCGTGGGCCTGACCATGGCGAAGGATTTTCTGCTGGCTCTGACCATGCTTGCCTTCCTGCCCGGAATTTTCCTGCTGGTGGCCCTGATCGGAAGGAAGATCCGCCCCCTCTGGGAGGAGAGCGACAGCAGCGTGGACAGGCAGAACGAGCTGATCCGCCAGCGCCTCCGGGGTATTCGGGTGATCCGGGCCTTCCAGCGGGAGGATTCCGAGCATGAAAAGATCTCCGAGGCCACCCACACCATGTCCCGGGCCATGATCTCCGCCAACAACGCGGAGTCCTTCATCGCCCCGGTGACCACCTTCCTGCTCAACGCGGCGGCGGTACTGGTCGTCTACTTCGGCGTCTTCCGGGTGGAGGCCGGCACGGGCCTGACGGGCCCGGACCTCTTCGCCGTGGTGCAGTACATCGCCCTGACCAGCGGCAGCGTCATCACTGGGGCTTTCACTATTATTGAAATGCCCCACACCCGGGTGGCGGCGAAGCGGATTGGTCAGGTCCTCAACGCGCCGGTCCCCGCCGAGCCAGCTCCCCCGGAGGAGGTCCGTCTGGACGGGGAAGTGACGCTGGACCACGTCACCTTTACCTATCCCGGCGGCGCGGCCCCGGCCCTGGAGGACATCACCCTCGACCTCCCCGCCGGCAAAAAGGCCGCCGTCATCGGCGGCACCGGCTCCGGCAAGACCACTCTTGTCCGGCTACTCTTGGGGTTCTATCCCGCCGGCTCCGGCGTCATCACTTTGGGCGGCAGGGACATTTCCACCCTGAACCGCCGGACCCTCCGGGATCAACTGAGTCCCGTGCTCCAAAGCGCCGCCCTCTACTCCGGCACGCTCCGGGAAAACCTCCTCATGGGCAGGCCCGACGCCACCGACGAGGAGATCTGGTCCGCCCTGGAGGACGCCCAGGCCGCCGACTTTGTCCGCGCCCTTCCCGAGGGTCTGGACCACCCGGTCAAGCAGTCCGGCAAAAATCTCTCCGGCGGCCAGAAACAGCGCCTCTGCATTGCCCGGGCTCTGCTGAAGGACGCGCCCGTGTTCCTCTTTGACGACAGCTTTTCCGCCCTGGACTTCCTGACGGAGGCCCGCCTCCGCTCTGCCCTGGCCAGGCGCCTGGCGGGCAGGACCCAGATCATCATTACCCAGCGGGTCTCCACCGCCTCCCACTGTGACCGGGTCTTCGTTCTGGACGGCGGCCGCCTGGCGGGAGCCGGGACCCACGAGGAGCTTCTCAGGACCTGCCCAGTGTACCGGGAGATCTGCGCCTCCCAGAAAGGAGGGAACGTCTGATGAAAAAGGAAGATCGGTCCATTCTCCTTCGCCTGACGAAGGAGGCCGCCCCCATCGCCTGGGGCCTGCTTCTGGCGGCGGGGCTGAACATCGCCTCGGTGCTCTGCGCCGTGGCGGCCCCGGCCCTGCTGGGGGAGGTGATCCAGCGGATCTGCGACAGCGCTGTCGAAGGGACTCTGGCGTCCCTATCCGCCGCGCTGCCCCCCGCCCTGGGGCTGCTGCTGGTCCTGTACCTGGCGGACCAGGCCCTGGGCTATGCCAGCAGGATCCTGATGAACCGGCTGGTCACCAGCCGATTCACCTGCGGCTTCCGCATCCGCATTTCCGACAAGCTCCGCCGTCTGCCCGTCCGCTATCTGGACCAGACCCCGGTGGGGGAGGTCCTGAGCCGCATGACCGGCGACGTGGGGGACATGGGCAGCTACCTCCACCAGGTCTTTGACGGCCTGGTGATGGGCGCTTTCCAACTGACGGTGGTTGCGGCGGCCATGTTCCGGGAGAACTGGCTCCTGGCCTGCTTTGTGGTGGTGCTGACGCCGGTGTCCCTGTGGATCTCTACCAAGGTCAGCGCTGTGTGTACCCGGAATTTTGATCGTATGTTCGAGTCCTCCGAGAACCTCACCGCCGTCACCGAGGAGGCGTTCTCCAATTACGAGACGGCCCGTGCCTACGGTCTGGAGACCTTCACCCAGGAAAAGCATGAGAAGGAAAACGCCGCCCTGGCGGACCGGACCTTCCGCGCCCACTTCACCTCCGGCCTGGTGCCGCCGGTGGTCCGCCTGACCAACGCCGTCGCCTATATCCTCATCAACCTCCTGGGCGGCTGGCTCATCCTGACCCATGGCCTGGGGGTGGGCGCGGTGGTGACTGTGATCCTCTACGCCCGGCAGTTTGCCTCCCCTCTGGAAATGCTGGCCGACGACATCAGCTATCTGCACTGGGTCGTTGCCGCCGCCCGGCGGGTCTTTGCCTTCCTGGATATGGACGAGGAGCCGGTCCAGAAGGGCGTCCTGCCGGCGGCCACCCGGGGAGAGGTGGTCTTCCAGGACGTGTCCTTCGCCTACGAAAAGGACCGTCCCATCCTGCAAAACGTCACTTTTCGCGCCGAACCCGGCCAGAAGATCGCCATTGTGGGCCCTACCGGCGGCGGCAAGACCACCCTGGTCAATCTGCTCATGCGCTTTTACGACCCGGATGCCGGAACCATCACCCTGGACGGCCAAAACACCGCCGAGATCGAGCGGGAGGCGGTCCGCTCCCGCGTTGCCATGGTCCTGCAGGACACCTGGCTTTTCCCGGGGACCCTCCGGGAGAATGTGGCCTACGGCCGCCCGGATGCCACGGGGGAGGAGGTGGAGGCTGCCTGCCGCCGCGCCTACTGCCACAGCTTCATCCGCGCCATGCCCCAGGGCTACGACACCCCCATCCGGGAGGACTCGTCCAACCTCTCCGGCGGTCAGAAGCAGCTTCTCACCATTGCCCGGGCCCTCCTGGCGGACCGGCCCCTGCTGATCCTGGACGAGGCCACCTCAAATGTGGACACCCGGACCGAAGTCCTGATCCAGAAGGCCATGGGCAACCTGATGCGGGGCCGGACCTGCTTTCTCATCGCCCACCGTCTCAGCACCATCGTGGACGCGGACAGGATCCTGGTCATCGACCACGGAAAATTGCTGGAGCAGGGGACCCATGAGGAACTTCTGGCCCGAAACGGCTTCTACGCCAAGCTCTACAACAGTCAGTATGAGGAATAAAGGATGTTCATTATCTGCACCCGTCTTTCCCAGATCCATTTCCGCGCCCTGATGGAGGTCTACCGGGAGGGCAACCAGGAAAACGCCGCCGACCTTTACCCCGGTCTTCCGGAAAATCAGGGGATCCTGGAGGCGGAGTCTGATTTTTACGACTTCCTGCGCCGGGACTTTTTCCGCCGCCCCAACGCCGTCTATGCCCTCTGGGAGGAGGCGGGGACCTACGCCGCCGCTCTCCGCCTGTCTCCCTACCGGGATGGTCTGCTGCTGGAGGCCCTGGAAACGGCCCCGGAGAAGCGGGGCCGGGGCTGCGCGAAAGCCCTGGTCGCCGCGGCGGCCGCCTGGGCGGGGGAGCAAGGATGGCAAAAGCTCTACTCCCACGTTGCCAAGGGCAACGCCCCCTCCCTGGCGGTCCACCGGGCCTGCGGCTTTCAGATCCTCCAGGACGTCGCCGTCTATGCCGACGGCACGGTCATGACCAATTGCTATACCTTACGGAAACTGCTGGGAGGCGGACTATGATTTATCTCATCGGCGGCCCCACCCACACGGGCAAGACGGTCCTTGCCCAGCGGATATTGGATGCGTACCGCGTTCCCTACCTGTCCATGGACCACCTGAAGATGGGCCTGATCCGCAGCGGCCAAACCGGTCTCACCCCCATGGACGGCGAAGCGCTCACCGAATACCTCTGGCCCATCGTCCGGGAAATGGTCAAGACCGCCATTGAAAACCGCCAAAGCATGACGGTGGAGGGCTGTTACCTTCCCTATACCTGGGCAAGGGATTTTGCCCCCGAATACCGGAAGGAGATCAAGGGCCTGTTTCTGATCATGAGTGACGATTACATTCGGACCCATTTTTCGGACATCCTCGCCCACGCGAACGACATCGAACGCCGCCTGGATGACAGTGCGCTTACGCGGGCGTCCCTCCTGCGGGACAACCGGGAGGCTCTGGCCCAGTGCCAGGCCCATGGCGCGGCCTATCATCTGATCGACGGCGAATATGCCGTCCCCCTTCCGGAATAACAAAGGCCCCGGCTGGGTAAGCCGGGGCCCGGTATTTGGGGGGATCACTTCTCCTTGGCGGCCTTCTTGGCGGCCTTGGCCTTTGCCTTGGCCTCCTGGGCCTTCTTGGCCTCCTCCTTGGCTGCCGCGGCGGCGGTTTCGTTGGAGGAGATGGCCCACTTGGCAAACTCGATGCGGACCTGGTCCGCGCCGGTCTCCAGGACGATCTTATCCTCCTTCACATGGACCACCTTGCCGACAATGCCGCCGATGGTGGTGATCTCGTCGCCCACCTTTACGGCGGAACGCATTTCCTCCGCTTCCTTCTTCCGCTTGTTCTCAGGGCGGATCAGCAGGAAGTAGAAGACGGCCAGCATCAGCACCAGCATGATCACGGTGCTCATCATGCTCGCGCCGGGATCAACGGCCGCTCCGGTGGTCTCCAGAAAATACAGCATAGCAATTCTCCTTCGTGTTAGTCTTTTTTCATTATACCATCGATTGGAAAAAATGCAAGGAAAATCTAGATCCTTCGGCTCAGTTTTTCCGAATATTCCCGGCGGAAAGCCTCAAACCGCCCCTCGTCCAGAGCCTGGCGGATCTTTTCCAGGAGCTTGTTGTAAAAATAGAGATTGTGCAGGACCCCCAGCCGCATGGCCAGCATTTCCTCCGCGATAAACAAGTGCCGCAGGTAGGCCCGGGAGTACCGGCGGCAGACGGGGCAGTCGCACTGGGGGTCCACCGGGCCGCTGTCTAACTGGTACTTGGCGTTTTTCAGGTTGATGGCCCCCTCCCAGGTGTAGAGCCGGGCATGGCGGGCGTTCCGGGCGGGCATGACGCAGTCAAAAAAGTCGATGCCCCGGGCAACGCCCTCGATGATATTGCTGGGGGTTCCCACGCCCATCAAATAGCGGGGCCGGTCCTTTGGCATATGGGGCTCCACCGCTTCAATGATCTCATACATCGTCTCGGTGCTCTCGCCCACCGCCAGGCCGCCGATGGCGTACCCGGGCAGGTCCAGGCCGGCGATTTGCTTCATATGCTCCACCCGCAGGTCGGCGTAGGTGCCCCCCTGATTGATGCCCCAGAGCATTTGCTTTGGGTTGAGGGTGTCCGGCAGAGCGTTTAACCGGGTATTTTCCGCCTTGCACCGGACCAGCCAGCGGTAGGTCCTGTCTATACTCTGCTTTACATAATCCCTCGGCGCCGGGTTTTCGATGCACTCATCGAAGGCCATGCAGATGTCGGACCCCAGATTCGACTGGATCCGCATACTCTCCTCCGGCCCCATAAAAATGCGATGCCCGTCGATGTGGGAGGCGAAGGTGACGCCCTCCTCTTTGATCTTCCGCAGCCCGGCCAGGGAGAACACCTGGAAGCCCCCGGAGTCCGTCAAAATGGGTCCGCTCCAGGTGATGAATTTGTGAAGCCCGCCCAGGGCCTTCACATTCTCGTCCCCGGGCCGGAGATGGAGGTGGTAGGTGTTGGACAGCTCCACCTGGCAGCCGATCTCCTCCAGGTCCTTGGCGCTGAGAGCGCCCTTGATGGCCCCCTGGGTGCCGACGTTCATAAAGACCGGGGTCTGGACCGTTCCATGGGCGCAGGTGAACACCCCCCGCCGGGCCCGGCCCTCGGTTTTCAGCAACTCAAACATGGTATTCCTTTCTTTTTCTCGGATTATAGCGGACATAGAGCCGGGTCCGCTCCACCGTCCCCAGCTGGGTCCGGTAGGCGACCTCCTTCCAGAAGGTAAAGCCACACTTCTCGACGACCCTTTGGCTCTGCCGGTTCCAGGAAAAGTGCCCGCAGGTGAGAAAGTCATAATTCCAGACCTGGAAACAGTGGTCAATTACCGCCTTTACCGCCTCGGGCATCAGCCCCCGGCCCCACCAGTCCTTTCCCAGAACGTAGCCGATCTCCCGGCCCAGCATGGCCGGCTCCGGGTCCTCCGACCTTTCCAGACGTTCCAGGCCCAAGGAGCCCACCACGCGCCCAGTCTCCTTCAAAACCAGGGCGAAGGTCTTTTTCTCGTCGATAAACCGCCGGAGGACCGCCCGGGAGACCTCCCGGTTCTCATGGGGCTGCCAGCCGGCCATCTGGCCCACGCCGTCTACGCTGGCGTAGGCGAAAAAGCCCTCCAGATCCGTCTCCTCCCAGGGCCTGAGCAGGAGCCTGGGCGTCTCCAGCCGCACATGGGTCACATCTACGGGTGCGTCCATCACATTCTCTTCCTTTCCTTTCTTTTCAATATAGCCGAAAATGGAAGGGCTGTCAAGAAAAAAAGATTGCTATTTCGCGCGCTTTGCCTTATAATAAGAAAAATGCCAAAATTCGAGGTGCTTCATCATGGCAACGAATCAAAAGCTCAATCTCACCATGCTCTGCGACTTCTACGAGCTGACCATGGGCAACGGCTACTTTGAAAAGGGCTACGGCGACCAGATCTGCTACTTTGACGTGTTCTTCCGCCAGTGCCCCGACGGGGGCGGCTTCGCCATTGCCGCCGGCCTTGAACAGATCGTGGACTATATCCGGGATCTCCACTTCACTCCGGAGGACATCGAATATCTGCGGAGCCGGAAGCTGTTTTCCGACGCGTTTCTCGCGTACCTTGCGGATTTTCGCTTCACCGGCGACATCTGGGCCGTGCCGGAGGGGACCCCCATCTTCCCCAAGGAGCCGATCCTCACGGTCCGGGCCCCGGCCATCGAGGCCCAGCTCATCGAGACCTTCCTGCTGCTCAGCGTGAACCATCAGAGCCTCATCGCCACCAAGGCCAACCGGGTGGTCCGGGCGGCCCAGGGCCGGACGGTGCTGGAATTCGGCTCCCGCCGGGCTCAGGGGGCGGACGCGGCCATTCTGGGCGCCCGCGCGGCCTACATCGGCGGCTGCAACGGCACCGCCTGCACCATCTCCGACCAGCTCTACGGCGTCTACGCCGGAGGTACCATGGCCCACGCCTGGGTCCAGATGTTCGACACGGAGTACGAAGCCTTTAAGGCCTACTGCGAGCTCTATCCCCACAACGCCACCCTCCTGGTGGACACTTACAACACCCTCCGCTCCGGCGTTCCCAACGCCATTCGGGCCTTCAACGAGGTCCTAAAGCCCCTGGGCATCGAGGACTGCGGCATCCGCCTGGACTCCGGCGACATGACCTACCTGACCCAGCAGGCCCGGAAAATGCTGGACCAGGCGGGCTGGACCAAGTGCAAGATCTCCGTCTCCAACTCCTTGGACGAGTATATCATCCAGGACATCCTCCGCCAGGGGGCCAAGATCGATATGTTCGGCGTGGGCGAACGGCTGATCACCGCCCGCAGCGAGCCGGTCTTCGGCGGCGTCTACAAGCTGGCGGCGGTGGAAAAGCCCGACGGCCGCATCGAGCCCAAGATCAAGATCTCCGAGAACGTGGGCAAGATCACCAACCCCCACTTCAAGAAGCTCTACCGTTTCTTCGGCAAGGACACCGGAAAGGCCATCGCCGACTACCTCTGCGTCTACGACGAGACGGTGGACGACTCCGGCGAGCTGGAGATCTTCGACCCCGAGGCCACCTGGAAGCGGAAGAAGGTCTACAATTTTGAGGCCAAAGAGCTTCAGGTCCCCATTTTCCAGGGCGGCAAGCTGGTCTACCAGTGCCCCGGCCTGGAGGAAATTCGGAACTACTGTCTGTCCCAGGTGGACAAGCTCTGGGATGAGGTCAAGCGGTTCGACAATCCCCAGACATATTATGTTGACCTCTCCCAAAAGCTCTGGGACATCCGCGATCAGCTCCTAAAGAGCAACGGGAAGGTATGAGACAGGGCAGAGCGGCCGAGATGGCTCTGGGCGGCGTCCTCGGGGCCTTCGCGGTGATGATCCAATATTTGGGCGGGTTCATTCCCATCGCCACCTATCTGTGTCCGGGTATTGCCATCCTGCTGTGCTGGGTGGTGGTCCGGCGCTGCGGGAACCGGGTGGCCTGGGCCTGGTATGCCGCCGTGGCGGTGCTGTCCCTGCTCCTGGGACCCAATAAGGAGGCGGCGGGCGTCTTCCTGGCCCTGGGCTACTACCCGATCCTAAAGCCCCGGCTGGACAAGGCTAAGTTGGGCATTCTGGGGAAGCTGCTGGTATTCAATGTCAGCATCTGCGCTTTTTATGGGGTGCTGATCTATTTCACGGGCCTGGAAGCGGTGATCGGCGAGAGTCCGGAGCTGGGCAACGCCATGCTGGTCATCCTGCTGGTCATGGGGAACATCACCTTTTTCCTCCTGGACTACCTGCTGACCCTTCTGAACCGCCGGATGCGCCGGCGGGAAAAGACCGATGAATGATTGGTTTTTGTACATTTTGGAATGTGGGGACGGCAGTCTCTATACCGGCATTGCCCGGGACGTGGAGCGCCGTCTGGAAGCCCACAGGTCGGGCCGGGGCGCCAAGTACACCCGGGGCCGGGGACCCCTGACCCTGCGCTACACCGAGCGCTGCGGCACCCACAGCCAGGCCCTTCGCCGGGAGCTGGCAGTGAAAGCCCTGAGCCGGGAGGAAAAACTGGCCCTGTGCGGACAAAAATAAGCCGGAAGGGGAGGGCCGAGGCAGCTCTGAATAAAACATAAAAAGCAGGCGGTTTTCCGTCTGCTTTTATGCGTATAGAAGTGTGCACAGCGGGACTGATCTTGCAGAAAAACGGGATTTTCCTGCCTTATGACCATTTCCGGCAAATATACAAAAGGTGGTTTGTATTTCCCAATAGCTCTCGTTTTTCGGAAAATGCCAAATACCACTGCGCAAGAGCCTTGAAATCTTCATCGGAAAGGGAAAAATCGGGGCGCTTTTCAATTGGCTCCAAAAGGCCGTCCACTCCTGTTGTCGTAAGCCAATCGACCGGCTTATCCTGAAACAGTCCTTCAAACTCTGTCACATCATAACCTGTAAAGAGCTGTTCCTTAAAATGCCTCACCTTATAGTTATCCGTGAAGTTCTCGTTCTGTCCCGCTGCCCAGTTCCCGTAAAAGTAGTTTGCGTACATGATCGCAAACACAGAAATGAAAGCGAAAAACAGTACCCCGCCCGGCTTTGTGACCCGGATCGCCTCATTGATCGCTCGGTCCACTTCCTCTGCTTCATACAGGTGATACATGGGGCCGAGGAACAGAGTGATATCAAATGAGTTGTCGGCAAACCGGCTAAGGTCTGTGGCGTCCCCCTGATAGGATGTGATATTCTCCATTCCCTTGCTGTTCTCTCTGAGGACCGCCAGATTGCTTTCAGCCAGTTCCACAGAAGTAACGTCCATTCCTTCTTTTGCAAGGGCAATGGAGTATCTGCCCGTCCCGGCGCCGACCTCAAGAACCTTGGAGCCTTTTGACGCATAACGGTGGATATAGGTCATGGTGGTATAAAACTCAAGCTGACCGTGCCGGGTCCTGTTCAGCCGCCCATCTTCTTCATATTGGTCATAATAGCCGCTCACGATTTCTCTTCTGGTAGACATTTCCGCCGCTCCTTCCGGCATTTTTACAGGGTGGCCAGTCCCGCCTCCACCAGCTTTTGCAGGCTCAGCAGGATGCCCAGCTTGGCGTGGTACCAGGTCAGGCCCCCCTGGAAGTACACCGCGTAGGGAGGCCGGATGGGCCCGTCGGCGGACAGCTCGATGGACGAGCCCTGGACGAAGGCCCCCGCCGCCATGATGACCGGGTCCTCATATCCCGGCATATCCCAGGGCAGGGGACTGGCAAAGGAATCCACCGGCGCGGCGGCCTGGATGCCCCGGCAGAAGGCCACCATGGCCTGCTCGCTCCCCAGCTCTACCGCCTGGATGATGTCATGGCGGGGTTCCGCCGCGCTAGGGACGCAGGCAAAGCCCAGGGGCTCGTAGAGATTGGCGGCGAAGATGGCCCCTTTCTCCGCTCCGGCGACGACTGTGGGGGCCAGGAACAGCCCCTGATACAGCGCCGGCAGCAGCCCCAGATTGGCCCCCACCTCCTGGCCCAGGCCCGGGGCGGAGAGCCGGTAGGCGCAGCGGCGGACGCAGGGCTCCGTGCCGCAGATGTAGCCTCCGATGGGGGCCAGGCCGCCGCCGGGATTTTTGATGAGGGACCCCACCACCATGTCCGCCCCCACGTCGGAGGGCTCCATGGTCTCCACGAACTCGCCGTAGCAGTTGTCCACCATGCAGATCACGTCGGGCTTGATCCCTTTGACAAAGGCGATCAGCTCCCCGATCTGTGCCACGGAGAAGGAGGGTCGGGTGGCGTACCCCTTGGACCGCTGGATGGTGACGAGCTTGGTCTTCTCTCCGATGGCGGCCCGGATGCCGTCAAAGTCGAAGCCGCCGTCCGGCAGCAGGTCCACCTGGCGGTAGGTGACCCCGTACTCCGCCAGGGAGCAGGGGCTCTCCCGGATGCCGATGACCTCCTGCAAGGTGTCGTAGGGCGCGCCAACGGGGGAGAGCAGTTCGTCTCCCGGAAGGAGGTTGGCGCCCAGCGCCAGGGCCAGGGCGTGGGTGCCGCAGGTGATCTGGGGCCGCACCAGGGCGGCCTGGGTGTGAAACACGTCGGCGTAGACTCGTTCCAGGGTGTCCCGGCCCACATCGTCGTAGCCGTAGCCGGTGGTGGCGGCGAAGCAGGCGGCGGAGACCCGGTTCTTCTGCATGGCGGCCAGGACCTTGCCTTGATTGTACTCCGCGATCTCATCGATCCCCCGGAACCGGTCCTTCAGCCGGTCCAGGGCGGCCTGACCGTAGGCCAAAACGCCCGGGGAGACCCCCAGGGTGCCATACATTTCCGTCAAATCCATGTCTAACCTCTCAAAATCAGAAAAGGAATCTCCCGGAAGCGCCGCTTCCGGGAGACATTCGATCAAGCGTACTTGGCCGTGCTGACCTTCACGCCGGGTCCCATGGTGGAGGCCACGACGCAGGAGCGGATATACTGGCCCTTGGCGGCGGCGGGCTTGGCCTTGATGACGGCCCGCACCAGGGTGTCCATGTTCTCCGTCAGCTTCTCGGTGCCGAAGGACACCTTGCCGATGGGGCAGTGGATGATGTTGGTCTTGTCCAGACGGTACTCCACCTTACCGGCTTTGATCTCCTTGACGGCGGCGCCCACGTTGGGGGTGACGGTGCCGGCCTTGGGGGAGGGCATCAAGCCCTTGGGTCCCAGGATCCGGCCCAGACGGCCGACGATGCCCATCATGTCCGGGGAAGCGACCACCACGTCGAAGTCGAACCAGTTTTCCTTGGTGATTTTCTCCACCAGCTCCATGCCGCCGACATAGTCGGCGCCGGCCGCTTTGGCCTCCTCCACCCGGGCGTCCTTGGTGAAGACCAGGACCCGGCGGGTCTTGCCGGTGCCGTTGGGCAGGACCACGGCGCCGCGGACCTGCTGGTCGGCGTGACGGGAGTCCACGCCCAGCTTGATGTGGATCTCCACAGTCTCGTCAAACTTTGCCTTGGCGCCCTGGATCACCAGGCCCAGGGCCTCGCTGGGATCATATTGAACGGAGCGGTCGATCAGCTTCGCGCTCTCCTTGTACTTTTTACCTCTAAACACTTATTTTATCCTCCTTATCGTGGTAATGCGGAAAAATCCTCCCACAAATTCCGGAAATCCCGGAGCGGTTCATCAGTCGGCGACAACAATGCCCATGGACCGGCAGGTGCCGGCGACCTGGCTCTCGGCGGCCTCCAGAGAGGTCACGTTCAGGTCGGGCAGCTTGGTCTTGGCGATCTCGGTGATCTGCGCCTTGGTGATGGTGCCCACCTTGGTCTTATTGGGAACGCCGGAGCCCTTGTCCAAGCCGAGGGTCTTCAAAATGAGCAGGGGAGTCGGAGGCGTTTTGGTGATGAAGGTGAAGCTGCGGTCGGAGTAAACGGTGATGACCACGGGGATCTTGTAGCCTTCCTGATCCTTGGTCCGGGCGTTGAACTCCTTGATAAAAGCGGCGATGTTCACGCCGTGCTGGCCAAGAGCCGGGCCCACAGGGGGAGAAGCGGTGGCCTTAGCCGCGTTGATCTGTAATTTAATGATACCAGTAACTTTCTGTGCCATAATAAGCACCTCCTGAATAAAAGTGGTAAATTTCGGGGCGAAGCCCCTCCCACGGCCGGAACGCTCCGGCCCTCGAAAATCTTACTCCGCGGCGGGCTCCACCTGGTCCAGCTCGAATTCCACGGGGGTCTCCCGGCCGAACATGGACACCACCACGGTGACGCTGTTCTTATCCAGCTCAATGGTCTCCACCGTCCCGGTGAAGGAGGTGAGGGGACCGTCCAGGATCCGCACGGTGTCGCCGACCTTGTAGTTGACGACGATCTGCTTTTTCTCCACGCCCATCTGGTAGACCTCGTCCTCCGTCAGGGGAGTGGGGTCGTTGCTGGAGGTCCCGACGAAGCCTGTGACGCCTCGGACGTTGCGGATGATGTGCCAGGTATCGTCGCTGTACACCATCTTCACCAGCACGTAGCCGGGGAACACCTTCCGGTCGAAGGTCTTGCTCACCCCGGACTCGGTAATCTCCGTGACAGTCTCCAAAGGGATGGAGACAGCCAGGATGCAGTCCTGCAGGTGGCGGCTCTCCACGGTTTTTTCGATGGTGGCCTTCACCGTGTTTTCATAGCCGGAGTAGGTATGGACCACATACCATTTCGCAGTTTCCGCCATGGCGCCGCCTTAGTGGAACAAGCCGATGAGGAAATCGATGCCCACCTGAGCCACGAAGTCAAACACCCAGATGAACACGCCGACGAACACGACGGACGCGGCAACGATGCCGGTGTTCTTCATCACCTGCGGGAAGGTAGGCCAGACGACCTTCTTCAGCTCGCTGCGGAGTTCCCGGAAGTACTTGCGGACTTTGCCCCAAGTACGGACGAACCAGTTTTCCTTTTTGGTTTCTGCCATTTTTATGACCTCCTTACTTCGTCTCGTTGTGAACGGTGTGCTTCCGGCAGAAGCGGCAGTACTTCTTCATTTCGAGACGATCGGGGTCATTTTTCTTGTTTTTCATGGTATTGTAGTTTCTCTGCTTGCACTCGGAGCATCTCAAAGTGACTTTTACGCGCATATCGGCACCTCCTTAAATTGCCTCCCTGGTATGTCCCGGCTAGAATAAATTTAGGAAGCGGCCAATACCGAAGTCGCTCCGGGACCGAAAATGGGCGCACAAAAAAAGCCCTTTTCACAGGTGAAAACATTCTATCACAAACTTTCTTCCAAGTCAACAAAATTTTTCTTTCTTTTTCCGGTTTTTTCCTTTATAATAGAGAAAACTTCCCATAAGGAGCGAAGACAATGCGGATCATGGCCATCGACTACGGCGACGCGCGCACCGGCGTCGCGATCTCGGACCTGCTTTGCACCATTCCCGGGGCCACAACGGTCATCCCCAGCTACGATCTGGAGAAGACCCTGGCGGCGCTGTGCCGTCTGGCGGAGGAAAACGGGGTGGGCCAGATCGTGGTGGGCCTCCCCAAAAATATGGACGGGTCCGAAGGACCCAGGGCCCAGCTCTGCCGGGCCTTTGCCGCCCGCCTGGAGGAGGCGGCGAACCTCCCCGTGGCCCTCTGGGACGAGCGCCGGACCACGGTGGAGGCCCACAACATTCTCTCCCAGCGCAACTACCACGGCAAAAAGCGTAAGAACACGGTGGACGCGGTGGCCGCCAGCCTGATTTTGGAGGGCTATTTGGCTTTCCGGTCCCGGTAGCACAGTTCCCGTACCCCCGTGGCCAGCAGCAGAAGCCCAAACAGCTTTTCCAGCCACCCCGGGTCCATCCAGGTCCCCACCCAGGAGAATGCCGCCGCGGCGGCGCACCCGGCAATCGCCGCCGGCAGCACCTTTCCCAGCCGCAGCCGCCCCTGCTTCCACCGGAACAGGCAGGCGATGAGGGCCGAGGGCAGGAAGAACATCAGATTGATCCCCCGGGCGATGGCGGGTTCCATCCCCACCGCCAGGGTCAGCCACAGGATCAGCAGGCTTCCGCCGCCCACCCCCAGGCCGGAGAGAAATCCCAGCGCCGTCCCCACCGGGACGGCGATATACCACTGACTCAGCACAGATACCGCACTCCGCCCCAGAGGATCAGCAGTCCCAGCCCCCGGTGGAGCCAGACTGTGGGGATCTTCCGCCCAAACAGGCCCACCAGCACCCCGCCTGCGGCGCTGCCGATCAGATAGGGGAGGGCCTCCCCCCAGGGCAGGGGACCGCCCAGGGCCATGGCTCCCAGGGACACCAGGCACACCGGCAGGATCACGGACACCGAGGCGGGAAACACCTCGTCCTCCTCCAGATCGGTGCAGAGGGTCAGCAGGGGCACCAGCACCATGCCGCCCCCGGCGCCGAAGAGGCCGTTCACCGCCCCCGCCGCCGCCCCGGCCAGGACCGGGCCCAGGGCGGAGCCCTTCCAATTCTTCACAAAAATCGCCTCCCGGGAAAGCATTGACCCCGGGAGGCGAAATTATACCTGTTTTCGCTTAGTAGGAGCTGGAAGAGGCCACTACCATATTCAAGCTCAGACGGGAGGTGTCCCCGTCGGTGACGGTCATGGCGTCGAGCAGGCCGGTCTGCCACTCCGTCAAGTCGCTGCTGCGGAGCCTGGCCTGGATCAGGAAGGTGCGGTAGGTCATCTCGTCGTCGCCCACGTAGTACATCAGGTGATAGCCATAGTCGGTCTCCACGATGCCGCTGTCCCCGGCCTTCCGGTCCTCGGCAAAGACCCAGTCGTTGAAAGCGTCCACCATCTGATGGGGATAGACGTCCTCGTAAAGGCCGCCGTTATCGACGGAGCCGGAATCGGTGGAATTGTCCTTCACCAGCGCGGCAAAGCTGTCCTCGGTGGCGTCGCCATTCTGCCATTGCTGGTACAGAGCCTCGGCCTTGTCCTTGGCGGTCTGCTTTTCCTCGTCGGTGTAGGTCGTGCTGGTGTTGGAGGTATCCTCGTGGGCGAAGCCGATCAGGATGTGCCGCACGTTGGCCAGGGGGAAGTCGTTGTCATTGCTGCCCTGGAAAAGCACGACGATGAAGCTGGTGGTGGTGGTGACCTCCTCGCCGTCTTCGCCTGTGGAGGTCGCGGTCTGGGGGAAGATCTCCGTATCCCCGGGCTGCCGGCTCTCGTCCACGATCCAATCATAGTAGGAGGCGCTGCTGAAATTAGAGGTAAAGGAATCCTCGGCCTTGGTGGACGTTTCGTCGTCCTTGTCCTTGTTGATCTCCAGGGCGGCGATGGCCTTGTCGAAGGCGATGATATCCTTGGCATCGGCGAGGGTCTCCGCCGCGGCCTGGGCGGCGTCTACGGCGGCGGTCTTCTCCTCGTCGGAGAAAGTCACGGACCCGTCGTCGCCCACGGTCCCGCCGGTGAGGAAGCTGGACACGTCCAGCCGGTAGGTGGCGTAGGAGTAGCCGTTGAGCTCCAGCGCGTGCTCCTCGTTGTATTCGGAGATCCGCTCATCGGTGAAGGTCAGGCCGTCGGAGTGGTCGCTCGTGTAGGCGGCGGCCAGCGCCAAATGCTCCTGATAGGTCCGGTAGGTGTCCTCGCTGGCGCCCGCGCCGTACATTCCCTGCAGATAGCCGTCCACATTCGAGAAGCCGAAGACGGTGGCGATCTGGGAGTAATAGTTCATCATGTTATCGACCTGGGTCTTGGACGCCTCTGGCAGGGTGTAGCCCTCGGCGTTGGCGGCGTCCAGGAGGGCGTAGTTCTTCTTCGCGTCGCTGACGGCCAGCCGGACGAAGAAGTCCGCCCAGGTGCTGTTGTCAGTGACGGACTGCGCATTCAGGGGCTTGGTGAAGTCCAGGCCCATATAGCTGTACTGGTAGGTGGACTGGTTTTCCTGATACGCCTTAGTGACCGCGTCCACAAAATAATAATTCAGCTCTGCGGCGGAGATCTTATGCTCCCCCAATGTAACGGCCACGGTGTTCCGCTCCAGGATCCCGGAGCCCTGGATCCAGCGGTTCACCAGCACGCCGGCGGCAATGACCAGCGCCAGGGACACGGCGACGACAAAAATCACGGTATAGACCCGGACGCTCCGGGCCTCCTTCCGCGCCTGCTTCTGCTTCTCGGTCAGGGGGCCGGCGTTTTGCTCCCTGCGGATCTTTTTCTTATCGGATGCGCTCATTTGAATCCAACCTCTCATTCGATCGGCGGCGAAATATGGAGCCGCCGCACATAGTCCTGGATATTATAGCGGATTTCTCCCCTAGTTTCAAGAGGCTATCCCCCACATTCTGAAAAAAGTTTACAATTTTTTTGCCGCGCCCCCCGCCAGCAGTCAAAGGGAAGCCGCCCGGCCTGGGAAGGGAGCTTTCCAGTACCGGGCGGTTTCGCTTGTCAAATCGCCTTTCCGAGTTTACCGTCCGCAGACGGAAACATGGGGAGCCGAAGCTCCCCATGCCTGCTCCCGCCATGGCCGTGTGCATCCAATCATGACCTGCACGTTTGGGCAGGTGGGTCGCCGCTCACAACCTTCTCTGCTCCCAACATCCACCTATCGTCAAAGCGTAGGCGGGAGGTCTGCAATCCGGCAGGGAAGTCCAGCGTCCCGTATCAGTGATGTGGGTCCAAAAGGACACAGCACGCACCGGGCAGGAAAAAACTTATTCGTTTTCCGAGTCCTCGTCTTCCTCGTTGTAAAGCTGATCCATGATGAGGCCGTAGACGGTCTGAAGCTCCTCGTCGTCCTCGATGGCGCTGAGGATGGGCTCCCCGTCCTCCTCCACGGATTTGAGGATGCTGACCTCCACGTTTTCCTCCTCGCTCCCGTCGGCGGGGGTCACGGCCAAGTAGGTGAAGCCGTTGTACTCGACGGAGGAGAGGACCTCCAGCTCATACTCGGTCCCGTCCTCGTCCACGATGGTAATATAGTCGGAGCCGTATTCATCCGCCATGCCGCCGCCTCCTTGGGTTTGGATTCTGGTTCTATTGTAACCGCTTCCAAAGGCAAAATCAAGTGGAAAACAGGAATTTGGTGATTATGACAAAAAATCCTCTAAAAATCTGTTCAGCTCGCCCTGGTCCCGGATGGAAATACCCTCCTCAAGGGCTTTCCGGTCCGCTTCCGGCAGCATTTCCCCCCGAATGGGGAACACTTGGAAGGGCTCCTGGTCCCCATCCCGCCACAGGGCGATCCTGCCCCGGTGGAGTCCCAGCAGGAACCCCGCAGCCAGAACCAGCGCGGCGGCGCGTTTCGCGATCATTGGCTGTCTCTCCTTTCCCCAATGAAACTGGAATCGAAACCGCTTTCCGCCGGGAGCGGGAAACGAGAGGCGAAAAACCCTTGTTCTGTCTCCCGCCGATCGGTTCAGCGCTTCGATGGGGATAGTATTTCCCAATTCGGTCAATATATTTTTAATCTTTCTTCATAATTTAGGGGTTTCGTTTCTTGACTGGGTATGCTATAATCATAAGAACAGCGCCGGACTCCGGCGAATGAGAGGACCCAATCGACCTGCCGGGCCCCTCCCGGCAATGGAGGTAAGCAATATGGAAGAAAAATCCCGCCGCAAGACCAAGCCGCCCCGCCAGAACTGGCAGCCCGCCTGGCCCCTGGAAGCGGCCTATCACATATGGATGCTGCTGTTCGGCGCGATCAAGCTGGCCCTGGGGGCGGCGCTGACGGTGTTCATCATCGTCGGCATCTGCGGCCTGGTACTGCTGGGCGCCATGGCGGACTATGTGTCCCAGGACATTCTCCCCACCGCCAACGACGTGATCCTGGAGAACACGGTGATCGATCAGCCCTCTATCTTTTATTATGTGGATGAGAACGGGGAGATCCAGATCCTTCAGGAGCTCTACGCCGCCTCCACGCAGAAGGACGCCTCCTTGGAGGACCTGCCGGAGCATCTGATCCACGCCGCCGTGGCGATCGAGGACAAGCGCTTTTATGAGCACCAGGGCGTGGACTGGTTCCGGACCGTCAAATCCTTTGCCCAGATCTTCATGGGCGACGCCTCCGAGGGCGGCTCCACCATCACCCAGCAGCTCGTCAAGAACAACACCGGCGACGACAGCGCCACGGTCCAGCGGAAGCTCCTGGAGATCTGCCGCGCCTCCCTTCTGGAAAAACGCTACTCTAAGGATGTGATCCTGGAGCACTATCTGAACATCATCTATCTGAGCCAGGGCTGCAGCGGCGTGGCCAGCGCGGCCAAGACCTACTTCGGCAAGGAGGTCCAGAAGCTGACCCTGGCGGAGAGCGCGGCCATCATCTCCATCACCAACAACCCCTGGCAGTACGATCCCTACGAAAACCCCCGGGACAACCGGGAGCGCCGGAACATCGTCCTGGACGAGATGCTGGACCAGGGCTGGATCACCCAGGAGGAGCACGACGCGGCCGCCGCCGAGGAGATCGTGTCCAAGTCCGTCCTGGACCGGCTTTACAACGACGACGAGATCACCCCCGAGGAAAAGCAGGCCATCGCCGACCGGGGACTGATCTACGAAACGGTCCTGGACGACATCCTGGCCGACTATGTGATCACCGAGGAGGAGTACGACCGGGTCCTGGCGGACAATCTGATCCTCAAGAGCACCATCGCCCTGGAGGACCGCTGGGCCCGCTGCCCCAACCCGGCCTGCGGCTATCAGGAGCTGGTGGGCACCCTTCGGGAGGAGAACGGCCGTTACTTCTGTCCCAACTGCGGCACGGAGATCGAGGTGGTCAACGACGCCTCTGAATCGGTCTACTCCTGGTTCACTGACACGGTCCTGGAGGACGTGGCCCACGCCCTGGCGGACCGGGCGGGTCGTACCTGGGACGACTCCACCCGAGAGGAATACGTGGCCTTCCTGGGCAAGGCGGGCTACAGCATCTACACGACCATCGATATGCGGGTCCAGAACGCCATTGAGGACATCTACGAAGATCTGGACGAGATCCCCACGACCCGAAGCGGCCAGCAGCTCCAGTCCGGCATCGTGGTCATTGACAACTCCACCGGCGATATCGTGGGCCTGGCCGGCGGCGTGGGGGAGAAGCTGGAGTTTGACGCCTGGAACCGGGCAGTGGACGCCAGCCTCCAGACTGGCTCCGCCATCAAGCCCCTGACCGTCTATTCCCCCGGCTTTGAACAGGGGACCTTGTCTCCCGCCACGGTTTTGAAGGACCTGCCCCATGACTATGGCGAGAGCGGCGACGATCCCTTCCCCCTGAACGACGTCCGCTGGTACGGCAAGTCCCGGACGGTCTACGAGGCCGTCACGGAATCCGTCAATGCCTGCGCCGTTGACGCGGTGGAGCGCATCGGCCTGCGGTACAGCTTTGACTTCGGCAAGGAGAACTTCGGCCTTTCCGGCCTGCTGGAATTTGAGGACTACGGCGACGGCAGCGGCCGGGGCAGCTCCGACATCGGCTACGCGCCCCTGGGCCTGGGCGCTCTGACCTACGGCCTGTCGGTCCGGGAGATGGCCACGGCCTACGCCACCTTTGCCAACAACGGCGTCTACCGCCAGGGCCGGACCTTCACCAAGGTCTACGACCGGGACGGCAATCTGGTCCTGGACAACACCCAGGAGTCCCGCCAGATCCTCAGCCCCAAGACCGTCAACTATATGAATTACTGCCTGCGCAGCGTGGTCGTCAACGGCACCGGCGCCGCGGCCGCCTTCCCCGGCATGGAGCTCTACGGCAAGACCGGCTCCTCCTCCGAATTTAAGGACCGCTGGTTCTGCGGCTTCACCGCCCACTACACCGCCGCCGTCTGGTGCGGCTACGACATCCCGGAGCAGATCGTGGTCACCGGCAATGGCTCTGAAAATCCCTCTCGGGACCTGTTTCGGAAGGTCATGGAGCCCATTCACGAGGGCCTGGAATCTCAGAGCCTTTACAGCACCAGCGGGATGCAGTGGGTCACCATCTGCCTGGACTCCGGCAAGCTGGCCACCGAAGCCTGCGAGCACGACGTCCGGTCGGAGGAACACAGCCGGGTCGCCACCGTCCTGTGCTATCCCGAGGACGTGCCCACCGAGTCCTGCGACGTCCACATTATGGTGGACTGGTGTACCCTGGGCGGCGGTGTGGCCACGGCGGCCTGCCGCACCCACCCCGGCGCGGTGGAGCGGCGGGGCCTGGTCAAGATGACCCTGGAGGAGATGGACGAGCTCCGGGCGGCCAAGGACTACAATCTGCGGGAGTGGTTCCTGGAGGATTCTTACGTCTATCTGGTGGATGAGAACGGCCAGCCCGGCCACTACGAGGGCTTCTACGGCCAAGTCAACCGGGGCGTGGACGCGCCCTACCTGGTGTGTCCCATCCACAGCGGCTACAACCCCTCCTACCCAACGAATCCTGGGAATCCCTCGGAGCCCACTACGCCCGGCGTTCCCTCCCTTCCCAGCCTCCCAAATCAGCCCCAGACCACGCCCAGCTCTTCCGCGCCGCCCCTGACCACGGAGAGCACGCCGCCTCAGACCAGCGAGAATATTCCCACGCCTCCATTGGAGAGCGTCCCGACTCCCTCGGCCACCGTTCCCTTCCCGGAATGGGCCGAGCATTGAGGAGGGAGTATGGTCTATTTATCTGACCAATGGCGGGACTACGCGCTACTGGACGCCTCCGGCGGGGAGCGCTTGGAGCGGTGGGGGGACAAGCTCCTGATCCGCCCGGACCCCCAGGTGATCTGGGACACCCCCCGCCGCCATCCCGGCTGGAAGCATTTTGACGCCAGGTATCTCCGCTCCGCCACCGGCGGAGGCCATTGGACGGAAAACAGCCTCCCGGAGCGCTGGCAGGTGAGATACCGGGACTATCTGGTCTTCAACGTCAAGCCCATGAATTTCAAGCACACCGGGGTGTTCCCGGAGCAGGCCGCCAACTGGGATTTCATCCGGGAGCGGGTGGCCTCCGCCGGCCGTCCCGTCCGGGTGCTGAACCTCTTCGCCTACTCCGGCGGGGCCACCCTGGCCGCCGCCGCGGGTGGGGCGGAGGTGTACCATGTGGACGCCGCCAAGGGCATGGTGGCCTGGGCAAAGGAGAACGCCATTTCCTCCGGCCTGTCGGACCGGCCCATCCACTACATCGTGGACGACTGCGGCAAATTCATCCAGCGGGAGCTGCGCCGGGGCCGGAGGTACGACGGCATCATCATGGACCCCCCCAGCTATGGCCGGGGTCCCAGCGGGGAGATCTGGAAGATGGAGACCAGCTTTTATCCCTTCCTGCGGGAGACCGCCAAGCTCCTGTCCGATCACCCTCTGTTCGTCATTATCAATTCCTACACCACCGGCCTGGCCCCCTCCGCCGTCAGCTACGCGGCGGATACGGTGTTCGTTCCCCTCTTTGGCGGCGGCACCCAGGCGGCTGAGCTGGGACTCAAGGTGGAGACCACCGGCCTGACGCTGCCCTGCGGCGCCACGGGCCGCTGGACCCCCAAAAAAGGAGATTTATTTTGAGCCAAGCGATCAAGACGGAGAAGCTCTGTTTTACCTATCCGGGCGTGGAGGACACGCCCGGCGTTGCCGTATTTGACGGCCTGGACCTGACCGTGGACGAGGGGGACTTCGTGGCGGTCCTGGGGGGCAACGGCAGCGGAAAATCCACCCTTGCCAAGCATTTCAACGCCATTTTGCTCCCCACCGGCGGCACGGTCTGGGTCTGCGGCCTGGACACCTCCCGGGAGGAGAATCTGATCCCCATTCGCCGCCAGGTGGGCATGGTCTTCCAAAACCCGGACAATCAGATCGTCGCCAATGTGGTGGAGGAGGACGTGGCCTTCGGCCCGGAGAATCTGGGCATTCCCAGCGGGGAAATTCGACAGCGTGTGGACGCCGCCTTAAATCAGGTGGGGATGTATGCCTACCGCCAGCACGCCCCCCATCTCCTCTCAGGCGGCCAGAAGCAGCGGGTCGCCATCGCGGGCATCCTGGCCATGGCACCCAAGTGCGTGGTCCTGGACGAGCCCACCGCCATGCTGGACCCCAAGGGCCGCCGGGAGGTCCTGGACACGGTCCTCCAACTGAACCGGGAAAAAGGCATCACCGTGGTCCTCATCACCCACCACATGGACGAGGCCGCGAAGGCCAAACGGGTCGTGATCCTGGACCAGGGACGGATCGCCGCCCAGGGGACCCCCGCCCAGGTCTTTTCCCAGGTGGACCTGCTTCACAGCCTGGGCCTGGCGGCCCCGGAGACCGTGGAGCTCTGCCACGCGCTCAACGCGGAGGGCTATTCGCTGCCCCTGGACCGTCTGGACGCGGAAAGCTGCGCCCAGGCCATCCTAGACGCCATCACTGGGGAGGAAACAACGTGACGCCGTTATTGGAAGTACAAAACCTCAGCCATACTTACAGCGCCGGCACTCCCTTTGCCCACAAGGCCCTGGAGGATGTCTCCTTCCGGGTGGACCGGGGGGAGTTTATCGGCGTCATCGGCCATACGGGCTCCGGGAAGTCCACCCTGATGCAGCACTTGAACGGTCTGCTAAAGCCCGACCAGGGCCGCGTCCTCTTGGACGGCAAGGACATCTGGTCCGACAAAAAATTCACCCGGGAGTGCCGCTTTCGGGTGGGACTGGTGTTCCAGTACCCGGAGTACCAGCTCTTTGAGGAGACGGTCTATGCCGACATTGCCTTCGGCCCCAAGAACATGGGCCTGGACGGGAAGGAGATCGACCGCCGGGTCCGGGAGGCCGCCGGCTTTGTGGGCATTACCGACGCCCAGCTCAATGCCTCTCCCTTCGACCTCTCCGGCGGCCAGAAGCGCCGGGCGGCCATTGCCGGCATCGTAGCCATGGAGCCGGAGCTGCTGATCCTGGACGAGCCTACCGCCGGCCTGGATCCCCGGGGCAGGGAGGAGATCCTGGACAATATCCAGACCTACCGCCGGGCCAAAAACGCCACCGTTATGATGGTCACCCACTCCATGAACGACGTGGCCCGCCTGGCTGACCGGCTCATTGTCATGAGCCAGTCCCACCTGGTGCTGGAAGGGACGCCGGAGGAGATCTTCTCGGACCCCCAGTCCCTGGTGGACATGGGCCTGGACGTGCCGGAGGTGACCCGGGTCTTCCTGGCCCTGGAAAAGAGGGGCCTGCGCCTGCCCAGGGTCTACACGCTGGACCAGGCCGTCGCCGCCCTGGCGGCTCTGAAGGGAGGGGCGCGCCATGCTTAAAGACATCACCCTGGGCCAGTATTTCCCGGGCAATTCTCCCATCCACCGCCTGGACCCCCGGACCAAGCTGATATTGCTGGTGGTCTACATCGTCATCCTCTTCGTCGCCTCGGGGCCGGTGTCCTACTGCCTGTGCCTGGGCTTTTTGGCGGCGTGCATCGCCGTTTCCAAGATCCCCCCCAAGTCCTTTCTCCGGGGCATGAAGCCCCTGATTTTCCTGATGTGCTTCACCGGCATTATGAACCTGTTTTTCACCGGCGGGGAGACGCTGCTGGTGAAGTTTTGGATCATCCACATCTATTTGGAGGGCGTGATCCGGGCTGTCTACATGATCCTGCGCTTCATCGCCCTGATCTGCGCCACCTTCCTGCTGACCTATACCACCTCGCCCATTGCGCTGACCGACGCGTTGGAATCTCTCCTGCGGCCTCTGGGCAAACTGGGTCTGCCGGTCCACGAGCTGGCCATGATGATGTGTATCGCCCTCCGCTTCATCCCCACGCTGCTGGAGGAAACGGACAAGATCATGTCCGCCCAGAAGGCACGGGGCGCGGATTTTGAGACCGGCAGCCTGATCCAGCGGGTGAAGGCCCTGATCCCCATTCTGGTGCCCCTGTTCATCAGCGCTTTCCGCCGGGCCGACGAGCTGGCTACGGCCATGGAGTGCCGCTGCTACCAGGGCGGCGAGGGCCGCACCAAGATGAAGCAGCTCCGCTATGGCCGGCTCGACGCCTCCGCCTTTGCCGTCACCCTGGCGGTGCTGGCGGGCTCCATTGCCCTGACCGTCTTTGGACTGTGAGGCCGGTCATGCGAAACATCGTTCTGATTTTGACCTACGAGGGCTCCGCCTACCATGGCTGGCAGCGCCAGCAGGATCTCCCCACCGTCCAGGAGACGCTGGAAAAGGCCGTTGCCATGGTCACCGGCCAGCCGACCCATGTCCGGGGCTGCGGCCGCACCGACGCCGGGGTCCACGCCAAGTGTTACGTGGCGAATTTCCACACCGCCTCCACCATCCCGGCGGACCGGCTGCCCTACGCCCTGAACACCCACCTGCCGGCGGACATCGTCGTCACCCGCGCCTTTGACGTCCATGAAAATTTCAACGCCATCGGCTCCTGTGTCAAGAAGGAATACACCTACCTGATCTACAACTCTCGGGTCCGGGACCCATTTTATGTAAACCGCGCCTGGTTCTATCCCCGCCATTTGGACGAGGCGGTCCTTGCCCGGGCAGCGGAGCAGTTCGTGGGGACCCACGACTTCGCGGCGGTCCGCTCCGTGGGCACCGACGTCAAGTCCACCGTCCGCACCGTCTATCACTACCAGGTCCTGCGCCGGGGGCAGCTTCTCTACCTCCGGGTCTGCGCCAACGGGTTCCTCTACAATATGGCCCGGGCCATGGCCGGCACGGTGGTCTACGCGGCGGAGGGGAAGCTCGCCCCGGAGGAGATCGGGAGCATACTCGCCCGCGGCGACCGCACCGCCGCCGGTCCCACCGTCCCCGCCGGGGGCCTCTACATGACCCGGCTGTGGTATGACGACGGGATCTGCAGCTTTTCCTGCGGCGAGCCCATGGGCGAGAAATAAAAAAAGGATTCCCTTTTCCCTCCGTCTGTGTTATACTATAAGGAGATAAGGAGCAAACCGTTTCCCTCAAGGAGGAGGATACTCTATGCAGCCAAAAATGTGCAGCAAATGCAGAAAAAACATCGCCGTTGTCTTCGTGACCAAGATCGAGAACGGCGTGACCATGAACGAGGGCTACTGCCTCAAGTGCGCCCGGAGCCTGGGGATCCCCCAGATCGACGCGGCGGTGAAGCAGATGGGCATTTCCGATGAGGATCTGGACACCCTCAGCGACGAGATGAGCAGTATGTTCGGCCAGCGGGAGGACCAGGGGCCCGACGACGACGTGGCCGAGAGCCAGACCGCAACCTTCCCCCTTCTGAACCAGCTCTTCGGCGGCCCCCCGTCCAAGGAGCAGAGCCGCCCCGCCCCCAGGAAGGAGGCACAGGAGGAGCCCAAGAAGGCCAACAAGCGTCACAAATTCCTGGACAGCTACTGCATGGACCTGACGGGCCGCGCCAAGGCCGGCAAGCTGGACCGGGTCATCGGCCGGGAGGTGGAGACCGAGCGGGTCATTCAGATCCTCAACCGCCGCCAAAAGAACAACCCCTGCCTGATCGGCGAACCCGGCGTGGGCAAGACGGCCATTGCCGAGGGCCTGGCCCAGCGCATTGCCGCCGGCGACGTGCCCTACAAGCTGCGGGACAAGGAGGTCTTTCTCCTGGACCTGACGGCCCTGGTGGCCGGCACCCAGTTCCGGGGCCAGTTTGAGAGCCGGATGAAGAGCCTGATCGGGGAGATCAAGGAGTGCGGCAACATCATCCTGGTCATTGACGAGGTCCACAACCTGGTGGGCGCCGGCGACGCGGAGGGCTCCATGAACGCCGCCAATATCTTGAAGCCCGCCCTTTCCCGGGGCGAGATCCAGGTCATCGGCGCCACGACCTTCAGCGAATACCGCCGCTATATCGAGAAGGACGCGGCTCTGGAGCGCCGTTTCCAGCCTGTCACCGTGGCGGAACCCACCATTGAGGAGGCGTGCCAGATCATGCAGGGCGTCGCCAAGAGCTACGCCGAGTTCCACGGCGTGTCCATCTCCCCGGAGATCGCCCGTCAGTGTGTGGTCCTCTCGGAGCGATATATCACGGACCGTTTCCTGCCGGACAAGGCCATCGACCTGCTGGACGAGGCCTGCTCCGACGTGAACCTCCGCTCCAAGGAGCTCTCCCAGCTCGCGGAGCTGAAAAAGGAGCGGGACGACTACGAGCTGGAGCTGAAAATGCTCACCGAGGATACCGAAAGTCAGGACTATGAGCGCCTTGCCACCATCCGCAGCCGCCTCTATCAGCTCTCCGCCCAGATCGAGAAGCTGTCCCAGGTCCCGCCCCCGCCGGTGACCATTGAAAACCTGGCCCGGATCATCGAGCTGTGGACCAAGATCCCCGCCAGCAAGATCCAGGCCCAGGAGTATGAGCAGCTCCAAAATCTGGCCGCCCGCTTAAAGGAACACATTGTTGGCCAGGACCAGGCGGTGGAGGCGGTGGCCAGAGCCATCCGCCGGAACCGGGTGGGCATTTCCCCCAAGAAGAGGCCCGTATCCTTCATCTTTGTGGGTCCCACCGGCGTGGGCAAGACGGAGCTGGTCAAGTGCCTGGCAAACGACCTGTTCGACTCGGTGGACGCTCTGGTCCGGCTGGATATGTCGGAATATATGGAAAAGCACACGGTCTCCAAGCTCATCGGCTCCCCTCCGGGCTACGTGGGCTATGACGAGGCCGGCCAGTTGACGGAGAAGATCCGCCGGCGGCCCTACTGCGTGGTCCTCTTCGACGAGATCGAGAAGGCCCATCCGGACGTGCTGAACATTCTTCTCCAAGTGCTGGACGACGGCCGCATCACCGACGCCCAAGGCCGGGTGGTGAATTTTGAGAACACCATCATCGTCATGACCTCCAACGCCGGTTCCGAGGGCAGGGTAGGGGGCCTGGGCTTCGGCCGCACGGACCTGGAACAGACAGCGGACAAGACCATGAAGGCCCTCCGGGACTTCCTCCGTCCGGAGTTTCTGAACCGGGTAGACGAGATCGTGACCTTCAACCACCTGAGCGAGGAAAACTTCCTGGGCATCGCGGACATCATGCTCCGGGAGCTGAAGGAGAGCCTGGCGAACCGGGGCCTGACCCTGACCTGGGACGACTCCGTCCCCGCCGCCCTGGTGAAGAAGGCCTACTCCGTGACCTATGGTGCCAGGAACCTCCGCCGCACCATTCAGCGGGAGCTGGAGGACCCCATTTCCCAGAAGATCATCGACTCCTTCCAGACGCCGATCTCCACTCTGACGGCCAAGTCCGAAAACGGGGAGATCTCCGTCACGGCGGAATAACGCAAAAATGCCAGGCACCGCCTGGCATTTGAGGCTGTCAAAAACGAATGTTTTTGACAGCCTCCCAAATGGGACCCGCTTCGCTGGGCTCCCATTTGGAGGGGATTGCAGGCTGACCCGCGCACTCGCCGGGGGCCTTGCCCCCGGCTCGCACACTCTCAGCCTGAGAGGTATTTTTTGCCAGGTACACGCCCTGGCAAAAAATGATTGAAATGGGTTTGCCGTCTGCGGACGGCAAACTCGGAAAGGCGATTTGACAAGCTGAAATGCCAGGCATCACCTGGCATTTTTCCGCTTTTTGCCGATCGGCAGGCGCTGGAGGCGGGGATCTTTCCCATTGGCCCCGGAAGGGGCTTTTCCGTTACCTCAGCTTTCCACCATCTCCGTATACCGCCAGACCGCTCCCAGGGGATTGGCCACCCGGGACCCGCAGTAGGGGCAGACCGCGACCCCAAATCCCAGGGCACCGCCGCAGTTGGGGCAGTTGGCCGCCGTGGTCCCGCCGGGGAGACGGTAGGCATAGCTCAGATCGTACCGCTTTTGGACGGTCCGACCCTCCTCCCGGAAGGCGACCGCCGCCTGGAAGACCAGCGTTTTCTCCACCGCCGCCGGCAGATACCGGGCCAGGACCACGTTGTGGATCACAAGCCCCTCTTTCCCGGCCAGCCTTTCCCGTATGTAGCTCCGGGCCTGTTCCTTGGCCTGACTCAGGTCGAAGTCCGGAAAATCCGCCAGCACCTTGGGCAGAAGCAGGGCGTCCATCCCGTTGACGGATCTGGGCGACGCCTCGGCCTCTGTCTCCATCTCCGCCAGGGCCCCCAGCAGATCGGGCCGCCCGAAGATCCGTCTGGAAAACCGCCGTATCCTCCGCCGGAAGATCAGCCCAGCGGCGGCCAAAACCACCAGCACCGCCAAAAAGCCGCCCAGAAAACTCCAACCCATTTGACCGCCTCCTTTTTCACCATCATACTCCGAATCCCGAAAAAAAGCAACCCATATCCATACAAAAAGCCGGGCAGGGGAGGGGCCCGTCAGTCCCGTCCCAGCCCGGCCGGCTCTCATCGCTGCCCGTGCCTGTCGAAGCGGCGGCACGCCGCTCACATATCGATCTTCTGGCTGATTTTGTCGGACACCTTCCAGGCCGCGTCCTCTACCTTGTCGGCGGCCTGCGCGGCCAGACGGCGGGCGGGGTTGGTCCGGGGCATCATCAGGATCGCCACCGCGCCAGCGGTAGCGCCCACGCCCATGGCCAGAGCCCATCCTTTCCAATCCATAGCTTTTCCCTCCTTTCCTTTGCCGTTAGTATGCCCTTTCCTCGGAAAAGAATTTTTAAGTTTTCGGAAATTTTTCAATTTCCCGCCGCCGGGGCTTTCTTTTTTCCAAAATGTGTGGTATTCTAATATCGAAAGGACGTGACCAATCCCCATGAAACTGATCAGCTTCGCCATTCCCAGTTATAATTCCCAGGACTACCTCCACCATGCCGTGGAGACCCTGCTCACCGGCGGCGACGAGGTGGAGATCCTCATCATCAACGACGGCTCCAAGGACAATACCGCCGCCGTCGCGGACGCCTTTGCCGAAAAATATCCCACGATCGTCCGCGCCATCCATAAGCCCAACGGGGGCCACGGCTCCGGCGTCAACCGGGGGCTGAAGGAGGCCACAGGGCTTTTCTATAAAGTCATCGACTCCGACGACTGGGTGGACGAAAAGGCTCTCCAGGCCCTTCTGGCCACCGTCCGGGGCCACGTCTCCAAGGGGATCGAGGCCGACCTCTATTTCACCAACTTTATCTATGACCACGCGCAGGACAATACCCGGTTCGTCCGGGAGTGGCGCTCCCACTTTCCCGTGGGCCGCTTCTTCACCTGGAGCGAGGTCAAGCCCTTCTACGGTGCCCAGGTCCTGCTGATGCACAGCGTCATGTTCAAGACCCAGCTCCTCCGGGACTGCGGCGTGGAGCTGCCGGAGCACACCTTCTACGTGGATAACCTGTTTGCCTATTATCCGCTGCCCCATACCAAGCGGCTTTTCTACCTGGACGTGGACCTGTATCATTATTTCATCGGCCGGGGGGACCAGTCCGTCACGGAGAAGAACATCATCACCCGCTATGACCAGCAGATCCGGGTCATGCGCCGGATGCTGGACGCCTATTCCTACGACCAGATCATGACCTACGAGACCGGCCTGCGGAATTATATGCTCCACTGTTTGGGCGCCATCATGATGAACACCATTATGTTCTGTTGCAGCGGCGGCGACGCCCCGGAGCGGAAGCAGGCATACCAGGATCTCTGGGACCACATCCAGAAAAACGACCCCAAGCTCTACCGATACCTGCGTACCAAGGGCCTGCCCATTTTCGTCTATTGGATGCCCTGGAAGCTGCGGGGCTCCTTCTGCCTCTTCGGCTACCGGGTCCTGTGCAAAATGATCAAACTTGGATGAGCAATTTCTACAAATCTTTTATTGAAAATTCAAAAATAGTTCACCACTTTTTCTAAATCTGTGCTATAATAATGATAGTGATTCAGACCGGGCGGGGAAAGCTGATGCCGTGGAGGATTTCGCGGATAAGCCGACGGTTTTCCTGTGACAGGTCGGGTCTGGACCTGACTACCCATACCGAAAGCGGCGGCCCCTTCCGGGCCGCCGCATATCTTTGCCGCATATCTTCGCGAAAACGCCGCCCGGACATCCGGGCGGCGAAAAAGTTATTCATCCTCTTTGAGTTCATGGATCTTGTCCGCGTTCTTCCAGAAGTAGGCCCGCAGATAGTCGGCAAAGGCCACCGCCATGAACACCCCGTCCACAACGGCGATGATCGTCACCGTTTTCTCCGCGAGCTGGGGCATCAGCACCAGGAAGATCAGACTGACGAACAGGACCGTGGTGCAGACCTTGCCGGTGATGAGGGCGCCGTCCAGCATTTTGCCCTTGCTGAGGGTCACGCTGCCGGCGATGAGCTGAAAGCTCTCCTTCACGACAAACAGCCCCATCAGGTACCACAGCACCGGATATTTTACCGCCAGGCAGATGATCATGGTAAACTGGGTGGCCTTGTCCGCCACGGGGTCAAGGATCTTCCCCAGGGTGGAGATCATATTGTACTTTCGCGCGATCTTCCCGTCGATCATGTCCGTTAGGCAGGACACCGCCAAAATCGCGGCGGAGAGAAAATGATGGGCCGGCCTCTCCGCGTTGAGATAGATCACCACGTACACCGGGATCAACGCCAGCCGGAACAGACTGAGCAGATTGGGGATCGTCCAAACTTCTTTCTTCCAATTCTTGATTCGCATGTTTTACCCTCCGAGTACGGCTGGCCATACTTGTTTTTATATTATACACACATTCTCCCGGTAAATCAAGTCAAATTTGACAAAATTGGTTGTTCTTTTCCCGGAGGATTTTTGTATTTCCACACGAACCTCCCAAAGAGGATGGACCGCGCCCCACGGCGCGGTCCAAAAGGGTCAACAATTCCTGGACTGTCGGTCCGCGGCCTGGGTAAAGTGGCTCGCGAGATATTTCCAGGTCACCTTATCCAGCTCTCCGGTGGGCGGCAGACCCGCCAGGAGTTGGAAGGCCGCCAGCGCCTCGGAGGTCCCCAGGTCCAGGCATCCGGTGGAGGGGGGCTCGTCGATGTTGTCGTACTCCTGGGACAGCACCTTTAACATCCCCTGCAAAAGATAGAGGTAGGGGCTGTTCTCTCCCTTTTTGAACACCTTCCCCGGGTCCATGGTGATCTGCACCGGCGCGGCGGGGCCCTGCCGGATCAGCGCGTCGTCGTAGGCTTTCACGATCTTTTCCCAGGTGTTTTGGTCTGCCACGCCCGTGGCCGGCAGGTCGTGCTGCCGCTGGAAGGCGGACACGGCTCCCATGGTCTCCTGGCCGTAGATCCCGTCGGGGACCACCGTGGGCTGATGGGGATCGTCCTTGGCCAGGACCCGGAGCATGGTTTGCAGGCTCCGGACCGGCTGGCCCACAAAGGATTCGTCGGGTCTCATCGAACCACCTCCAAACGCACCGGGTCCTGGGTCCCAAAGCAAAGGTCCCGCCCGGGGAACTGAGTCATAGTGGATGTCCGGTTATACCGCACGGCGGACGAACTGGAAGCGGCGCCGTTCCGTCGAGCGGGCGTCCCGCGCTGGGTCCCGAAATTCCCGGCGGTCACCGCCCCGCCGCTGCTTTGCGGGGAGGCGGTGGTCTGCGCCAAATTTTCCGGGAAGGTCTCCCGGCTGCGGAAAGTGGTGTTTTCGATGCCGGAGTATTGATCGTAGATCTCGTCCCAGGTGACGGCGTCCACCACTCCCGTCTCCGGAAGGCCGAAGCGCCGCTGGGCCGCCAGGACCGAGGCCCGGGTGCGGGAACCGAAAATGCCGTCCACGGTCAGAGGGGGGATATTGGGGATGTAGCTTGCCAGCACGGAGAGCATATATTGGAGCTGCCGGACCTTTTCGCCGGTGCTGCCCTGCCGGAGGGCGTCCGGCGGAGACCAATTGATGGCGTAGAACTGCTGTCCCTGGCTGCGGAGCTCAGAGAGCTGGGTGACGCCGGTGTAGAGCCGGAGGATGTTGTACCAGGTGGAGGGCCCTACGATGCCGTCCACCGTCAGGCCGAAGATCCGCTGGAAAGCCCGCACGGACGCCTCGGTCCGGCTGCCGAAGATGCCGTCGGTGCTGGCCAGCTTAGGAATGGCGGGGTAATTCTGGGAAATGCGGTTCAGCGCCACCTGAAGCACCACCACATTGGGCCCCCGGGACCCCACCCGCAGGGGAGTGCCGGGGTAGGAGGAGGTGATGCCCCGGATGGGGGCGTCGGAGACGATCTCGACGTTTCCATAGTAGCTGCGGAGGATCTGAACGGAATTATACCCCTGCTGGGCCAGATTCTGGCTGCCCCATTGGCTCAGCCCCTCGCAGGTGACGGTGGTGCCGTTGCAGAATTTGGCGGCCAGGGGCTCCAGGAAGCCGGGCCGGCGCAAGTAGTCGTTAAAGAGCTGGTCCGCCAGGCGGGAAACATTTTCAAAGTAGCTCCGTCCATAGACAAACGCCTGGTCATAGGCGGTGGAGTTGGTGATCTCAAAGTCATAGCCCCGGGTCCGGTAGTATTCGGTGTACACCCGGTTCAGGGCATAGGAAACGATGGCCAGGATATTGGCCCGCAGGGCGCTCTCCTCCCAGGTGGGATAGATTTCGCTGCTGGCCACGTTTTTCACATAGTCCACGAAGGGCACCGTCACATTGGCGGCGCTGGCGTTGGGAGCCCCCAGGTGGACGGTGATATTCTCAGGTATGTACGGTACGACGACCGGCATAACGCACCTCCTACAGGTTCTGCGGCGGGGTGTCGAAGATCTCGTTTTGATTCCAGATGTCCGGCAGCTCGGCCAGGGGGATCATCTCCAATTCCTGAAGGGTAGTCACCCCGGGAAAGATCTGGACACGGTGGGCCTCGATCTGTTCAAAGTTTTCCAGGCTCGCGTAGATACTGACGCTGGTATAGGGAACGATCCCCGTGTCCGGCGTCTGGCTTGCGGACGCTTCCGGCACCGCCACCTCCACGGGGCTGTCCAGCAGCCCGCTGCGGTTGGTCAGTCCCAGGGACAACACGGTCCCGTCCTGCCCCACCACGGCCACCGCCACATCCCTCAGCGGGATCTGCGCCCGGCTGGTAAAGGCGTGGACTTGAATTCTTCCGATTGCCAAAAAGGAGTCCCTCCTTTCAAAATTCACACCCCATTTTATGCCCCGGCACCCAAAATGGTGCGGCGAACCTCTTGCCGATGGTTAACATAAAATATAAGGCGGGGAGAATTCCCCGCCTTATACAGCTTGTCAAAAAAGCCTTTCCGAGTTTGCCGTCCGCAGACGGCAAACCCATTTCAATCATTTTTTGCCAGGGCGTGTACCTGGCAAAAAATACCTCTCAGGCTGAGAGTGTGCGAGCTGTGCGCCTCC
>CANQQO010000015.1 GCA_947625965.1 uncultured Oscillospiraceae bacterium
GCCGAACGGATGCACTGACTTGGTCTCTACTATTATTGCAATTTTTCCTCTACCCCAACTATTGACATAGAACCTCAAAAAGCCTCGGGAATACGCAAAGGATCCCCCGCGTTTTTTGGTTCGTCTGACAAAAGTCTGACGGGGTCATGGCGCCATCCGGATCGTGCCGTGCCGCCTAAAAATATGCCGCCTCGCGCTTTTCGCGCGGGGCGGCGTGTCGTTTCCAAGAGATCGGGGCGAGGGCGTTACACCGCCGCCTTGGCCTCCTTCAGAGCGCAGGCCAGTTGGTCCGGGCAGGAGGTGGCCTTCATCCCACAGCGGATGCCCTCTAGACGGGAGATGACCTCGTCAATGTCCATGCCCTCCACCAGCTTGCCGATGCCCTGGAGATTGCCGTTGCAGCCGCCCAGGAACTGGACGTCCCGGACCTTGCCGTCTTCCACCTGGAAGAGAATGCGCTGAGAGCAGGTGCCCTTGGTCTTGTATTCGTATTGCATATCTATGTCCTCCTAAAAAGTTAATTCCAATATGGCCGGACCAGAAGGACCCAATAGGTCGTGCCGCCGGTCTGGTAGCCAGCGATATAGCAGCGGTCGCCGTCGGCTTCCAGCAAAATGTCGTGATGGACTGGGGAGACCCACCAGTAGTCATAGGCCGCTTCGGAGGTCCCCAGGGAGCCGGAGCCCGCGTAAATGCACTCGAAGACCTGGTCTGTGACCCGGCCGCCGCCGGGACGGTCGTGACTGAATTGCTGGGCGATCTCCTTGGCCCGGATCTGGGCCAGGACCGTCAGAGAGCTGTCCCAGGCATAGGCGGGAAGGCCAGCGGACTGACGGGCGGAATTGATGCTGGACAGCATCCCGGAGCCGTCCAAAAAGCTGCCGTCGCCGGGGTCCGGGGCGGAATCCGTGGGCTGGGTCGCAGCCGTGGTCTCCGTGGGAGCGGTCGTGGGCGCTGTGGTCTCCGAGGACGGGGCGGGAGCGTCCGTTTCCGAGGGAGGCGGGGACTCGTCGGCGCGGCCGGCCTCGTATTCCGCGATGCCGGAGAAGACATAGTCCTTGAGGCTCTGATAGTCCTCCTGGGTCAGCTCCAGCATGGCGGCGTTGAGGTCGTCCCCGCTGTCCGGGGAATACTGACATTCCTCCTCCCAGTAATCCCGCCAGGCGGACTTGTCCAGATCGTCAAACCGGCCCTTCAGATATTCCAGCTTGGCAGCGCTGCGGGCCAGCGGGTCCTGGGTGGGCGGCTGGGTCTGCGGGGGAAGGGTGGGAGCCGTTGTGGGCTGGGTCGTGGGCTCGGGCCGGGTCGGGGCGGCGGAAGGGGAGGTTGTGGCCCCCTGGGCCGTCGGCAAAAGGGTGGAGGGCGCGGTGGTCTCCGGGACCTCTGCCCGGGCGCAGCCGGCCAGGACCAGGGCCAGCAGGAGCAAAAGGATCCCCTTTCTCATAGCGCCGCCTCCGCCGTCAGGGCGGCAAAGCCGCCGCCGACAAGGGCCGCCAGGTCCCTGGGAGGAAGGAGCATCTGCCTCCCCCGGAGGCCGGCGGAGACGGCGATCTCCGGGAACTCCAGGGCGCTCTCGTCCAGGTGGGTGGGGTAGCGCTTCTTCATTCCCACGGGGCTGCAGCCGCCCCGGATGTAGCCCGTCAGGGGCAGGAGTTCCTTGACGGCGACCAGCTCCATATTCTTATCCCCGGCGGCGCGGGCTGCCTTTTTTAGATCCAGCTCCCGGCACACGGGGATGCAGAAGACGTGGAGCCCGGTCTTCTCCCCCCGGGCCACCAGGGTCTTGAACACCTGTTCCGGAGGCAGGCCCATGGCCAGGGCCGCGTGGAGACCGGACAGGTCCTTTTCATCATAGTCGTAGCTCAGCTCCCGGCAGGGGATCCCGGCCCGCTGGACCAGACGCTGGGCGTTGGTTTTTCCAGGCATTTCCATCACCGGTTCCTATTATAAATCAAAAGGAACCATCTTGCAACCGCGAATTTCCTGAAAAAAACGGGTTATCCTATAAAAAAACACAGGAGGTACTCGCTATGCAGGAGCCAAAAGAGCCGGAGCAGAAAAAGGAGGAGCGGGAACAGGTCATCGAGCTGGGCTCGGACCTGACCCGGAGCCACAACGGAAATATCTATACCCTGACCATCATCGGTCAGGTGGAGGGCCATCAGGCGGCCCCGGAGAATGTGAAAACCACCAAGTATGAGCACGTCCTGCCCCTGCTGGCGGGGATCGAGGAGAGCGACGAGATCGACGGGCTGCTGCTCCTGCTCAACACCGTGGGCGGCGACATCGAGGCGGGCCTGGCCATCGCGGAGATGATCGCGGGAATGAAGAAGCCCTCGGTATCCCTGGTGCTGGGGGGCGGCCACTCCATCGGCATCCCCCTGGCGGTGTGCGCCAAGAAGTCCTTCATCACGCCCACCGCCAGCATGACCATCCATCCCGTGCGAATGACGGGGCTGGTGGTGGGGGCGCCCCAGACCTTCCGCTATTTCCAGCGGATCCAGGAGCAGATCACTGAGTTCGTCACCGCCAACTCCAACATCACCAAGGAGACCTTCGAGGGCTTCATGATGGCGACGGGGGAGATGGCTACCGATGTGGGCACCATTTTGTATGGCCGGGAGGCGGTCCAGTCGGGGCTGATCGACCAGTTGGGCGGGCTCAATGATGCGCTGACGGCCCTCCACGAGATGATTGGGCGGCAGGAGCCGGCGGCCATTCCCGCGCCAGCGAAACGGACCCGGAAGTCCCGGAAGGACGCCAGTTGAATCAAACGCGGGCATGACCCAGACCGGTCATGTCCGCGTATTTTATTTTATCCCCAGGGCGCGCTTCAAAAAATGGGAGAGCCGGTCCCCATTTGGCTCCTCCGCACTTTGCCCGGCATCCCCGGTGCGGTCCACAAAATACCGTCCGGTATCCCGGTCTATGGAAAGCGCGTCCAGAGGCCAGCCGGGATGCCGCTTCTCGGAGGGCGAATCCACCATGTAAAATGCGTTTTCTTTGGCTTCCGAGGGCGTTTCCGAAAAAGAGAAGATCTGGCCCTGGCAGCTCACGGCGATGCTGTCCAGATAATAGGCCAGCACCCGCCCGCCCAGGGAGCGGATCAGGCTGGAATAGTAGGCGATCATCTCCTCATCATCCAGACGCCGGCATCCCTGGGGCGTGCGGACGTGGAGGCCCGGCTGCCGGGGATCGTGAAGGGGAAGCGCGTCAAAATACAGGCCGGAATCGTTGCAGATCACCCGGTCACAGAATTGACTGTAAAATCGGGCCTTGAGAATGGCGTTTTCCTCCGGGTCCCGGCCGATCTCCTGGGGCTCCCAGGCAATTCCCAGGTCTGCGGGAGTGCAGAATTCAAGATCGCAGCCACGCAGCAGCCTCTTGAACCGCCGGACCTTGGACGGATTGGTGGTACCGAGTAAAACCTTCAACCATTTCCCCTCCTGTTCGCCTATTAGAATAACATATTCGGGCGAAAATTGCAATACAGCCGGGATCTTATTTGAAATGGGCCATAGTACTTTAACTTGCATTTTTTCCGGGGATGTGATATGATAGAAAGACGACTGAAAAGGGGAGGGATGGGCGTGACGCTGGGCTATTGGCAGAGTTTGCTGCTGGGGCTGGTCTCCGGGCTGACGGAGTTTCTGCCTGTCTCCGCCCCCGCCCATCGGGCGCTGCTGCTGCGGCTGCTGGGACCGGACACCGCCGACAATATTACGCTCCTCTTTCTCCACGCCGGGGCGCTGCTGGCGCTGTATCAGAATCTGCGGGGACAGTTGGCCCATCTGAATCGGCAGCGGCGGCTGGCCGCCATTCCCAAGCGCCGGCGAAAACGGCAGCCAGATCACCAGAGCATCATGGACCTGCGGCTGCTGAAGACCGCCTGCTGGCCCATGCTGGCGCTGTTCTTGCTGTCAACGCTGGTCTCCCGATGGACCGGCGGCTTACCGTTTATATCCGTGATGCTGATCCTCAACGGGATCCTGCTGTATCTGCCCTCCCGGCTCCCGGCGGGCAACAAAAACGCCCACTGGATGACCCGGCTGGACGCCCTGCTGATGGGGCTTGCGGCGGGACTGGGGGCCGTTCCCGGATTTTCCACTCTGGGAGCCGCCGTCTCCGTGGCCCAGACCCGGGGGGCGGACAAGCAGCGGTCCCTGAGCTGGGCGCTGATGATGTGCATTCCCGCCCTGATCGCCTGGATGGCCTTGGACGGCTATGGGATCCTCTCCACTGTCATGGGGCCCGGATTGGGACAACTGGAGCTGCTCTTTTTCCTGCGTTGCGCCCTGGCGATGCTGGGCGCCTGGGCGGGGGCCTATCTGGGCATCTTCACATTGCGGTTTTTGGCGGTGAGCATGGGGATTTCAGGCTTCGCCTACTATTCCTGGGGCGCCGCGCTGTTTACATTTATTCTGTACCTGACCACCTAAGGAGGAACCATGGCAGAACAAAAACGGAAATCTCAAGCATCCCAGGCGGCCTCCGCCGCCAAGGGCAAAAAATCCGGCTCCAAAACCGGAAGGGGCAAGAAAAAAGCCCAGCAGTCTCTCTTTTCGCCCCGCTTCATCGGCGCGGCGGTCAGCTTGGCGGTGTTTTTGGTGCTGCTGGTGCTGTTCCTACAGCCGGACGGCGCGTTGACCGGACTGGCCTCCGGAATGCTCCTGGGGCTGGTGGGGAAGGCGGGCTTTTTGGTGAGCATCCCCGCCGCGCTGTATCTGTTCTTTATCCTGGCGTTCAGCGGGAAACGGCCGGTGAAGATGCGGGTGTTCTGCGTCTTCGTCTTCGCCTTCTGCTGCGGGGCCATTGCCCATTTGGCCGCCAATCCCGACGTTAAGGCCCTGGGCGCCGGGCTGAATGTGGTGGGCGCGCTGTACCAGGGCGGCGCCGTGGGCAGTACCGGCGGCGTTCTCTGCGGCGGCGCGGCCATGGGGCTGCAATGGCTCTGCGGCACGGTCCTGAGTTATCTGCTGCTGATCCTGCTGGCGGTGTTGACCCTCCTGG
This sequence comes from uncultured Oscillospiraceae bacterium, assembly GCA_947625965.1. Classification (GTDB taxonomy): domain Bacteria; phylum Bacillota; class Clostridia; order Oscillospirales; family Oscillospiraceae; genus Faecousia. The sequence goes on from CANQQO010000015.1 coordinate 5,011, forward strand.
GAGCCATGCAGATCACCGTTCCCAGCGTCATTCGGGCCATCCGCAACCGCCCCCGGGCGGAGTGGGAGGACGAGGAGCCGGAGGATGTGCCGGAGCCCGCCGCCGTTGTGGTCAACCATATCGCGACCAAGCGCATCGAATATGTCCAGCAGCGCCGGGAGCGCCAGGCCCAGCAGGCGGCCCAGCAGACCCAGCCGCAGGCCCCCGCGCCCACCGGGAAAAAGGCGGAGCGAAAGCCCCTTGGCGACAAGGTCAGTGAAATTATGCGGCAGATCGACGCCGACGTGGCCTCGCCTGTGGCGGCCGCCGCCGTGCCGGTGACCGCTCCCCAGGAAGAGGAAGAAGAGCCGATCCTCTCCGCCCCGGCAACCGAGCCGGAGCCTGCGGAGGAGCCGGAGCTGCTCCCCCTGGACCCGGAGCTCGAAGAGGAGCCGGAGATCCCGGCGGAAATGCCCCCCTTCGACCTGGACGCGCCCCTGACGCCCGCCCCGGTGCTGACCAAGCCGACTGTCAAGCCGGCGCCGGTCAGTCCTGTGACGCCCCCCGCGCCGAAGCAGGTCAAGGTGACGGTGAAGGACACCCAGTCCGCCGCGGATCAGGTCGCCCAGGAGATCGAGCGGTGCCAGGCGGGGGAGGAGCCCAAGGCCGAGTACCGGTTCCCGCCCATTGACCTGCTGAAAAAGCCCTCGGAGGGCGCCTCGGACGGCACGGCGGAGATGCGGGAGAATTCCCGCCGTTTGAATGAAACGCTGGCCAGCTTTAAGATCGAGGCCCACATCATCAACGTCACCCGGGGCCCCAGCGTCACCCGCTACGAGGTGGAGCTGGAGAAGGGCGTCCGCTTAAGCAAGCTGACCTCCGCCGCCGACGACATTGCCCTGAGCCTGGGCGCCTCCGGCGTGCGGATCGCCGCCGTGCCGGGAAAGATCTCGGTGGTGGGCATCGAGGTGCCCAACCGGGTGGTGACCACCGTGACCCTGCGGGAGGTCATCGACTCCCAGGAGTTTGCCCGGGCCAAGTCCAAGGCCACCTTTGCCGTGGGCAAGGACATCGGGGGGGCCTGCATCGTGGGCAATATCGCCAGACTTCCCCATATGCTCATCGCCGGCACCACGGGCTCCGGCAAGTCCGTGTGCATGAATTCCATCATCATTTCCCTGCTCTATAAGGCCAGTCCCGAGGATGTTCGGCTGATCATGGTGGACCCCAAGATGGTGGAGCTGGGGATCTACAACGGGGTCCCCCATCTGCTGATCCCCGTGGTCACCGATCCCAAGAAAGCTGCCGGGTCCCTCCAGTGGGCGGTGACGGAAATGATGCGCCGCTACCGGGCCATGTCCGACGCGGGGGTCCGGGATGTGGACTCCTACAACAGCATCATCGAGAGCCAGGAGGTGGAAGGGGAGAAGCTGCCCAAGGTGGTAGTGATCATCGACGAGCTGGCGGATTTGATGCTGGTGGCCGCCAAGGAGGTAGAGGAATCCATCTGCCGCATCGCCCAGATGGGCCGGGCGGCGGGGATCCACCTGATCATCGCCACCCAGCGGCCCTCTGCCGACGTGATCACCGGACTGATGAAGGCAAACATTCCCTCCCGGATTGCCTTCGCCGTGGCCTCCGCCATGGAGTCCCGGATCATTCTGGACACCCAGGGGGCGGAAAAGCTGGTGGGCAAGGGCGATATGCTCTTCGCTCCCATCGGCAACGGCAAGCCCCGCCGAGTCCAGGGCTGCTTCGTCAGCGACCAGGAGGTGGAGGCGGTGGCGGAGTTCGTCAAGGCCAATTACGTCACGGACTACAACCAGGACGTGATGGACGAGATCGAGAAGAAGGCCGCCCAGACCGGCGGCAAGAACGCGGCCCAGGAGCCCGAGCCCACGGAGGATGAGCTCTCCGGGGATGAAATGCTCCCGGCGGCGGTGGATGTGATTTTGGAAACCGGCCAGGCGTCGGTGTCCATGCTCCAGCGGCGCTTGAAGCTGGGCTACGCCCGGGCCGCCCGGATCGTGGACGAGATGGAGGAGAAGGGGATCGTGGGTCCCTTCCAGGGCAGCAAGCCCCGGGCCATTCTGGTCACCAAGGAACAGTGGGCCGCCATGCGGGGCGGAAGGGCGGATACGCTGCCGCCCACAGAGGACTTTTCCGAAGAAGAATAATAATAAATCGCGGTGGGAAGGATCCCACCGCGATTTAATTTTATTTATTTTATTTTTGGTATTGACTTTAATAAAATTAAATGATATACTTAATTTAGTTAAAGGAGGTGCTCAAATGGCTTTGCAAGTGATCCCCGATTGGATGTCCGAGCTGGAGGAGGAGGACCTGTCGTTCATCAAGCGGTTTTTGCTGTCCTCCGGGTCGCTGAAGGAGATGGCGGCCCAGTACGGCGTCAGCTATCCCACCGTCCGGCTGCGGCTGGACCGGCTGATCCAGAAGATCCAAATGGGGGAGGAGAATAACCAGGATCACTTTATCAGCCTGGTCAAGCGTCTGGCATTGGACGAAAGGCTGGACTTTGACACCGCCAAGCTGCTGATCGTCGCCTATAAAAATACCAAAAAGGAGGGCTCCTGATGTTTTTTCTCACATCCGCCAATGTCGATGCGGCATACGCCGCGCTTTTGGCCGAGACTGTCGCCAAGCAGCCCCTGATCTTGGGCGTCTACGGCATGACCATGCTGGTGCAATTTCTGCTGTCCACCAGAAAGAACCGTTCCCTGGGCTGGATCCTGCCGGCGCTGAGCGTGGTCATGTCTATCCTCAACGGCTGGCCCTCCGCGCTCCCGCCGGAGAGCGCCGGATTTTTGTGGCAGTTGCTTCAAAATCTGCTGCTGTACAATGTTCCGACGATCCCCCTGGTCGCGCTTTATTTCGCCTGCCGCTGGCTGATCCAGAAGAAGAATACCGTTGAGAAAATGAATATCCAAGATCTGTAAGGAAGATAGGGAGGGCGCAAAATGCTGAGATTTTTGCCTGTTATCGAGTGGGTGCCGGCGCTGCTGATCATTCCCCAATGGTTTTGGTCCGGGAAGAAGGAGTGGTGGAAGGGTCTGATCCTGCCGGGGATCACCTTCTTACTCGCCTGCCAGCTCGTGTACATTACCCCGCTGCGGGTCCTGCTCCAGGAATGGGCCTACGCAAACATTCCCACCCTGGCATACCTGGTCGTTTACGGCCTTCGCCGTTTCCTGCTCTGGCGGAAAAAGGGCGGGAAAAAGCGCGATATTCAAGATCTGAACTGACCTTTGGAATAGTGGGCCGGTTTTGGATCGGATATCTCTTTGGAATCGATCCGCCCGACGCGGCCGATCCCGGGAGCGCTTCCGGCAGTCCGGGAATGATAAGATGAACGCCGCCCTCGAAAGGAGGGCGGCGTCAGCTTGTCAAATCGTCTTTCCGAGTTTGCCGTCCGTAGACGGCAAATCGATTTTATTGATTTTTTGCAGGGCGTGTACCTGGCAAAAAATATCTTTCAGGCGGCAGTCGTGCGAGGCGGGGAAAAAGTCCCCGGCGAGTGCGCGGTTCAGCCTGCGATCCCCTCCAAATGGGAGCCCAGCGAAGCGGGTCCCATTTGGAAGGCCGCCCTCCTTTCGAGGGCGGCCTGATTCATACCGGGGGACAAGTCCGCATAGGCTGTCTCCGGGAGTGATGCAAATGAGGTGCGCTTGGCAAGCCTACTTAAATCTGCTGCCGCCCAGGCTGAGGCAGAGGGTGGACGACTGGGGAAGGGAGGACCTGCAGGAGCTGAGGCTTCGGGTCGGACGGCCGCCGGAGCTGGTTTTGGGCCGGGGGTCCCGGTTTTTAACGGAAAACGCCCAGCCGGAGGACTTGCGCTATGTGGTCAACGCCGCCAGCCGGTATTCCCCCTGGTCCTCCGCCACCGCCGCCCAGGGCTATCTCACCGCCCCCGGCGGCCATCGGGTGGGGCTCTGCGGCGAGGCCGCGATGCGGGAGGATGGGTCCCCCGCGGGGTTCCGGGAGGTGGACGCGCTGTGCCTCCGGGTGGCGAGGGACTTCCCCGGCATCGCGGAAAAGGCTGGGACCCTGTCCGGCTCGGTGCTGATCCTAGGCAGGCCCGGCAGCGGGAAGACCACCCTTCTGCGGGATCTGATCCGGCAGCGGTCCGACCGGGGCGAGGGCAGCGTGGCGGTCCTGGACCAGCGGGGTGAGCTCTTTCCCCGGTGGGAGGGGGCGGACTGCTTCCCTCCGGGGAGGCGGACCGACGTGCTCACCGGCTTTGACAAGGCCCGTGGGCTGGATATTCTGCTCAGGACCATGGGGCCGAGGTGTGTCGCCCTGGACGAGATCACCGCCGAGAGCGACTGCCAGGCCCTGCTTCGGACCGGATGGTGCGGCGTCACGCTCCTGGCCACCGCCCACGCGAAAAGCCGGGAGGACCTGTGGAAGCGGAGCGTGTACAGGCCCCTGGCGGAGAGCGGGCTATTTGACGTTTGCTTGATTTTACAGCCGGACAAGTCCTGGCGCGCGGAAAGGATGGCACAATGAACGTAAAACTGTTGGGAGCCATGCTCATCGTCCTGGCCTGCGGGGGCTTTGGATTCTCCCTGGCGGCGGCCCACCGGCGGGAGGAGGGGGCCCTGTCCCAGTTGATCCGGGGGCTGGACTTCATGGCCTGCGAACTGCAATACCGTCTTACGCCCCTGCCTGAGCTGTGCCGCCAAACCGCGCGGGAGATCTCCGGGCCGGTGGGACAGGTCTTTGACGCCCTGGCCCGGGAACTGGCGAGCCAGAACCAGCCGGAGCCGGGGAAGTGCATGGCCACCGCCGTGGCCGCCGTCAAGGGACTTCCGGAGCGGAGCGGGAGGCTCCTGCTGGATCTGGGCAGGGGCTTGGGCCGGTTCGACCTGGATGGCCAGCTCAAGGGGCTGGACGCCGTGCGCCAGAGCTGCCGCCAGGCTCTGGAGGAGCTGGGGCGGAACCGGGAGGGCCGTCTGCGGAGCTACCAGACCCTTGGGCTCTGCGCCGGGGCGGCGCTGGCCATTTTGTTTCTGTGAGCCATGGACATCGATCTGATCTTCAAGATCGCCGCCATCGGCATCATCGTCTCCATCCTCAATCAAGTCCTGTCCCGGTCCGGGCGGGAGGAGCAGGCCACCATGACCACCCTGGCGGGGCTGGTGGTGGTGCTGATGATGCTGACCCAAAAGATCGCCGAGCTGTTCGAGCTGGTAAAGGAGCTGTTCCAGTTTTGACGGACCTGTTTTGGAAGGGGGCCGCGGGGGCCCTGATCGCGGCGGTGCTGGGGCTGACCCTGGCCAAGCAGGGCAAGGACGTGGCGCTGCTGCTCACCGTCCTGGCCGGGTGCATGGTCCTCACCGCCGCCATGACCTACTTATCGCCGGTCATCGACTTCTTCCGGCGCTTGCAGATCTCCGCCCGGTTGGACAGCGGTCTGCTGCTGATCCTGCTAAAGGCCGTGGGGATCAGCCTGGTGGCCCAATTGGCGGGGCTCATCTGCGCCGACGCGGGAAACGCCGCCCTGGGAAAGGCGCTGCAAATTTTGGCCGCCGCGGCGGTGCTGTGGGTCAGTCTGCCGCTTCTGGAGGAGCTTTTGACCCTCATCGAGACCATTCTGGGGGAAGTATGAGAGTTTTTCTGGTGTTGGTTTTGACGGTGAGCCTCGTCGCCATGCCGGCCCACGCCCTGGACTTCACCGCGCCAACAGCGCCGGGGGAGGCCCAGGAGCTGCTCCCGGAGTCGCCGGAGACCTTCGGCCAGGGGCTTTTGGAGGTGCTGAGGGCCGTGGCGCCCCAGATCCAGCCGGCGGTGGCGGAGGCGGCGGGAGTCTGCCTGGCGCTGATGGCTGCGGCGATGCTCACCGCGTTGGTGGAGTCCCTGCCCGGATCTCCCAAGGAGGCGGTGGCGCTGGCGGGGGCCGTGGCCGCGGGGGGACTGCTGCTGCGGCCCTCGGGGGCCCTGATCCGGCTTGGGAGCCAGACGGTGACGGAGCTCAGCGAGTACGGGAAGCTCCTTCTGCCCGTTATGACCGCCGCCCTGGCGGCGGAGGGGGGCGGCACGACCTCCGCCGCGCTGTACACCGGAACGGCGGTCTTTGACGCGGTGCTGGGCGCGGTGGTGGCGAAGCTGACGGTGCCCATGCTCTACCTCTTTCTGTGCCTGGCGGCGGCCAACAGCGCGATCGGGGAGGATGTGCTGAAAAAGCTCCGGGATCTCCTCAAATGGATGATGACCTGGAGCCTGAAGCTGGTCCTCTACACCTTTACCGGCTACATGGGCATCACTAAGGTCATCAGCGGCACGGCGGACGCGGCGGCGGTGAAGGCGGCAAAGCTGACCATCTCCGGGGTGGTGCCGGTGGTGGGCGGGCTGCTCTCCGACGCCTCGGAGACGATCCTGGTCAGCGCCGGGGTAATGAAGAGCGCCGCCGGGATCTACGGGCTACTGGCGATCTTGGCCATTTGCCTGGGGCCCTTTGTGCGGATCGGGGTCCAATATCTGATGCTCAAGCTGACGGCGGCGGCCTGCGCCGTCTTCGGGACCAAGTCCTTTTCCGGGCTGGTGCAGGACTTTTCCGCCGGGATGGGGATGCTGCTGGCTATGACCGGAACCATGTGCCTGCTGCTGCTGATCAGCACCGTCTGCTTTATGAAGGGAGTGGGATGATGGAGGAAATTGGACAGTATCTCCTGAGGATCACCGCCGCCGCCATCCTCTGCGCCATGATCCGGAGCCTCCTGGGAAAGGAAGGGACCGTAGCCGCCATGGGGAAGCTGCTCTGCGGGCTCTTTTTGGCGATTACGGTGCTGACGCCCTGGGCGGGGCTGGGGACGGTGACCTTCTCCGCGCTGACCGGGGATGTGTCCATGGACGCGGAGGAGGCCGTGGCCGTGGGAGAAAACGCCGCCCGGGAGGCCCTCCGGGCCAGCATAAAAGAGGGAGCCGAAGCATATATCTTGGACAAAGCCGCTTCCCTGGGGGCGGAGCTGACTGTGGAGGTGACGCTGACATTGGATACTCCGCCGGCGCCCGGAGGGGCGCGCCTGGAAGGTAAGGTCTCCCCCTACGCCAGGACGCAGCTTGCGGAGCTGATGACAAAGGAACTGGGGATCCCAAAGGAGGCGCAGCAATGGCTGACCTGACACAAAAGGCAATGGCCTTTCTGGGAAAATACAAATTTGTGATCCTGATCCTGGCCCTGGGGCTGGTCCTCATGGCCCTGCCCGGCAAAAAAGAGGAAACGCCGGCCCCCGATCCGCCGGAAACCGGGGAGCTGACCGTGGCCCAGGAGCTTTCCGCCCTTCTCAGCCAGATCCAGGGGGCGGGGAAGGTGGAGGTGATGCTCACCCTGGCGTCCGGGGAGGAGACTCTCTACCAGTCTGACGAAAGCCTCACGTCCAATGCCGGCGCCACCTCCCAGGACCGGGACACGGTGACGGTGACCGACGCCCAGAGGGCCCAGACCGGCCTGGTCCGGCAGGTCAATCCCCCCGTCTACCGGGGGGCGGTGGTGGCCTGCCAGGGCGCCGACGACCCAAAGATCCGGCTTGCCATCGTGGAGGCGGTCTCCAAGGCCACCGGCCTGGGGGCGGACCGGATCTCCGTACTGAAAATGAAATGATTGGAGGCATTTGTATGAAAACTTGGAAGAAGAATTTCATCGCGGCGGCGGTGCTGGTGACGGTATGCGCCGGCATCTACCTGAACTGGCGCTACTCCAGCGAGGAGACCGTGGCCGACCTGACGGACACCTTAGACGCCGGGAAGCTCCTGTCCTCGGACACCCTGGTCATGAGCGGCCAGGAGGAGAACGGCTCCCTGACCCAGACCACCACCCAGGCGGACTACTTCGCGGCGGTGCGGCTGTCCCGCCAGCAGGCCAGGGACAGCGCCGTGAGCCTGCTCCAGGAGGCCATGGCCTACGACGAGAATGGCAAGGACTCCCCGGCGGGAACCCAGTTGGAGGACATCGTCCAGACTGCCCTGAGCGAGGCCCAGATCGAGAGCCTGGTCATCGCCAAGGGCTATGCCGACTGCGTGGCCTACATCACAGACGAGGGGATCACCGTGGCTGTGGCCGCCCCGGAGGGGGGCCTGCAAAAGACCGACGTGGCCGTGATCACCGACATTGTGCTGAATCAGTCCAGCTTTACCACGGAGGATATCTGGGTCGTGGAGGTCCTCTGACCTCCGTTCCCCCGGCGAACGCGCCGGGGGAACGCTTTTTGCGGAGAATTCGGATATTGCATTTTGTCGAAGCTTGTGGTAAAATGTCGTTGATATGAAGATTTTGGGGGTTGATACCGTTTTGGAATCGGAAAAAGAAACCACAGCCCCAGTCCATTGGCCGGAACGGGTCCGCTCCGCTTTTGCCGGTCAGGTCGGAGGGAAAGTGATCAGCCTTTCCCTGGCGGGAATTTTGCTGGCGGGAAGCTGGGTCGGCTATGCCTGGCATGATTTCACCGTTCCCAAATTTCAAAATGTGACCATCGAGCTGGGCCAGACGGAGCTGAACGCCCGTCAATTCCTCACAGCCTACGGCCAGGCCGGGCAGGCCCAATTCGTCACCGATCTGAACACCATCGACTTTTCCAAGGTGGGAGAGCAGGAGATCACCCTGCGGCAGGGCTGGAAAGAGGAGACGGTCAAGCTCATTATTCAGGACACCGTCGCGCCCACCGCCCAGTTCCAGGATGTGGTGATCTCCGTTGACGACACCGTGGAGCCGGAGGACTTCGTCGTGGAGGCCTTCGACCTGTCCGGGACAGAGGTCTCCCTGGCGGAGACCTACGCCGCCCCAAGGACCTACGAGGACCGGACCGTGGAGGTGGTGGTCTCCGATCCCTTTGGGAATGAGATCACCGGGGAGTGTACCATCTCCTATATCTGGCTGCGGGACGCGGTGACCCTGGAATATGGCCAGGAGCTGACCAAGGCGGACCTGCTGCTGGATCCGCAGAAGGACGCCAGGCTCCTGTCTCAGGCGGCCATCAACGCCATCAACCGGTCTCCCGTTGGGGTGTACACCCTGACCGGGGTATCCGGCGGGGAGACCCTGAGCTGTACCGTCACCGTCCAGGATACCCAGAGTCCGGTGCTGACCCTGCGGGAAGTGACCATTTACCCCGGGGACACAGTGACCTTGGAGGACTTTGTGGAGGAGGCGTCGGACCCCTCCGGCGTCACCGCCCTGGAGCTCTTGACGGACGTGGATGTAAACACTCTGGGGAGCCAGACCGTGGCCATCCGGGCCACGGACCCCTACGGGCATGAGACTGTCGCCCAGACCACCCTCTGGGTGACCCAGGACCCCTACGGACCGGAGTTCTCCGGCTTGACCACCATGGAGATCGCCGTGGGTTCCAGCCCGGACTACGCGGACCATGTCTCCGCCTCCGACAATCTGGACGGCGGCGTCAGCTTTACCTATGACGCCTCCGGCGTGGATACCTCGCAGATGGGGACCTACTACGTCACCTATACCGCCCGGGACTCCTCCGGCAACCTGACCACCGAGCGGCGCCGGGTGGAGGTGAACCACACGGAGGAGGACGTGGCCGCGCTGGTGGCGCAGATGGCCGCCGCCTGCGGCGACGACCCCATCTCCATCAAGCTCTACGTCCAGGAGCATGTGGACTACAACTCCAACTGGGGCGGCGGCGACCCGGTGTGGTACGGACTGACCCACAACATCGGCAACTGCCTGGTCCACGCCCGGGTGCTTCAGGAGGTCATGAAGCTCAAGGGCTACACTACCCAACTCATTTGGGTCACCAATCGCACCCATTACTGGCTCATCGTGGACATGGGCGGCTACTGGCGGCACATCGACGCCACCCCCGGCCCCGCCCACGGCTGGACCCGTCTGATGACGGACCAGGAGCGCCTGGACGCCCTGAGCGGGCGGGATTGGGACCACTCCCTTTGGCCCCCCTGCGTATGATCGCCATCGGCCCCGGAATTTCCGGGGCCGATCCAACTTATCAAAAGCCTTTCCGCGTTTGCCGTCCACAGACGGCAAATGGATTTCAATCTTTTTTTGCCAGGGCGTGTACCTGGCAAAAAATACCTATCAGGCGGCAGTAGTGCGAGCTGTGCGCCTCCGGCGTACAGCGAGTGCGCGGTTCAGCCTGCAATCCCCTCCAAATGGGAGCCCAGCGAAGCGGGTCCCATTTGGGAGGCTGTCAAAAACCTTCGTTTTTGACTGCCTCCATTGGCCCCGGAATTTCCGGGGCCGATTTTCTGGGAAAAACACAAACTCGCGGTTGTATTTTTTTGGGTTTCGTGATACAATAAAAAAAATTCCAGCGAAATGTTTTTGGAGGGATCCTTATGGCAGAGAACAAGCAGTCCAAGCCCTATATCGAGCAGCATCAGGAGAATGGCTGCGTCATGATCTCCGAGGACGTCATCGCCGCCATCGTGGCCCAGGCCGCGTCCGAGGTGGAGGGGGCGGCGGGCTTCAACGTCAAGTCCGGTGAGCTCAACAAGAAGTCCCTGGGGAAAAATCTAAAAATCACGATCGGCCAGGACGACGAGGTCTACATCGACTGCACCATCTCCGTCGCCTATGGGCAGAGCGTCATCGGTGTGGCCCAGAACGTCCAGGAGGCCGTGACCAGCGCCCTGGAATCCATGGCGGGCGTGACGGTGGCCGCCGTGAACGTCAACGTCGGCGGGATCGTCCGCTAACGGGTATGACCAGAGCCAACGCCAGGGAACTGGCGGTCCATATGATCTTCGGCCAGAGCTTCACCGGCGCGGACAGCGCGGAAACTCTGGAACGCCTTTTGGAGCCGGGATATTATGTTACCCTGGGGCCGGAATGCCCGGTGTACGCGACCCGCCCGGACCCGGCCCAGGAGGACTACATCCGCCGGGTCCTGTCCGGCGTCCAGGACCATCGGGAGGCATTGAGCCGGCAGATCCAGACCTACTCCATCGGCTGGGACGTGGGGCGGATCTCCCGGGTGACCAGGGCCATTTTGATGCTTGCCATGTATGAGGCGGAGTTTGTGGAGGACGTGCCCAGAAATGTGGCCGTCTCCGAGGCGGTGCGTCTTGCCAAGCTCTACGACGGGGACGATACCGGAGCCTTTGTCAACGGCATTTTGGGGACCTGGGCCCGGAGCCTGGAGGCGGAGGTATGACCGTCCTGGGCTTCGACACCAGCAACTATACCACCTCCCTGGCCTGGTTCGACGGCACGGCGGGGGAGAACTGCTCCCGCCTCCTGCCCGTCCCGCCGGGGGCCCTGGGTCTGCGGCAAAGCGACGCGGTGTTTCACCATACCAAGAGCCTGCCAGACCTGTCCGGCAGGCTCTTTTCCGGTTTGCCCGGAGGGAAAATTCACGCCGTGGGGGTCAGCACCCGGCCCCGGGCTGTGGAGGGCAGCTATATGCCCTGCTTCCTGGTGGGGTACAGCCACGCCAAGCTCCTGTCGGACGCCCTGGGGGTCCCCCTGGTGGAGGTCTCCCATCAGCAGGGGCATCTGGCCGCTGCGGCATGGGCTGCGGGGCGGATGGACCTGCTGGACAGACCCTTTTTGGCCTGGCACCTGTCCGGAGGCACCACGGAGCTGCTCCTGGCGGAGCCGGAAAGCCGGAATGTGATCTGCCGCAGGATCGGCGGCACGACAGATATTTCCGCCGGGCAGCTCATTGACCGGACCGGTCAGATGCTCTCCCTGCCCTTCCCGGCAGGGAAGGCTTTGGACGCCCTGAGCCAGACGGCAGAGGGGCGGGACGCTTTCCGGGTCCGGCGGAGGGAACTGGAATTCTCTCTCTCCGGGCTGGAAAACAAGGTCCGGGAGTACGCCCGGGACCATGTGGCGTCGGAAACCGCCGCCTACGCCCTTCGGTCCGTGGCCGGAGCGGTGGAGAGCGTCACGGAGGCCGCGCGGGAACAGTATCCGGGGCTTCCCGTGCTGGTGTCCGGGGGCGTGGCGTCCAATTCGCTGCTGCGGACGGTTTTAGAGGGGGCAGTCTTCGCGCCGCCGGCCTTTTCCACGGACAACGCCATGGGCGTGGCCGTGCTGACCTACCGCATTTTGGAGGGATGATATGGCAACGATCCTATCCGTCACCCAGATCAACGAATATCTCCGCGCCAAGCTGGACGCCGACGAAAATCTGGCCTCCGTCGCGGTCCGGGGAGAACTGAGCAACTACAAGTGCTACCCCTCGGGGCACCACTATTTTACATTGAAGGACGAGGGCGGGGCGCTGAAATGCGTCATGTTCAAGGGCAGCGCCCTGCGGCTCCGCTTCCGGCCGGAAAACGGCATGAAGGTCATCGCCATGGGCCGGATCGCCGTCTATCCCCGGGACGGGGCCTACCAGCTCTACTGCGTCGCCCTGGCCCTGGACGGGGTAGGGGACCTGTACGCCGCCTTTGAGCGGCTCAAGGCCAAGCTCGCGGCCCAGGGGCTCTTCGACCCGGCCCACAAGAAGCCCCTCCCCAAATATCCCGGCGTCATCGGCATCGTCACCAGCTCCGCCGGGGCGGCGGTCCACGATATGCTACGGATCCTGCGGAAACGGTATCCGCTGACCCGGGTCCGGCTCCTGCCGGTCCGGGTCCAGGGGGCGGAGGCCCCAGGGGAGATCGCCGCCGCCATCCGCTACGCCAACCGGTTCCATCTGGCGGACCTACTGATCGTGGGCCGGGGCGGCGGGTCCATGGAGGACCTTTGGGCGTTCAACGAGGAAGTGGTGGCCCGGGCCATTTACGATTCCGAGATCCCGGTCATTTCCGCCGTGGGACATGAGCCGGACGTGACCATTTCGGACTTTGTGGCGGACCTCCGGGCCGCCACCCCCAGCAACGCGGCGGAGCTGGCGGTGCCGGATCAGGCGGCCCTTCGGCAGGCCCTGGATTCCATGGCCGCCGCCATGGCGACGGCGCTGTCCCGGCAGCTCAAGGCCGCCAGGCGGCATTTTGAGACCCTCGCCGCCAGTCCCGCGCTGCGAAGCCCGGACGCCTATCTGGTCCAGCGGCGGCGGGCCTTGGCCCTGCTGGACAGCCGCCTCACTGCCGCCCAGAGCCGGTATGTGGCAGCCCGGCGGCAGCGGTTCGTGGCGCTGACCGCCAAGCTGGACGCCATGAGCCCCCTGCGGGTGTTGGCCCGGGGCTATGCCATGGTCCAGGAGGAGGACGGGACTGTCCTTCGGTCCGTCCGGCAGGCGGAGCCGGGGAAGGAATTGACGCTCACCGTCAGCGATGGCCGTATCACCGCCGCCGTGACGGCACGAAAGGAGTTTTCACATGGAAAGCAAGACCTTTGAGGAAAATATGCAGCGCCTGGAGCAGATCGTCCGGGCCATGGAGCGGGGCGATGTGGCGCTGGAGGAGTCCTTGTCCCTGTTTCAAGAGGGCGCGGGGCTGGTGAAGAGCTGCGGAAAGCTGCTGGACGAGGCGGAATTGCAGGTAAAGAAAATCATGACCGCCGGGGACGGGAGTCCCGTGGAGGTCCCCTTTGAGGAAACCGATGGACAGCCGGGGTGATCCTTACCGCAGGGCGGTGGAGGAGTATTTGGCGTCCTTCGGGCGGTCGGGGACGGAGCTGCCTCAGAGCGCGCTTTATGACGCCATGGCCTACAGTCTGAACGCCGGAGGCAAGCGGCTGCGACCGGTTTTTGTGCTGGAATTCTGCCGCCTGTGCGGCGGGGACTGGGAAAAGGCCCTTCCCCTGGCGGCGGCGGTGGAGATGGTCCATACCTACAGCCTCATCCATGACGATCTTCCCTGCATGGACGACGACGATCTGCGCCGGGGCAGACCCACCAATCACAAGGTCTTCGGAGAAGCCATGGCCGTCCTGGCCGGAGACGGGCTGCTGACCGAGGCGTTTTCCCAGATCGCGGGGGCGGAGCTGCCCGCCGAGGTCCGGCTGAAGGCGGCGGCGGTGCTGGCCCGGTGCGCCGGTCCCCAGGGCATGGTGGGGGGCCAGGCGCTGGACATGAAAAGCCAGGAGCGGGAATGTACGGAGGCGGAGGTCCTGGCCATCCAGAGCCGGAAGACCGGCGCCCTGATCCGGGCGGCCTGTCAGATGGGCGTGCTGGCCGGGGGCGGGGGAGAGCGGGAGCTTTCCGCCGCCGGAGAATTTGCCGAAAAGCTGGGCCTGGCCTTCCAGATCCGGGACGACCTGCTGGACGCCATCGGCTCGGCGCGGGAATTGGGCAAGGCCACCGGCGTGGACGGGGAGAAAAATACCTTTCTGCGGCTCTATGGGCAGGATGCCTGCCAGGAGATGGTAGAAAAGCTCACCGAGGAGGCGGTCGGCGCCTTGTCGGTCTTCCCGGATTGGGCGGCGCTGGCGGAGCTGGCACGGAGTCTGACGACCCGGAGAAGCTGAAGTGGAATGCTGAATTTTATATTATGTAAACTCCAGATAGCATGAATCGGCATGGCCTAAGCCATGCCGATTCCAATTTCCTTTACTAAAATCAACTCATAGACATCCCCCGGCAGGGTAAAGCCGCCGACAGTTCTGTAGCCCATATGGCGGTAAAAATGCTGGGCGTATTCGTCGGACTGGGTGGAGGTCATGACCAAACGGAAGCCCAGGCGAGCCATCTCCGCCTCCCAGCGGCGAAGTAATTCCCCGCCGTAGCCGTGGCCCCGGCAGTCCTCCGCCAGAAAGAGGAGGTTCAGGAAGGGCGTGTTGTCCCAAAACAGATTGTAGCGCAGCCAGCCCGCCAGACGATCCCCATCCCGGAGGCAGTAGACCCGTCCCAGAGAAATGGTCCTCTCCAACTCCGCCGGGGAGATGTGCCGGTCCAGCCGGGTAAGGAGGGGAAGGTCGGCGGGGGAGGCAATTTGAATGTTCATAGCGGAGTCCTCCGCTTCTCTTGCGTGAATTCGCGGCACGATTTAAGATTGGACGTCCTTATCATCAAAGGGGTCGCCGCATTCGGGGCAGAACTTCGGGGGATGCTTGGGGTCCTCCGGCTCCCAGCCGCACTTGTCGCAGCGGTAGAGGGGGGCGCCGGCGGGTTTTTTGGCCCCGCACTCGGTGCAG
This sequence comes from uncultured Oscillospiraceae bacterium, assembly GCA_947625965.1. Classification (GTDB taxonomy): domain Bacteria; phylum Bacillota; class Clostridia; order Oscillospirales; family Oscillospiraceae; genus Faecousia. The sequence goes on from CANQQO010000015.1 coordinate 20,012, forward strand.
AACCTGCCCTTGTTCACCGCGCCGCATTTTTCACAGGTCCAACCGGCCTGGGGCCTGGGGGAGCCGCATTCGGCGCAGAATTTGCCGGTGTTTTCCGCGCCGCAGGCGCATTTCCAGGTCTCCTGGGCGTCGGGAGCGGGCGGGGTCTGCTGGGGCTGCCGCTGGCCCATCTGGAACAGGGCGTTGGCGTTGAGGCCGCCGGCCTGCTGGGCCATGCCCATCCCCAGGAAGCCGGTGAAGGCCCCGTTCTTGTTTTTGGCGGCCTCCTGCATGGCGACGGCCTGGGCCCCGACCATGTGGGCGGCGGCCATATTGGGATCGCGGAAGACGGCGTTGCGCTGGAGCTCCTTGATGGTTGCCTCGTCCTCGGGGGAGGCGGTGACGGAGTTGACCCCCACGGACACCACGGAAATGCCCCTCAGGCCGCTCCACTTGGCGGACAGGACCGTGTTCATGGCCTCCGCCAGCTCCAAGGTGTGTCCCGGCAGGGCGGAATAGCGGATGCCCATGGCGGAGATCTTGGCAAAGGCGGGCTGCAGAGCCGTCAAAAACTCGGATTTGAGCTGGCTGTCAAACCGGTCCCGGGTGTAGGACTCCTGGATGTTGCCGCAGACGTTTTTGTAGAACAGCATGGGGTCGGTGATCTTGTAGGAATACTCGCCGTTGCAGCGGATGGCGATGTCCATGTCCAGGCCGATGTTGGCGTCCACCACCCGGAAGGGGACCGGAGCGGGGGTGCCGTATTTGTTGCCCACCAGCTCCTTCAGATTGAAATAGTACACCCGCTGGTCCTTGGCGGTGTCCGCGCCGAAGGTGAACCGGCGCTTCAGCGTTTCCCAACTTCCCTTGATCCCCTGGCCCAGGCCGCCGTAGAAGATGGAGGGCTCCGTGGAGGAATTCCAGGTGAATTCGCCGGGCTCGGCGGTGAATTCCACGATCTGGCCCTGTTCCACGATCATCATACACTGGCCCTCGTTGACCACGATCACGGAGCCGTTGGAGATGATATTTTCCGAGCCCTTGGTGTTGCTGCCACGGGAGGTCGTCCGCTTCTGGCCCTTGGCCGCCAGGACGTTTTCCGCCAGGGAGTCACAGTAGAAATACTCCCGCCATTGATCCGCCAGGACGGAGGATACCGTCCCAAGCGCCGCTTTGATCAGTCCCATAGTGATTTCTCCTTTACAATATTAAAATCTTAGAATTTACCGTGTCCGCCCCCGTGGCTGCTGCCGCCGGAGCTGTGATGAATGGAGCTGCCCCCTCCGCCGTGACTCCCGCCGCCGGAGTTGGCCTCGGGCTTTGGGGTCCGGGAGACGTGGCTGTGTAGGAAGATCGTCTGCTGGTCGTAGAGCCGGTCGGTGCCCGGCTGGAGATAGTCCTGGGCGCCGGGCTGGGGGCGGGCGGTCTTCATCTGGCCCGCCAGGACCGCCACCGTAATGCCGGCCGCTGCGGCGCCCGCCGCAAGGCCCACCAGCAGAAATCGCAGAATGGGGACCTTTTCGGGAGGGTAGACCACATCCTCCCGGGTGCCGGGGAGGTAAGTGCCGGGACCCTCGTACTCCGGGGTCCAGCCGTCAATGGGATTGCCCTGGGCGTAGGCGTCAAAATAGACCTCCAGGGCCTCCAAATAGGCATCGAAAGCGTCGTAGTATTCATCGTCCGCCAGGTACCGGGAGATCTGGGAAAACACATCCTGGATCCCGTAGTCCGTCAGGGCGTAGACAGCCTCCCCGCAGGTGCTGATGGCCCAGTCCCGGTACTCCATGGAAAGAAGCAGCAGTACGCCGCTGCTCTCGGTGCCCAGGCCGTAGCCGTGGCTGTCGTAATAATCATCGGCATAGGCTTCGCTGTCCCATCCGTCCAGGCTGGAAACCGTGAGAATGACCACGTCCATGCCGTATTTTTCCGAGATCTCTCCCGTGCGGATCTCCAGATCCCGGGCTTCCTCCCCGGTCAGCAGCCCCGCCTCGTCCACGACCCGGGGGGTCATGGCATAGGCGCAGGGCGTCAGGCCCAGCAGGAACAGAAGCAGCAGGGGGATCATCCAGGCTCTTTTCATGCTCCGCCCCCTTCACAGCCACAGCAGCCACTGAACCAGGACGGCCAGAGTCGTCACCCCGCCGCAGATGGCGGCGAACCAGGCGGCGGTCCGCTTGGGGCAGATGGGGAAGGTGCCGGTCATCTTCCCGGTCTGGCCGTTCATGGCAAAAACGTAGGTCTTATCCTTGTATTTCGTGTGGAGCATCCACACCGGCAGAAGCACATATCTGGCCTTGCTGTGGTTCACGCGGACCTGCCTGCCCGTGGGGACCACGGTGGCAAAGCCCAGGAAGGTGGGGGCCAGCAGGTCCTCTAGGGACGTCTCCACCCGCTGGCGGATCCGCTCTTGGCCCTGCTGGGACTCCACATCGTACTTGTCGGCAAAAAAGCCGGAGAGGTAGGCCGTTTCAAAGGGGACCATATCCTTATAGTCAAAGGGCTCGATGGACTCCATCAGCGCGTCGTCCAGCTTGCTGGAGCCGTCCATGGGGATGCCGGCGAAGGACGCCTGGGCGGCGCGGGTCAGGAGAAAGTGGTCCGTCTTGGTATAGTTGAATTTGGCGTCGGACCAGATATGGGTCCGCGTGGCGCTGTAGCGGCCGTGGAAGTCGCCGCCGCAGTCGTAGAGCCAGAAGGGGACATAGATGCCGGTGATCTTTTCCAAACGCTGCTCCCGGGTGAAGAGCCGGGGAAGGAGGGGTTTGCCCCTGCACAGCCGCAGGAAGGCGGCCTTGGCCTCCTCCTTTGTCACCCGGAAGGGGATCACCGCCTCCGGCTTCCAGCCCCCGGAGAGGCGGCCCGGCAGAATGGCGGGATTCTCGCAGTAGGGGCAGAAGGTGGCGGCGGTGTTCTCGTCGGTCATCAGCACGCCGCCGCAGGCGGGGCAGAGGAATGTTCGGACCTCGCCCGCCTCCTCCCCCCAGGCGGAGGGCTCGGAGGCATCCCACTGAAATTCGTCCTGGTCCAGCTTGGCGTTGAAGGCCCGGACGGTATCCAGATCGAAGGTGTTGCCGCAGTATTCGCAGGTCAGCTTTTGGACGCCCTGGCTGAATTTCAGTCCGGCGTTGCAGCAGGGACATTTATATTCCAATACAGTGTCCGCGGCGGACATATCCATCCCTCCTTCCGGGTCCATTTTATCACAGCCCCGGGCGCAAATCAACCGCAAAATCCCGCCAGGAACGCCTTATTGACATTTTCCGGGAAAAACGGTATACTATCGGCATGGAAAGGAAGGATCGCCATGGAGCACGTCACCCAGGTCTCCGCCGCCCTGATCTGGCGGGGGGACCGGTTTTTGGCCTGCCAGCGGCCGGCAAACAAGACCAGGGGCTTGCTGTGGGAGTTTCCCGGCGGCAAGCGGGAGCCCGGGGAGACCGGGGAGGAGGCGCTGGTCCGGGAGTGCCGGGAGGAGCTGGCCGTCACATTGGAGGTGGGAGAGGTCTACCTTCAAACGCTGTATCGCTATCCGGACCTGACGGTGGAGCTGACGGTGTATGAGGCCGCCATCCGGGAGGGGGAGCTCACGGCGTTGGAGCACAACGGCCTTCGCTTTCTCCTGCCGGAGGAGGTCGGAGAGCTGGAGTTCTGTCCGGCGGACCGGGATGTTTTGGAAAAAATCAAAACCATAGGGAGGGTTTCACATGATCTATAAGGAATTTCAAGGGCTTCGCCTCTCCGCTCTGGGCCTGGGCTGTATGCGTCTGCCCACCCTGGACGGAAATGAGGACCAGATCGACCAGGAGAAGGTCGAGGAAATGGTGGCCTTTGCCCGGGAGCAGGGCGTCAACTACTTCGACACCGCCTGGGGCTACCACGCCGGAAACTCGGAGCTGGCCATCGGCAGGGCCCTGGCAAAATACCCGCGGGACAGCTTCTACCTGGCCACCAAATTTCCCGGCTTCGCCCCGGAGAACATGGCGAAAGCGCCGGAGATCTTTGAGCGGCAGTTGGAAAAGTGCCAGGTAGACCATTTCGACTTCTACCTGTTCCACAACGTCAGCGAGCGGAACGTGGACGGGTATCTGGACGAAAAATACGGCATTTTTGACTATCTCATGGAGCAGAAACGGGCCGGGCGCATCCGCCACCTGGGTTTCTCCACCCATGGCAGCCGGGCCACCATCCGCCGGTTCCTGGACGCCTATGGGAAGGACCTGGAATTTGTCCAGATCCAACTGAACTACTTAGACTGGACCCTGCAGAACGCCAAAGCCAAGGTGGAGATCATCCGGGAATACGGCCTGCCGGTGTGGGTCATGGAGCCCGTCCGGGGCGGCCGTCTGGCCCAGCTCCCCCAGGCGGATATGGAGAAGCTGAACGCCCTCCGGCCCGGCGTCAGCGCGCCGGAGTGGGCATTCCGGTTCCTGCAGAGCGTGGAGGGCGTGGGGATGATCCTCTCCGGTATGTCCAACATGGACCAGCTTTGGGAAAACGCCGCCACCTTCCAGACCGAGGCCCCGCTGAACGGGCGGGAACAGGCCGTTCTGGCGGAGATTGCCCAGGAAATGATCCGCGGGAACAAGGTCCCCTGCACCGGGTGCAGCTACTGTACCACCCGCTGCCCCCAGGGTCTGCCCATCCCCCAGATCATCAAGAGCCGCAACGAGGACGCCGCCGCCCCCCAGGGCCCCGGGCCCCAGGACTGCCTGGCCTGCCATAGCTGCGAGGTCGTCTGTCCCCAGGGGATCTCCATCGCCCAGCTCATGGCGCTCTACGCCGGAAGGAGGTAACCCATGGAATTTACCGCTTCCTCTTTTGAACTGTTCGACCGCCAGTGGGCCCTTCTCACCGCCGGGACCGAGGGGCACTACAATACCATGACCGTCAGTTGGGGCGGCCTCGGGACCCTCTGGGGAAAGCCGGTGGCCACGGTCTACGTCAAGCCGGTCCGGTATACCCATTCCTTTATGGAGGAAAGTCCCTATTTCACCCTGAGCTTCTACCCGGAGCGATACCGCAAGGCTCTGGCGCTGCTGGGGACCCTCTCCGGCCGGGACTGCGACAAGGTGGCCCGGTCCGGGCTGACGCCCCATTTTTTGGAGCAGGGCGTCACCTTTTTGGAGGCGGAACGGACCCTGGTGTGCAAAAAGCTCTACACCCAGCCCATGGACCTGACCCGGATCCCGCCGGAGGAGGCGGCCCGGTTCTATCGGACCGAAGCGCCCCACACCATCTTCATCGGCCAGGTGGTGAGTATCCTGGGAGGCAGGGCGTGAGTCTGCCGGAATACACCGTGCTGAGAAGCCGCAGGAGGACGCTGGCGGTGCAGATCACCCCGGAGGGACAGGTGTTGGTCCGGGCGCCATTGGGACTTTCGGAGAAGGATATCCGTCGGTTTTTGACAGAAAAGGAGGATTGGCTTCGGACCCATCTGCAAGCCGTGGCCGCGCATAAGGAGCAGGCCGCCCGGGAGGGGGCGCTGTCCTATGAAGACCTTTGCCGGCTGGCGGAGGCGGCCGTCCCCGATCTGCGGAGGCGGGCGAATGCCTTTGCCCGGGAAATGGGGGTCACCTTCGGGCGGATCACCGTCCGAAATCAGCGGACCCGGTGGGGAAGCTGCTCCTCCGACGGGAATCTCAATTTCAACTGCCTGCTGATGCTGGCGCCGGAGGAGGTCCGGGACTATGTGGTGGTCCACGAGCTGTGCCACCGCCGCCATATGGACCACTCCGCCGCCTTCTGGGCGGAGGTGGAGGCCGTGCTCCCGGACTACCGGGAGAGCAGGGCCTGGCTCAAGACCCAGGGACCGGCGCTGATCGCCAGGATGACCCAGGCGTGAGCATCCGATCTCGGTCCCGCCCGGAATTTTTCATTTTCCTCTTGCATTTCCGCTCCAAAAGGGCTATCATATCTCCAATCTGAAATATAGGAGATTTTTTATGTATCCGCAAGCGATCGACGACTATGTAAGCGCCCTGCGCATGGGGCAGAAGGAATATAAGGACCTGATAGCGGCGGGGAAGGACCCCTATCCGGCGGTGCTGGACGACCTGCTGCCGCCGGGCCAGCACACCGTTGTGGACCTGCCCGCCCAGGAGATCCCCCTGGAACGGATCGTGGGCACCAAGTCCGCTGGGCGGATCTCCGCCTTTACCGCCAGCTTTTACCCTCTGCTGGACCCGGACAGCGAATTTGCCGGGAAATGGATGAGCCTCCTGGCCGCTCAGATGTCCGACGAGGGCATTCGGGACCCCATCTTGTGCTACGAGTATCTAGGGGATTTCTACGTCCAGGAGGGGAACAAGAGGCTCAGCGTGCTGAAATCCCTTGGCGCCGCCAAAATCTCCAGCACCGTCCGGCGGGTCATGCCGGCCAGCTTCGACACGCCCCGGCTCCAGGCGTATTCCGAATTTCTGTCCTTTTACAAGGATGCAAAGCTCTACGATGTTCAGTTCCGCCGGCCCGGGGACTATGCCAAGCTCCTGTCCTACCTGGGGAAGACCCCGGGAGAGCCTTGGAGCCAGGAGGAAAAGCGGAATTTCACCGCCTATTTCCACTACTTTCGGGAGGCTTTCGAGGCTCTGGGAGGCCGGAAGGACCGGGCGCTGCCGGAGGAGGCCCTGCTGCTCTGGCTGCAGATCTATCCCTTCCGGGCCCTGGGGGAGATGTCCGCCAAGGAATTGAAACGGTCCCTCTCCGGCCTCTGGGACGATGTGGTGGCCGGCGCCCAGGAGGACCCGGTAAAGGTTCGGACCGACGCCCCCGCCCAGGAGAATAAGAGCCTGCTTGGCAAGCTCATCACTCCGGAGCATATCTCCGTGGCCTTCCTGCACCAGCGGGACCCCCTGACCAGCACCTGGACCCGGGGCCACGACCGGGGCCGCATCTATCTGGAGGAGACGCTGGGGGACAAGGTCACCGTCCGCAGCTACTACCACGCCGACTCTCCCGAGGAGGCGGAGGCCCTTCTGGACCGGGCGGCGGAGGAGGGGGCCGAGGTGGTCTTCACCACCACACCCCAGCTCCTGCGGCCCACCCTAAAGGCGGCGGTGAAATATCCCAAGATCAAGTTCCTCAACTGCTCGGCGGACACGCCCCTTTCCAGCGTCCGCAGCTACTACTGCCGCATCTTTGAGGGGAAATTCATCACCGGCGCCATTGCCGGGGCCATGGCGGAAAACAACATCGTGGGCTACGTGGGCTCCTATCCCATTTTGGGAGTCCCCGCCTCCATCAACGCCTTCGCCCTGGGGGCGCAGATGACCAACCCACGGGCGAAGATCTACCTGGAATGGTCCTGCCTGCCTGGGGACGCCACCGCCGCCCTGCTGGAACGGGGCGCCCGGGTGATCTCCAACCGGGACATCCCGGTGAAGGACCAGCAGTACCTGGAATATGGCCAATACGGCACCTTCATGGCCCAAGCCGACGGGGCCCTGGTGCCCCTGGCCTCCCCCTGCTGGATGTGGGGCAAGCTGTATGAGAACGTGGTCCGCAGCATCCTAGCCGGAACCTGGCAGCAGAAAAAGGGGAGCCCGGAGGCGGTCAACTACTGGTGGGGCATGGACAGCGGCGTCATCGACATCGAGCTGACGGACCGGGTGCCGGAGAGCCTCCGCTCCCTGGCCAAACTCCTGTCCCGGGACATGGCGGCGGGCAGATTGGACCCCTTCCGCCGGAGGATCCTGGCTCAGGATGGCAGCGTGAAAAACGAGGGCGAGACTGGCTTCGCCCCGGCGGAGCTGCTGCGGATGGACTTTCTATGTGAAAATGTGGTGGGCCACATTCCGGACTATACGGAGATCCTGCCCGTTTCCCAGGCCCTGGTGCGGGAGCTGGGGCTCCATCGGGAGCGGATCCCGCCGGAGAAGGAGGGAGCCAAATGAAGATTTTGGCGGTCTCCGACGAGGAATGTCCCGCCCTCTGGGACTTCTATGTGCCCGGCCGGCTGGCGGAGTACGATCTGATCCTCTCCTGCGGAGATTTGAAGCCAACCTATCTGTCCTTCCTGGTGACCATGGCCCGGTGCCCGCTGCTCTACGTCCATGGCAACCACGATCTGAGCTATCAGTCCCAGCCGCCGGAGGGCTGCGACTGCATCGACGGCCAATTGGTCGTCTACAACGGTCTGCGGATCCTGGGTCTGGGGGGCTGCCGGAAGTATCACCCCGGAGAACATCAGTACACCGAGGCCCAGATGCGCCGCCGGATCGCCAAGCTGCGGCTGGCCATCTGGCGCTCCGGCGGGGTGGACCTGGTGGTCACCCACGCGCCGCCCAGGGGCCTGGGGGACCGGGAGGACCCGGCCCATCTGGGCTTTCAGGCCCTCCGGGACCTGCTGGACCGGTACCGGCCCGCCATGCTGGTCCACGGCCATGTCCATATGCGTTATGACCACACCCTGCCCCGGGAGCAGGACTACAACGGCACCCGGATCATCAACGCCTCAGAGCGGTACGAAATTCTCCTGCCGGACAGGACCTTCCCGGAAAAGGACCGGGGACAGGTCCTATGGAAGACCCACCCCAAGCAGGATCCGCTGCTGGACTAAAGCGCTTGACATTCCGCGAAAAGCATGGTAAACTTAAGCCTGGTCATCGGAGGGTGACGTGAAACGTAATCACGCGCCGGATAAGATGCCGTTTGAGACTGACCGCCAGAGAACACGCCGGCGTACCGGGTGTTGACAAGGCGGCGGGCCCAGCGGAGCTTGTCCGGCGCTTTTTTGGAGGTTTCTTTTGAAAGGGCACATCGGTCTGGGGGATCATTTTACTTACGGGAAGCTGCTGAGGTTTACCCTGCCGTCCATCGTGATGATGATCTTCACCTCGATCTACGGCGTGGTGGACGGATTTTTCATCTCCAATTTCGCCGGAAAGACCCCCTTCGCGGCGGTGAATTTTATCTATCCCTTTTTGATGATCCTGGGGACCCTGGGCTTCATGTTCGGCGCCGGCGGCTCCGCCGTGGTGGCCGCGGCCATGGGCATGGGGGACCGGGAGCGGGCGAACCGGTTATTCTCCCTCTTTGTCTATTTCTCCGCAGGGCTGGGGATCCTTCTGGCCGGGGTGGGGATCGGGCTTCTGCGGCCCCTGGCCTCCTTCCTGGGGGCGGAGGGGGAGATGCTGGAGGACTGCGTGGCCTACGGGCGGATCATCGCCGCCGCGGTGCCGGCGTTTATTTTGCAAATGGAGTTCCAGAGCTTCTTCATCGCGGCGGAAAAGCCCAATTTGGGGCTGGCTGCCACCCTGGCCGCCGGGGTGACCAATATGGCGCTGGACGCCCTGCTGGTGGCGGTGTTTCCCTTCGGCATCCTGGGCGCGGCCTCGGCCACGGCGCTGAGCCAGGTCCTGGGAGCTGTGATCCCCCTGGTCTATTTTTCCCTGCCCAACAAAAGCCTTCTGCGGCTGGGAACGACAAAATTCGACGGAAAGGCCCTGATCCTGGCCTGCGCCAACGGCTCGTCGGAGTTTATGAGCAACATCTCCATGAGCCTGGTAGGAATGCTCTACAACGTCCAGCTTTTGAAATACGCCGGGGAGAACGGCGTGTCCGCCTACGGCGTTTTGATGTACGTGAGCATGATCTTCTCCGCCGCCTTTATCGGCTACTCCATGGGCAGCGCGCCGGTGGTCAGCTTTCACTTCGGGGCCCAGGACCAAATGGAGCTGCGGAGTCTTCTGCGGAAAAGCCTGGTGATCCTTGGGGTGGTGTCCCTGGGGATGGTGCTGTTCTCCCAGATCATGGCGGAACCTCTCTCCAAGCTCTATGTCAGCTATGACCGGGAACTGATGGACCTGACCTGTCGGGCGCTGCGGGTCTATTCGCTGGCGTTTCTCTTTATGGGCTACGCCATCTACGCCTCCGGGTTCTTTACAGCGCTGAACGACGGGCTCACCTCGGCGCTGCTGTCCTTCCTGCGGACGATGGTGTTCCAGGTAGCCGCCGTGCTGCTCCTGCCGATGATCTGGAGGGTGGACGGCATCTGGTGGTCCCTGGTGGCGGCGGAGGCCATGGCCGTTGCGCTGTCGGCGGTCTTTTTGGCAGTCGATCAGAAGAAATTTGGGTATTAGGGAAACGCTGGTTCGCCAGCAAGCGCCAATGGCAGGAGATTTTTCGCCGGAAAAAGCGAGGGAGCCTCTATGGAGCCCGAATGGCCGGCGGTTTGTTCTTAGCTTTTTAGGAGGTTATCAATGACAGAATTGGAAGCCCTGCTCCGGGCCCACGCCGGCCGGTATTCCAAAATGGAACCCGCCGACGCGGTGAAGCTCCTCTATCAAAATGAGTTTGGCGGAGGACACCTGATCCGGGACGCGGAAGGGTGTCTGGCCTATCTTCGTGCGGAATACGACGCCGTGTCCCACGATCCCGACGCGCCTCTATTGGAGAACCTGGGCGGGGGACTGGTGCGGCTCATGCTCCCGGCGCTGGATGCGGAGGAATATCCCCTGGAGCAGGTCGCCCGGGATTTTATCCGCTCCGCCCAGGTCCACCGGGGACGGATGGAGGCGTTTCTGGCAAAGCTCCGAGTCCTGGAAGCGGCGGCGGAGGCGGGGGTGTTTGCCTTCTCACCGGAGGCGTTAGCGGCGTATTTGAGCGCCTACCGTGCCCGGGGCTGTCCCCCGGTGTCCCACAGCGATGCCTACCGGCGAGCCTATCACCCGGCCTACCGGGTCATGGTCCGGGCGCTGCTGCCGGAAAAGTACCGATAGTGATCTTCTTTGCCAGTCGAAGAAAAGACTTCATGGCCGTTTTGCTCGCCGCCGCGCGACGACCGCGAAACGGGACCACGATTCCTCCCGCGATCATTGAATCGCGGGAGGAATCGTGCTTTTGCCCCGGCTTTCCGCCGGGGCAAACCGCGTCAAATATCCATGGCCGGATTCATGTAGTACACATTTTTCTGGTTCAGCTTTTCCCGCAGGAGCTGCATGGCCTCCCCGAAACGTTGGAAGTGGACGACCTCCCGCTCCCGGAGGAACTTGATGACGTCGTTTACGTCCGGGTCGTCAGAGAGACGCAGAATGTTGTCGTAGGTCACCCGGGCCTTCTGCTCGGCGGCCAGGTCCTCGGAAAGATCGGCGATGGGATCGCCCTTGACCTCGATGGACGCGGCGGTCCAGGGGAAGCCGGAGGCGGCGGTGGGGTAGACGCCTACCGTGTGGTCCACAAAGTAGGGAGCAAAGGCCGGGTCCTTCACCTGGGATTCCTTCAGATTCCGGGTAAGCTGGTGAACGATGGCCCCCACCATCTCCAGATGCCCCAGCTCCTCGGTGCCGATATCCGTCAGTAGGCCCTTGAGCTCGTCGAAGGGCATGGAGTAGCGCTGGGACAGGTAGCGCATGGACGCACCCAGCTCGCCGTCGGGCCCGCCGTACTGGGAGATGATCACAGCCGCCAGGCGGGGATTGGGCTTGTCGATCTTCACGGGGTATTGCAGCTTCTTATCATAGACAAACATGGCTCAGCCCTCCCGATTCTGGCAGTACTCCCAGGGCCACGGGTCCTCCAACCAGCGATAGGGGCCGGTCACGGGGATCCCATGTGCCATGGGGCCGTATTTTTGGGAATACTCCTGCATTCCCTTTTGATAAAGCTCCTGATAGGTCCGGTACAGGGACAGGGCCTCCTGGTCATCGCAGTGGGTGTCCAGGTACAGCGCCAATTCCTGAATGGCGAAGGCCATCGTCTGAAGCTCCGTCAGGGGCGTCACCGGCTTCTCCTTCTGATTCACCATGCCCATAAAGGGAAGGTCCAGACCGGGGAACAGGGTCCCGCGGACCAGAGCCTTTCGGGCCTCATACTTGGGCGGGTCCTCCAACTGGAAGGGCACGTAGGGATTCGCCAGGGGCGCCATGGCCGGCAGACGGCCCTCGCAGCCGGAACGGTCCATTTGCTTGCGGTCCAAAGTAATTCCTCCATTCAAATCGGATTGGGATCGACATTCCTGTCGTTCCGGGTCATCCTATGCCGGTTTTCGGCGGTTGGTTCATGCGGCGGCGGTCCGGCGCATAGACCATAGGGAAGACCCGATTTTGAAGGAGGCGTTTTCTTTGCGTTACAAACGATTGGCCCTGGCGCTGCTGCCGGTTTACATTCTGTGCCTGGGGGGCCTGCTGCTGTCGGCGGTCTGGGGCAGCCGGGCGGTGACGGCGATCACGCAGACCGCCCCCCTGACCGGGCGGCGGTGCGTCATCATCGACGCCGGTCACGGCGGGGAGGACGGCGGGGCCACCTCCTGCACCGGCGTTTTGGAGAGCCGGCTGAATCTTGAGATCGCTCTGAAGCTCAACGACCTGCTCCATCTGCTGGGCTACGACACCGCCATGGTCCGGACCACCGACGTCTCCGTCTATACCCAGGGGACCACCATCGCCGCCAAAAAGGCGTCCGATCTCAAGGAGCGGGTAAAGCTGGTCAACGGGACGGAAAACGGTCTGCTGATCAGCATCCACCAGAACACCTTTTCCGACAGCCGGTACAGCGGCGCCCAGGTCTTTTTCTCCCGGAATACCGAGAGCCGGGCCCTGGCAAAGGCCCTGCAGGCGGCTCTGGCGGAGTATCTGAACCCAGGGAGCCAGCGGCAGCCCAAGCGGGCCACAGGGGTATACCTGATGGAGCACATCGACCGGCCCGGGGCCCTGATCGAGTGTGGCTTTCTGTCTAACCCCGAGGAGGAGGCCAAGCTCCGGGACCCGGAGTATCAGCGGCGGCTCTGCTGCGTCATCGCGGCGACACTGAGCAATTTCCTTGACCAGGAGTAGATTCTTTGCTATAATGGAAAAAACACAAAGAAGGAACGCGCTATGGCAAAGAACAAGACCGTCTTTTTCTGCACCGCCTGCGGAAACGAGACCCCCAAGTGGCAGGGCCGCTGTCCCGCCTGTGGAGCCTGGAACACCCTGGAAGAACACGTGGAAAAGCCCGTCCCAATGGGGAAGGGGAGAGGGCCGTCTCCCGCAGCCAAGCGGCCCCAGCGCCTCTCTCAGATCGAGTCCGGCGGGGAACTGCGCTTCTCCACAGGGCTGGGTGAACTGGACCGGGTCCTGGGCGGCGGCGCGGTGGCCGGGTCGCTGGTGCTGGTGGGCGGCGCGCCGGGGATCGGCAAGTCCACGCTGCTGCTGCAGATCTGCAACCGGCTGTGCCGGGAGCGGAGCGTCCTCTACGTCTCCGGCGAGGAGAGCGAGAGCCAGCTAAAGCTCCGGGCGGTCCGGCTGCGGGTGGAGCCGGAAGAGCTCTACATTCTCTCCGAGACCCGGCTTTCCGATATTTTGGAGGCGGTGGAGGAGATGAAGCCTGACATCCTCATCGTAGACTCCATCCAAACCCTCTATAACGAGGAAAACGAGTCCTCTCCCGGCAGCGTCTCCCAGGTGAAGGACTGCACCATGGCCCTGATGCACCTGAGCAAGGCCCGGGGCGTCACCGTCTTCGTGGTGGGACATATCAACAAGGACGGCAATATCGCCGGACCCAAGGTTCTGGAGCACATGGTGGACTGCGTCCTCTATTTCGAGGGGGACCCCAACACCTCCTACCGGCTCCTTCGGGCGGCGAAAAACCGCTTTGGCTCCACCAATGAGATCGGCGTCTTTGAAATGCTGGACGGCGGGCTGGCGGAGGTGCCCAATCCGTCCCAGCTCCTCCTGTCGGGCCGGCCGGCGGGAGCCTCCGGGACCTGCGTGGCCTGCGTCATGGAGGGCACCCGGCCGGTGCTGGCGGAGGTCCAGGTCTTGGTGGCCAAAAGCGCCCTCAGCGTCCCCCGGCGGACCGCCGACGGCTTCGATTTCAACCGTGCGGCGCTGCTGCTGGCGGTGGCGGAGCGGCGGGGCGGCATGAAGCTGGGCTATTTCGACGCCTACATCAACGTCATCGGCGGCCTGCGGCTGGACGAGCCGGGGGCGGATCTGCCCCTGATCCTGGCGGCGGCCTCCTCCTACCGGGACGTGCCCATGGACCACGGACTGGCCGCCATCGGCGAGGTGGGGCTGACCGGGGAGGTCCGGGCCGTGTCCCACCTGAACCAGCGCTTGGCCGAGGCGGCCAGACTGGGCTTTACCAAGTGCGTGATCCCCCGGGGCGGCGGGGAAAAGCTGGAGATTCCCCAGGGCCTGACGGTCTACCGGGTGCGGAACATCCGGGAGGCCATCGAGACAGCCCTTTCTACGGAGCAGGCATAAATGTTTACGGTTTGTTAAAAACTATTTAATATTTTCCCCTTGACTCTTGGCCCAAAATCCACTAAAATAGAGGCAAAGAGAAGAAGCCTAAGAAGGCTTCGGAAGGACTTTGGGTTTTATCTGTTCTGTTGCTTTTTGGCGGAGGGCCTCGCCGCCAGCTCGACGTATTCGGTCGCGGGTCGCATCAGAATTGTTTAAGAAAACAGCCAAAAAATGGATTTCCCCCTCCATTTTTTGGCTGTTTTATTGCGTCTTAGGGATTAACGAAGGATAATCATGCCCTGTTCAGCTCCGTGAGCAGCTTTCGCCTCATTTCCGCCAATTCCGCCTCCGTCGGGCGGGTCTCGTCGCTGTACATCCGCTCCATGGGATACAGCCAGACGGGGCCCTTCCCGTATTTGCCAAGGTCGCCCTTCACCCTGGGGAACAGATGCCAATGCAGATGCGCGTCACCCATCCCAAGGAGCTCATAATTCATCTTCTCCGCCCGGAACGCCTTTGAAACCGCCTCGGCCACAAGGGTCATTTCTTCCAAAAACGCCGCCCGTTCCGCCTTTTCCAGGTGGAAAAGCTCCGTGCAGCCGTGCCGTTTGTATAAAAACAGGGTATATCCGTAAAAATGCTGATGATCCCCGATTACCACATAGCCGGTGTCCAGCTCTTTGACAAAATAGGGGTTCGTCCCATTCTGGATCCTGCGGATCCTGTCGCATATCAGACACATATCATTTTCCGCCTTTCGTTTTCGATCTGGATGGGCAGGGGAGGGGATCAGTCCTCCTCCGGCAGGAGGTCCAGCTTGGACAGGGGATTGGCCTGGGCGGCGATCTTCAGCTCCGTGTTTTCAATGTGGGTGTAGATCTGGGTGGTGTTCAGATTTTCATGACCAAGGACTTCCTGGACCGTCTTCACATCCACGCCGCCGGAGAGCATCATGGTGGCGGCGGTGTGGCGCAGCTTGTGCGCGGAGAACTGGGAGGCGTCCAGTCCCGCCGCCAGGAGGTATTTTTTTACCAGCCGATGGACCGCCGTGACGCTGATCCGGTTGCCGTCCCGGGAGCCGAACAGGGCCCGATTGTCCGTCAAAACTTTTTTGTTGCGTTCGGGCAGGTAGGCGTCGATAGCCTTCCGACAGGGCGTGCCGAAATAGACGAACCGCTCCTTATTGCCCTTGCCGACCACGCGGATCCGATCCTCGTAAACATCCGTCAGGTTCAGGCCCACCAGCTCGCTGCGCCGGATGCCGCAGTTGAGAAAGAGCATCAAAATGGCGTAGTCCCGCTTGGCGTTGGGGCCGGAAACGGCCTGAAGCAGCGCGGCGGACTGTTCCATGGTCAGATATCTGGGCAGGCTTTTCCGGAGCTTGGGATATTCCAGATCGGCCACCGGATTGTCCTTGAGCTGCTTGGTCCGCACCGTCAGATATTTGTAGAAGGATTTAATGGCGGAGAGCTTCCGGGCCCGGGCGGAGGCGGCAATGCCATATTCCGGCGCGGCGGAATCGGGATTGACGGCCCGGTCGTTGGCCAGGTAGGATAAAAAGTCGAAAATCTCCGAGGACGTGATGGTGGACAGAAAATCCACATCCACGTCCCGGATGTCGATGGCGTCCAGGTCGCTGTGCAGCGGCATATCCTGACGCATGAGCTTCAAGAAACGAAGAAACATCCGCAGGTCCAAATAGTATTCCTGGATGGTGAGCTGAGACTGGCCCATGATGGTCTCATGGTAGGCCAGAAAATCCCGCAAGATCTGCGGGCAATCGCTGTATCGCTTCATAGGCGCCTCCAAAGGGTGAAAAGGATGTCGGTCGCGGCCTGACGGGTATATGATAGCACAGATCCACTCCTAACGCAACAAAATTTTTATTTTGTTGCGTTGGATGGGACAATGCCCCAGCGCTCCCCTTTACAATACCACCGGCGGCCGGCGCTGTCAAGAGCGCTCTTTTTCGGCAAAAAGTTTTTCGATTTCATCTTTACATTTTGCTCCAACGGGGGTACAATAGATACAGATTTTACCAAAGGAGGCAATCCTTCCATGAGCATCAAGAGAATCGGCGTCCTCACCAGCGGCGGTGACGCGCCGGGCATGAACCCCTGCGTCCGGGCGGTGGTCCGTACCGCATTGTATCATAATATCGAGTGCTTCGGCATCCGCCGTGGTTGGCAGGGCCTGATCACCGGCGACATCATCCGGCTGGACGAAAAAAGCGTGGCCCACATCATCAACCGAGGCGGCACCATCCTCTACACCGCGCGGAGCCAGGAATTTATGACCGAGGAAGGGCAGAAAAAAGCAGTCTCCACTTGTAAATTCCTCGGGCTGGACGGCATCGTGGCCATCGGCGGCGACGGCACCTTCCGGGGCGCTCTGGCCCTGAGCAAGTACGGCATCAACGTGGTGGGCATTCCCGGCACCATCGACAACGACATTAGCTGCACAAACTACTGCATCGGCTTCGACACCGCCGCCAACACCGCCATCGAGTGCATCGACAAGCTGCGGGACACCATGCAGTCCCACGAGCGCTGCTCCGTGGTGGAGGTCATGGGCCGG
>CANQQO010000016.1 GCA_947625965.1 uncultured Oscillospiraceae bacterium
CCGTATCCGCTGTAATAGGCGAACCCGCCGTTTACGAATTGCCCGCCATGCTCCTCGGCAAACTGTTCTCCAAAGGCGGAGAATTCAAAGAAATCTTCCATGTCCGGGTGCATGCCGTACCCATCCACATTGTCCACGAGATAATGGGCAATGTCTTCCTCATCGGAAACCTTGGGAATAAAAGCGAAGTCCTCCAAGCGTTCCGCAAGGGCAGCGACTTGGGACGCCTTTCGCGCGTCGGCCAGCTCCGCCACAGCGGCGAGCTTTTCCCAATCCATATTCTCAGAGGAAAGTTTTCCCAGCATGGCGTTGACTTCATAGATCCCCTCGCTGTTCAGCAGGGCTTCGATTCTCCCCGCCATGGGTTCTGCCACCAAGGGCGAAACGTCCATGTGAATCGCGCAGGCCTGGATGGAGGACGCGCCCAGTCTTGTAACCGCTTTCCCGATGGCAAGTTCCTCCTCGGGCAGCAGCAGGAGCTCCTGCCTGCCGTTGTACTCCAGCGTTGCCGCGACGACAAAGTCAGAGCGGTCATAGTAAGGGGGAAAGGTATGCCCATCATACACCTCGTTCAGTTCGTCGAAGGGATTGTAGATGAGCAGGCCCTTGGCTGTGATTTGCGCGAGACCGCGGTCAATGAGTTCTTTACCGATGGCGGCATATTTGGGATCGTCCTCATCATTCGTCGGGACAGCCCCTTCCGTATTCATGACGTAGGCTCTGCCGATTTTCCCGTAATTGCTGACGTTCCGCGCCAGGGTGAAATGATCCAGGTTGAACGTCAGGTTGATGAGGTCCTTGGGAGAAGGGTCATCCAGCTTGGAAATTCCAATGAGAAACTGATCCATCTCCAGCGCGTCGAAACTCTCCATACGCTTGGCGAGATAATTCATCTCATCCAGATTGACCTGCCGGCCTTCCAGGACGGAGAATTCCTCCGGCCAGTAGATGCCCTTCACGGTGACCGGGGGCTGTTGGTCCGGGCTGTCAATCGCGAGAATTTCAAATAGTCTGTCGTACAGATCGCTTTCGCTGATGGGAAAACGGATATCCGTTTCGTGGCCGGCGTTCCCGACTTTGAGTTTAATCATAACTTTAAATCTCCTCCTTGAAGTGAATGGCGCCGAGGCCAAGCCTCTTAATCGCCATGGCATTGCAGATCAGGGTAAAGGTTTTCGGCGGAATCAACTCGGGATCGGCAAGGTCGCTGACCGTCAGGCGCTTTGTGCCGAGGTAGAGATCCTTTGCCGCGCAGAGGAGGGTGTAGCCGCTTTCTGTGCTGTCCTTCGGTTTGAAGCCGTCGAACTGGATCTCATCCCGTTCCACGAACCTTCTGATCCTCGTCCAAAGCTTGTGTTCCGCGGTCAGCAGATACAGCGCCGCCATGAGGGCCTGGTCCTTTTGGTTCAGGCGCTTGATTGCCTCGGAAAATACGACGCGGTGCTTTTCGTTTCGGTACTCCATAAGTGCTACTTCCTTTCCTAGAAAATAAAAAAAGAGCCGACCGTTTGAAAAAACGATTGGCTCTGAAAAAACGAAATGCAGGCGGGATTTTTCCTGCCTGCTGATCTTAACTTTTGCGATATTCGGCTTCCACGAGGGTTCAAGTCTATAAAAAGCGGAAAAACGCATTTTATATCTACAGTTTTGAATGCCGAAATTTCGCCCCTTAAAACGCCGAAAAGCCTTGCGGCGCAAGGCTTTTCGGGGACAATATCTTTTTTATTGTCTCTAGATGGTGCGAGAGATGGGACTCGAACCCACACGGCGGTTGCCACACGCACCTCAAACGTGCTTGTCTACCATTCCAACACTCTCGCAGGCCAAGTTATTATAACCCCAAGGGCTGTTTTTGTCAACTGTTTTTAAAAAGTTCCCAAAGATTTCTTTTTTCTGATGCAGTCGTGATGCACCTTTCCGGTAATCTTGCATTTAGAAAATCTAAAGCATTTTCAACCGCAATTCTTAAGGAAGTCTTAAAGACTTCTTAAACCTTCCGATGGTAAAATATTGGCAGATCTCAAAAAGGAGGAATTTTTATATGCGCCGCAATACTATTACGATCGCCGCTCTGGCGCTGGTCCTCTGTCTCGTCACCGGGCACCTGGTCTTCCGGGACGCGAGGCAGGTCTGCGCCCTCAAAAATCCGTCTCCGGCAGAGCAGACGGTGATGGCCTTTGCCGAAAGCCGGAACCTTTCCATCTCGGACTACCCAGCGTCCCTGATCCAGCTTCTGGAACGGAATCCGGAGACGGAACGCTTTGTCCTGGACTATCCCCTGGAGCACGACAAGGAGCATACCGTGGACCTTTCCGATGTAGACCTATCCCAGGGCGTCCCTCTGTTTTTACAGTGGGACGAGCGGTGGGGGTATCTGCGATATGGGTCTGACGTGGCCGGTCTCACGGCCTGCGGGCCGGTGTGCCTGGCCATGGCGGGGTACTATGTCACCGGCGATCCCGCCTTCTCGCCGGAGAAAATGATCGCCTACTCCCTGGAGAACGGCTACTATAGCTGGGGCAACGGCACCGAATGGGCCCTGATCAGTCAGGGCGGCGTGGACCTGGGCCTGGACGTGACAGAGATCCCCCTGGATAAGGACCGGATCCTCGCCAATCTGGAAGTGGGAAACCCCATCATCTGCGTGGTGGGACCCGGAGATTTTACCACGGACGGGCACTTCATCGTCCTGTCCGGCTGTTCCGGCGAGCTGATCCAGGTCAACGACCCCAACAGCGTGGAGAACTCCCGGCGGCTCTGGTCCTACGAGGAGATCTGCGGGCAGATCCTGAATCTATGGGTCATCCGGGCCTAAAAAAGTAACAATTTCTTTACATTTGTTTTTGGAAAAATGCGCTATAATGGAGAACAGAAAATTCTGAGGGGGGACGAGCATGGACACAGCAGGCCGCCGGGCGGCAAAGGCCATTGGGATGGTCGCGGTGATCCTGGCCCTTGGCATCGGCGCCATGTGTCTGACGATGGCGCCCCAGTCTCCCCCTTCTCCCTCCTCTCCTCAGACCTCCCCCTCGCCGACCGCCAGCGCGGCTCCATCGGCCACCAGCGGCAGCACCCAGCCTCCCTCCCCCACCCGGTCCCAGGCGGAGCTCACCATCGAGGCCTTCGCCGGGGAGCATGGTCTGACCATGGGAGACTATCCCACCTCCCTCATCAATCTGCTCATCCGCAATCCGGAAACTGAGGATTTTGTCCTGCAATATCCCCTGGAATATGGCAAGGAGCATGAGGTGGACCTGTCGGAATACCGGGGAAGCGGCGATCAGGACGGTCTGGCGGAAATGCCCCTGTTTTTACAGTGGGACAAGCGGTGGGGCTACCTGCAATACGGGGCGGACGTGGTCGGTCTGACGGGCTGCGGTCCGGTGAGTCTGGCCATGGTGGGCTTCTACCTGACGGGAGACGACAAGTTTTCCCCGGACAAAATGGTGGCCTACGCCCTGGAAAACGACTACTGCGTCAAGGGCAACGGCTCTGCCTGGACGCTCATCAGCCAGGGAGCGGTGGATCTGGGGCTGGACGTGACGGAGATCCCCCTGAACCGGGAGCGGATCCTGGCGAATCTGGAGGCGGGAAATCCCATCATCTGCGTGGTGGGGCCCGGGGATTTCACGCTGGGCGGCCATTTCATGGTCCTCTCCGGCTGCGAGGACGGCAGGATCAAGATCCACGACCCCAACAGCCGGATCAACTCCGCCAAGCTCTGGGACTACGACCGTCTGGCCTCTCAGATCGAGGCCCTTTGGGTAGTTCGATACGATGGATAGATCCGCGCCCCTCCCGGAATGGGAGGGGCGGCTGAGGCTGTCAAAAACCTTCGTTTTTGACAGCCTCCCAAATGGGACCCGCTTCGCTGGGCTCCCATTTGGAGGGGATCGCAGGCTGACCCGCGCACTCGCCGGTCTTTCGCCCGGCTCGCACACTCTCAGCCTGAGAGGTATTTTTTGCCAGGTACACGCCCTGGCAAAAAATGATTGAAATGGGTTTGCCGTCTGCGGACGGCAAACTCGGAAAGGCTTTTTTGATAAGCTGGCGCCCCTCCCGGAATGGGAGGGGCGGTTTTTATTGGGCTTTTTCCAGCTTTCTCAACATTCTCAGCAGCACCGCCACGGCGACGAAGGACAAAATCACTTCCGCGCTGGTCTGGGCGTAGGCAAGGCCATAGAGGGGGAAAAGGGCGTTCAAGAGGAACAATGCCGGGATCTCCAGGGCGATCTTCCGCAGGATCGCGAAGATCAGGGACAGCAGGCCTTTTCCGCTGGCCTGGAAAGCGCCCACGCAGAGGAAATCCAGGCACAAAAACGGCGTTCCCAGGCACATTCCCCGCAGAAAGCGGGTCCCGTAGTCCACAATCTCCTGATTCTTCATGAACAGGCGGATCAGATCCCCAGCGAAGACGTAGTACACCGCCGACATGGCCGCAAGGAAGGTCAGGGACAGCTTGGCCGCGAAGGAAAGGGTCCCCCGGACGCGGGAGATGTTCCGGCTGCCGAAATTGTAGCTCATCAGGGGCATGATGCCCTGGGACAGGCCCATGGCGATATACATGGGGATCATGTTCAGCTTGTAGGAGATGCCCATGGCCGTGACGGCGTTGGTGCCGAAATCGGAGGTAAAGTTGTTCAGCACCGTCATGCCCGTGACGTTCAGAAGATTCTGGACCGAGGCGGGGATCCCCACCGCCAGAACGCCCCGGAGAACGGGGCCGCTGGGGACCGCCAGCTTGGGAGATATGCAGACGTAGGTGGTCCGGCGGCGGACAAAGAGCAGAACGAAAAAATAGGCGCAGGCCACGCAGTTGGACAGGAAGGTGGCCAGGCCCGCCCCCGCGGCGCCCATGTTCAGGCCCCAGGGAAGGATAAAAATGGGGTCCAGTACGATGTTCAGCAGGCAGCCGCTCATGGTGCCGACGCTGGCGTGGAGGGCGGCGCCCTCGGTGCGGACCAGGTAGGCCAGGACCACGTTGAGAATGGAGGGCATGGCGCCGAACATGGCCGTCCAGAGGAGGTAGCCTTCCGTGGCGGGCCGGTTCTCCGGCTTGGCGCCTAGGAGGGTCAGCAGAGGCTCCCGGAAAGCCGACACCGCCAGGGAAAAGGCAAGGCCGCTGAGGACCGCCGCCCAGAAGCCAAAGGCGGAGGTCCGGCGGACGGTGTCATAGTCCTTCCGGCCCAGGGCCCGGCCCATCATGCTGGAGCTGCCCACGCCGAAGAGATTGTTCACGGCGTTGAAGGCCAGCAGCACCGGAGCCGCCAGCGTCACGGCGGCGCTCTGGATGGGGTCCTGGAGCATACTGACGAACCAGGTGTCCGCCAGGTTGTACAGGACCATCACCAGAGAGCTCAGGATCGTGGGCACGGACAGCCGGGCCACGGCGACGGGGATCGGAGTGCGTTCAAAAAGGGCTTCCTTTTTGGGGTCTTCCATAGCTCAGCCCAGGACCCGGCGCATCATTTCCTGGTAGGCGTCCTCCACGCCCCCCATGTCCCGGCGGAAGCGGTCCTTGTCCAGTTTTTCATTGGTCTTGGCGTCCCAGAAGCGGCAGGTGTCCGGGGATATCTCGTCGGCCAGGACCAGAGAGCCGTCGCTCAGGCGGCCAAATTCCAGCTTGAAGTCCACCAGCTTCACGCCGATGGAGGCAAAGTAGGCTTTCAGAGTCTCATTGACCTTCAGAGCCATGGACTTGATCTGGGCGATCTCCTCCTTGGTGGCGAGCCCCAAGGCCAGGGCATGGCTGTCGTTGAGGAGGGGGTCGTGGAGGTCGTCGTTCTTATAGGAGAACTCCACAGTGGGCTCGGCAAAGACGATGCCCTCCTTCACACCGTAGCGTTTGGCGAAGGAGCCGGCGGAAATATTGCGGACAATGACCTCCAGCGGCACGATGGAGACCTTCTTCACCACGGTCTCCCGGTCGTTCAGCTCCTGGACATAGTGGGTGGGGATCCCCTGCTTTTCCAGCAGCCCCATTAGGAAATTGGACATCCGGTTGTTGATGGCGCCCTTGCCGGTGATGGTGCCCTTTTTCAGACCGTCCAGGGCGGTGGCGTCGTCCTTGTAGGAGACAATGACATAATTGGGGTCGGCGGTGGCAAAGACCTTTTTGGCCTTGCCTTCGTAGAGCTGTGCTGCTTTTTCCATGATGATCCTCCAATTTTTATTCTATATTTTTGGGAGGCCGCTGGGACAGCGGGGCCTCAAACCGGTCTTTTCGGGTGTCCTCCGGCACGGGGGTGGGATATTTGCCGTCGAAGCAGGCGGCGCAGCAGCTTCCGCAGCCGCACATCTCCCCCAGGGCCTCCAGCGGAAGGTAGCCCAAGGTGTCCACGCCGATCATCTCCGCGATTTCCTCCACTGTGTGGCGGCAAGCGATGAGATGGTCCTGGGAGTCCACGTCGGTGCCGTAGTAGCAGGGGTAGCGAAAGGGCGGCGCGGAGACCCGCATATGGACCTCCCTGGCCCCCGCCTCCCGCAGGAGGCTGACGGTCCGGGCGCTGGTGTTGCCCCGGACGATGGAGTCGTCGATGAGGACCACCCGCCTGCCCTCCACCGTGTGGCGGATGGGACTGAGCTTGATGCGGACCTGATTGACCCGCAGGGCCTGGCCCGGGGAGATGAAGGTCCGGCCGATGTACTTATTCTTCAAAAATCCAAGGCCGTAGGGGATCCCCGAGGCCCGGGAGTAGCCCAGCGCCGCGTCCAGACCCGAGTCCGGCACGCCCACCACCACGTCCGCCTCCACGGGATAGGTCCGGGCCAGGATCTCCCCCGCGCGCATCCGGGCCGCCTGGACGCTGACCCCGTCGATCACCGAGTCGGAACGGGCGAAGTAGATATGCTCAAAGACGCAGGGGGTGGGGACCGCCGTGCGACAGTGTTCCCGGTGGGAGACAAGGCCCTTGTCGCTGAACACCAGGATCTCCCCCGGCTCGATGTCCCGCTCCATCACCGCGCCCACGGACTGAAGGGCGCAGCTCTCGGAAGCCACCACGTAGGTGCCGTCCTCCATTTTGCCGTAGCACAGCGGCCGGAAGCCGTGGGGGTCCCGGGCGGCGATGAGCTTGGTGGAGGACATGAGGACGATGGAATACGCGCCCTCCAACGTGTCCATGGCCCGGCTGACGGCGGCCTCGATGGACGGGGCCGTGAGGCGTTCCCGGGTGACGATGTAGGCGATGGTCTCGGTGTCGCTGGTGGTGTGGAAAATGGCGCCGTTGCGCTCCAGCTCCAGGCGGAGCTGGAAGGCGTTGCTCAAATTGCCGTTGTGGGCCAGGGCCATCTTGCCCTTGTGGTGGTTGACCTGGATGGGCTGGCAGTTGGCCCGGCTGCTGCCGCCGGTGGTGCCGTAGCGCACATGGCCCAGGGCCAGGCGGCCCGGAGGCAGACGGTCCAAAGCGTCGGGGCTGAAAACCTCGCTGACCAGACCCAGATCCCTCCGGGAGTAGAAGACGCCGTCGTCGTTGACCACGACGCCGCAGCTCTCCTGCCCGCGGTGCTGCAATGCGTAGAGGCCGTAGTAGGCAAGGCGGCCCACCTCCTGGCGCTGCCGGCTGAAAACGCCGAACACGCCGCATTCCTCATGTAAACTGCTCAAACCCTATCCTCCCGCGAATGGCGACGACAAGACGTGACCCGCGCTTCGCTGCCGAAGCGCTCTGAGATTCCGAAGATATTGTATAGACGCCGGGGCTCTTTGTCAACAGTTGACAAAAATATCGTTTGAAGTTTGTGAAACCCGCCAACTCCCTCCCCGGATGGGACCGGCAAACCGGGCGATATTTCCCCACAGAAAAAAGGGTGTGAATTTTTTATGTAGCCTATTGCGAAAAAAAGGAAAAAGTGGTATACTGTGTATCAAGAATCCTGCTTTTGCAGCTTTGGAGGTAAGAAATGAAAAAGACGATCAGCCTTGTGACGGCCCTGGCACTGATGTTTGCCTTTGCTGCCCCGGTCATGGCTCTGGAATACAGCGGTTCGCTCAACGCCGACCACGTCGTCCTGATGAACGCGGACACCGGGGAGATCCTTTTGGATAAGGACGGCTCCGCCGCCGTGGACCCCTTAGCCTCCGCCAAACTTGTGGCCGCTCTGACGGCGGTAGACGCCAGCGCCGATCTCAGCGCCTCGGTGACCCTGGACGCCGACACTCTGGACGGGGAGTACGACAGCGACTCGGTGCTGGAGGAGGACGACGTCCTCACCCTGGAGCAGGTGATGATGCTGATGCTCTTCCGGCAGGAGAGCGACCCCGCCGTGGCCGTCGCCAAGACGGTAAGCGGCGATGTGGACGCTTTCGTGGCGGCCATGAACGCCAAGGCCAAGGAGCTCAAAATGGACTCCACGGTCTTTGTCAATCCCCACGGCGAGGAGGCCGAGGGTCAGCAGACTACCGCCAAGGACCTGGCGGTGCTGGGCTCCGCCATTTCCGAGCGGGATCTGTTCCTGGAGCTGCTGTCCTACACCCAGTACGACATCCCCGAGGGGGAGAACAACCACGCCTACACCGCCAAGAATCCCAATGAGCTGATGTACCGGGAGGGCGAGGGCAGCGAGCATTTCTATGAATACGCCACGGGCCTTCTGGCCTGGACCGACGGCGACGGGGCCGGCTGCCTCCTGGCCACCGCCCAGCAGGGCGGCACCCGGCTGACCTGCGTCATCCTGGGGGACCATTCCAGCGGCCAGACTGAGCGCTGGACCCTGGCCAAGGATCTGATGGAGGAGGGCTTCAACCACGCCCTGGACAATTC
Organism: uncultured Oscillospiraceae bacterium; assembly: GCA_947625965.1. GTDB lineage: Bacteria > Bacillota > Clostridia > Oscillospirales > Oscillospiraceae > Faecousia. The sequence continues at coordinate 8,763 of CANQQO010000016.1, forward strand.
CGCCGATCCCAACCAGGTCTCCCGGCCCCAGACCACCTCGCCGGGAGCCTCCGCGCCCTCCCAGTCCCAGGCCCCCAGCGGGAATCAGGACCCCGGCGTCCACCAGGAGGATCCGGCCCTCCAGCGTCTGCGGATGGCCTTGATCGCCCTGGCCGCCATTACCTGCGTGCTGGCGGTGGCCTCCATCGCCATGCTGGCTTTCAGCGTCATGAGCAACCGGAGGCCCAGCAGCACCCAGAACATTGTTTCTATCGCCCTGTACGTGGTCACCTTCCTGGTGGCGCTGGTCACCATCCTCTGCGTCTTCCAGTACCGGAATATGGAGCGCTCCGCCTTGCTGGATCCCAGCCGCCGCCCATCTGTCACCGCCTCCGTTCCCACGGAAGCCACCACAAAAGCTACGGAGCCGCCTGTTACGGCGGCTCCTACTGCATCTACGACCGTCCCTCCTACCGAGCCGCCTCCCCCTCCCACGGAGCCTGACCCCATGGATAATTTCCATCCCCACCACACGGAGGACACGGACCCGGACAATTTCGATGTGAACTGGGAAATCATAGTGGACGATGAAATCGTGGAGACCTACGATCGGGAGGCCCCCATTTTCTTTGGAAAAAACACGGACTACGCCTCCTCCCTGCCCTCCATCACCACCTTCCGGGGGGACAATTTCCGCACCGGCGCCACCTACGGCACCGCCAGCATTTCCAATGAAACCATCTCCGAGGAATGGAGCGTCCCTGTGGGCTCCTTCAACACCTGGTCCGGCTGCGGGTGGACGGGCCAGCCCCTGCTGGTCCAGTGGGACGCCGAGACCCGGCAGATCATGAATCTCTACGAGGACAAAAAGGACAAGGACGGTCTGGTGGAGATCATCTACGCCACTCTGGACGGCTACATCTACTTCCTGGACCTGGACGACGGCAGCTACACCCGGGACCGGATGTATGTGGGCATGAACTTCAAGGGCGCCGGCGCCGTCGATCCCCGGGGGTATCCCCTTATGTATGTGGGTTCCGGCGACTATGTGGAGAATATGTCCCCCAGAATGTATATCATCAGTCTGATCGACTGCACCGTTCTGGCGGAAATGGGCTACAGCGAGTCCTATATCCCCCGGAGCTGGAACGCCTATGACTCCTCCCCCCTGGTCAGCGGGGAGACCGACACCCTGATCTGGCCCGGGGAAAACGGCCAGCTCTACACCATCGACCTGAATACCCAGTATGACAAGGCCGCCGGCACCATCTCCGTGGACCCCAAGGTCGTTGCCAAGGGGTCCTACAATCCGGACCGCTTCGGCTCCTACTCCTATTGGGTAGGCATGGAGGATAGCTGCGTAGTGGTGGGCAACTACCTGTACGTGTCGGAAAACGGCGGACTCTTCTTCTGCGTGGACCTGAACACCATGGAGCTGGTTTGGGTCCAGGACACCAAGGACGACTCCAACTCCACCCCGGTCTTTGAGTGGGGCGAGGACAACAACGGCTATCTTTACACCGCTCCCTCCCTCCACTGGACCGCAGAGGGAGGCTGGGGGGAGATCTCCATCTACAAGCTGGACGCTCAGACCGGCGAGATCGTCTGGGAGCACCCCTGGGACTGCGGCACGGTGGAGGATGTGTCCGGCGGCGTCCAGTCCTCCCCCCTGCTGGGCAGGAAGGGCACCAACATCGAAGGGCTCATCATCTACTCCATCTCCCGGACCCCGGAGCTCTATGACGGCAGGCTGGTGGCCTTCCACACCTCCGATGGCAGCGTGGCCTGGGAATGTGAACTGCCCTACTATGGCTGGAGCTCCACCACGGCGGTCTACGGCGACGATGGGACGGTCTACCTGATCCAGGCTTGCTCCGACGGCACGGTGCTCCTGATCGACGGCGCCACCGGCGAAAAGCTGGACCGGACCAACCTGGGCTCCACCATCGAGGCTTCCCCCGTGGTATGGGAGGACAAGGTGGTCCTGGGTACCCGGGGCGCGTCCATCAATATGATGATCGTGAGTTAATGAAATCGATCGTCCGCGCGATCAGCGCTCAGAGACAAGTGTCCCCTTTCCCGTTCGTCTTTCGCGGCCGTCATCGGCGGAAGGGTCCCGCAAACAAAAGATGGCGCGGCTCCGGTTGGATATGCCGCGCCATTTTTTCCAAAAAGATCCTGCTCCCGCGCACGCATGGACGGTCCATTTTGGGGTATTCTAAGCCCGGGAGGGATTGAACATGAAGCGGAGAGAACCGGCGGATCTTCGGATGGAACCGGAAAAACGGCTCTGTCCCAAGTTCGACGAGATGAGCATCGCCCTCTTCCCCGTGGCAAAGCCCGGGGAGATGGGGGTCCGGGTGCTGGACAACTGCGCGGAAGAAAATATTCAGTAAACTCCCAGGCCCCGGCATTTTGCCGGGGCCGATTTCTTTTGACAAGTCGATCTCCCTGTGATACAATAGAGGTAGCGATATGGGAAAGGAGGACGCCATGGAAGAGGAGCGTTTTGAGATATTTGCCGGGTTGATCTCCGGCATCTATCGGGACATTCAGAAGCTCAAGGCCAAGTGGACGGAAACGCTGGGAATGAAATCGGTCCACATCTTCTGGGTGTACCTGCTGCGGAACCACCCGGAGGGGCTCTCCGCCTCGGAGCTGTCCCGGTACAGTCAGACCAACCGATCCCTGGTCTCCCGGGAGCTCCAGGAGCTCATGGACCTGGGCTATGTCACCGTGGGGGAGGAGCTGGTCCGCCGCCGCCACGGACAGAAGCTGGTCCTGACCCCGGCGGGTCTGACCGCCGCCCAGCGGATCAGTCAGATCAGCTACCAGATCCAGCAGACCGTCAGCGCCGCCATTCCCCGGGAGGACCTGGAGGTATTTTACCGGACCTTGAAGGTCCTTCTGACCAACTTCGACGCTTTGGCAGAACAGCCCTTAGCCGGGGCTTGAAGACCATATTACAGAAAAGGAGCGCTTGAATATGAAGATTATTACCATCAGCCGGGAATTTGGCAGCGGAGGCCGCACGGTGGGCCGCCTAGTGGCGGAGAAACTGAATATTCCCTTCTACGACAAGGAATTGGTGGAGCAGGTGGCGCTGGAAACGGGCTTCGCCCCCCAGTTCGTGGAGGAGCATGGGGAGCACTCCCCCGGGAAGAGCCTGTTCTCCTACGCTTTCGCCCCCCAGGGGGTCCCCGGGGTGATGAACGGGATGTCCACGGCAGACTTCCTGTGGCACATCCAGTGCGGCGTCATTCTTCAACTGGCGGAGAAGGGCCCCTGCGTCATCGTGGGCCGGAACGCCGACTACATCCTCAAGGAGCGGGGGGACGTGTTCAACGTCTTCATCCACGCGGACATCCCCTTCCGGGCGGAGCGGATCGTCCGGCTCTACGGCGAGTCGGAGAAGAGTCCCGAAGCCCGCCTACAGGAGAAGGATAAGCGCCGCCGGGTCAACTATCAGCACTACACCGGCCGCACCTGGGGCATGGCGCAGAACTACGACGTTTGCCTGAACACCGGCAAGATCGGCGTGGAGCGGGCGGCGGATCTGCTGGTGGAGCTGATCCAGGGTGCCAAATAGCACGAGCCCGACTCCCCAGGACATCGACGGATCGCAAAAGACGGCTCCGGCGGACCCCGACGCCCAATACCGGCTGGCTATGGCCTACATATACGGAAACGGCGTGCCGGAGGACAACAAAAAAGCGGCCTCCCTTCTGACCCAGGCCGCCCAGGCGGGGCACCGGGAGGCGATCTACAATCTTGGCATTTGCTATCACCATGGCTACGGCGTCGCCAGGGACCCGGACAGGGCCTTCGCCCTCTACCAGCAGGCAGCGGAAATGGGCTATGCCAAGGGGATGCACATGGTCGGAGAATTTTATTACAGCGGCCTGTCTGTAGAGCGGGACCGGGCCGAGGCTGTGCGTTGGTTTTCCGCCTCCGACGCTCTGAACGACACCACGACTCTCGGTTTTGACGGCTGCTACCTAGGAGCCTGCTGCGCCCACGGCGACGGGGTCCCCAGGGACCCGGACAGGGCCCAAGCGTATTTTGCCAAGGCTGTCGCCGCCGGCGGAGAGGCCGCCAGGGCGCTGATCGACAAACTAATGGAAGAAAAACAGGAAGGGTCCGCTTAAAGGCGGACCCTGATCGTTTTTATTTTACTTCTGTCCGCTTCATGCACATGGGGAAGCAGGCAAAGGCCGCCGCGCCGGCCAGGGCCGACAGCTCCGGGAGAATGGGCACGATTTTGATCGTATCCAGCACCGCGGTGAAAGCCTCCTTGAATTTCTGCGCCTTCAGCAGGGGCGGGATGGCCTCCCAGCTCTGAAGATATGTTCCCGCGTCTCCAAACAGGCGCAGGACCAGCGGCAACAGCAAAAGGAGCAGGGCGATGCCGCGCGTAGGCAGATACCCCAGGCCCGTCACGATCAGTACCGCCGCCCCCAGCAGGAACAGCACCAGGGAGAGCACGCCCCACTCCCCCGCCAAGTGCGGGGAGGCAACGAGGAAATAGGCCAGCGCCAGAGCCCCGTAGACCACCGGCACGTTCAGCCGGACCGCCCGGAGCAGGACCCCGTGGGCCGCCAGGACCAGAGCCGGCAGGATCAGCGGCAGCAGGAGGCTCATGGCCGTCCAGCCCTCGGTGAAGCAGAGGTAGTACAGCGCCGCCAGGAAGATGGACAGCCCCGCGAAAAAGGCGGAGGCCGTCATCCAGGGGCTTTGAAAGTCCAGGGTATACCGGACGCCGGGTTTGAATTTCATGCCTTACCGCCTCCATTGTCCCAGATGCAGGACCCGTTTTGAATAAAATACTCCACTCCGGAGTACAGCGTGGTCGCCAGAATGACGATCACCACCGTCCAGCACAGCCAGACCGTGTCCGGGAAGACCATCATGGCGCACAGGCCCACCATGGTGCAGGCCGTCTTGACCTTGCCGCTCCAGCCGGCGGCAATGACCTTCCCCTTCCCCACGGCCATGAGCCGCAGGCCCGTCACGGCGAACTCTCGAGCCAGTACCAGCATCAGCGCCCAGGCCGGGAACTTGCCCCACTGGCAGAACATCAGCATGGCCGCCAGGACCAGGAGCTTGTCCGCCAGCGGGTCCAGGAATTTGCCAAAGTCGCTGATCTGATGGTATTTCCGGGCGATCTCCCCGTCGATGAAGTCCGTCAGGCTGGCAAGGATGAACACCGCCAGGGCCCACCACAGATAAACGCCGGGCGTTCCGCCGCTGAGATACATCAGAACCATATACACCGGGAGGATCGCCACCCGGATCAAGGTGATTTTCGTTGCCGTCGTCATTCCAGTGCCTCCACAACATAGCCGGACAGGTCCCCGTCCACGGTCCCATCGATGCGGGCCAGGACAAAGGTCCCCTCCGTCAGGGGTTCCTCCGAGGCCAGCCACACCCGGCCGTCGATGTCCGGGGAGTCGGCATAGGTCCGGCCGTAATACTGCTCCGCTTCCTCATCGTAGCCGTCCACCAGGACCTCCAGGGTCTTTCCCATCCGGGCGGCGTTGCAGCCGGCCATGACCTCCTCCTGAATGGCGGCGAGGACCTGGGCCCGCTCCTGGGCGGTTTCGGTGTCCGGATACTCCATCTGGGCGGCGGGGGTCCCCTCCTCCGGGGAGAAGACAAAGGTCCCGGCTCGCTCCAGCTTTTCCTCCCGCAGAAATTCGCAGAGCTCTTCAAACTCCGCCTCTCCCTCCCCGGGGAGGCCGGCAATCAGGCTGGTCCGCACCACCAGGCCGGGCAGTCTCTCCCGGAGTTTGGCCAGGAGGGCCTTCAGCTCCGCCTTGGTGCCCCGGCGGCACATCCGTTTCAGGATGGCGTCGTTGCAATGCTGAATGGGGATGTCCATATAGTTTACCAGCTTTGGCTCCCGGGCATACACATCGATGAGGGCGTCGTCGATCATGTCGGGGTACAGGTAGTGGACCCGGACCCAGTGGACCCCGGGAATTTGGCAGAGGCCGGTCAGCAGCTCCGGCAGGAGCCGCCTGTGTCCCGGAAGGTCCGTTCCGTAGCGGCTGGTGTCCTGGGCTACCACGATCAGCTCCCGGGCGCCCTGGGCCGCCAGGCCCTCCGCCTCGGCCAAAATCGCCTCCATGGGGCGGCTCCGATACCTGCCCCGTAGACTGGGGATGACGCAGAAAGCGCAGCGGTTGTCGCAGCCCTCGGCGATCTTTATGTAAGCGTAGTGCCGGGGGGTGGTGAGGACCCGCCCGGACTCCGGGACCGGGCCGTCGATGCTCCGAAAGGACTCGGGGTGCGTCTCCGAGAGGACCTGCCGGATGGCCGGCACGATGTCCATGTAGCTCCCGGTGCCCAAAATGCCATCCACCTCCGGCAGCTCCTTCAGAAACTCCTCCCGGTACCGCTGGGTCAGGCAGCCGGTGACCAGGATCTTGCCCACCTGACCCGCTTCCTTCAGCCGCGCCATGTCCAAAATGCAGTCAATGGCCTCGGACTTGGCCTCGTCAATGAAGCCGCAGGTGTTGATGACCACCACGTCGCAGCCCTCCGCCTGGGGGCTCAGCTCGTAGCCCGCCTCCCGGACCCGGTACATCATTCCCTCGCAGTCCACCTGATTTTTGGCGCAGCCAAGGGAAATAAAGCCGATTTTTGCCATAATTTACCTTTCCGCCGCATTTTTGCGTGCATTTATGAATCCGCCGGCGTGCAGATCCGGTCTTTCAGCTCTTTGGCATTGTCATCGTGAAAATGATCCGACCATGTTCCGGCGCGGCCAATAAAGGTTTTGAGGATACCGCACCGTTCCCTTTGCGTGGGCGCCCGCCAGGGCAAGGGCGTATTTCCCCGTCACCGTTTGGACAAGCTGTTGACAGATCTGGGAAAGGGACGCCGCAAAGTCCGTCACCGGTATCGCCTCTTTCAAAGGTTTTCCGTCTCCGCGTCCAGCGCCGCCAGAGCGCGGCGGATGTCGCCGTAGCTGTGGCCCCGGCGGAGGAGGGCGTTCACGACCCGCTGGGTCGCCTTGGGGTCCCCGTCCTCGGACAGATGGGCGCGAAGATAATTTTCAATGGCCTCGTTCTGGTCGGGATAGTCCGCCAGCGCCTCGTCCCAATAGGCCTTGGGGATCTGCTTTTCATAGAGGACCTGCCGGGCGCGGGTCAGCCCGTAGCCCTTGGCGGCGCAGCGGGCGGCCAAGCGCTTGGCCACCTCCCGGTCGTCCACCAGGTCCAGGTCCGCCATCCAGGCGACCGCCTGCCTGGCCTGGTCCGGGTCCTCCCCTTTTTGGACCAGGCGGCGCTCCAGGTCCCGGCGGGACACGTCGGCGGCGGCCACGATCCGCACCGCCCGATTCTTGGCGGAGAGCTCCCCCGCCGTCTGGCGGAGCTGGGCATATTCCGCCTCCGTCAGCTCCCTTCCGGGGGCCAGGGCAAATTCCGCCACCGTCTGGGCATAGAGCCGCAGAGCGGCGCCGCCAGAAAAGCGGACATAGTACCTCCCCGCCCGGTCCGGCGAGGGTGAGACGGACTCACAGGTCATCGTCAAACTCTTCCGCCGTGATGGCCACCGGCTTCTGGGCCGCCTTGGCGGGGGCCTTGGACAGGCCCTGGAGCTTCCACATATTCTCCCGGACCTGGGCCTCCACCTTCTCGGCCACCTCGGGGTTGGCCTGGAGGTAATCCTTCACGCTGTCCCGGCCCTGGCCGATCCGCTCGTCGCCCATGGAGAACCAGCTTCCGCTCTTCTGAATGATCTCCAACTGGACCGCCAGATCTACCAGCTCGCCCCACTTGCTGATGCCCTGGCCGTAATAGATGTCGAAAACGGCCTCCCGGAAGGGTGGGGCCACCTTGTTCTTGACCACCTTGACCCGGGTCTTGTTGCCAATGATGTTGGTGCCGTCCTTGATCGTCTCGATCTTCCGCACGTCCAGGCGGACGGAAGCGTAGAATTTCAGGGCGTTGCCGCCGGTGGTGGTCTCCGGGTTGCCGTACATGACGCCGATCTTCATGCGAAGCTGATTGATGAAGATCACCACGCAGTTGGTCTTGGAAATGCTGCCCGCCAGCTTCCGGAGAGCCTGGGACATGAGCCGGGCCTGGAGGCCCACAAAGGCGTCGCCCATCTCCCCCTCGATCTCCTGCCGGGGGGTCAGGGCCGCCACGGAATCCACCACCACCGCGTCCACCGCGCCGGAACGGACCAGGGCATCGGTGATCTCCAGCGCCTGCTCGCCGGTGTCCGGCTGGGAGACCAGCATATTGTCCGTGTCCACGCCAAGGGCGGCGGCGTAGACCGGGTCCAGAGCGTGCTCCGCGTCCACAAAAGCCACCTCGCCGCCCAGCTTCTGGGCCTCCGCCAGGATGTGGAGGGCCAGGGTGGTCTTGCCGGAGGACTCGGGGCCGTAGATCTCAATGATCCGCCCCTTGGGGACGCCGCCGATGCCCAGAGCCGCGTCCAGGGCCAGGGAGCCCGTGGGAATGGCGTCCACGTTCATCTCGGGCCGGTCGCCCAGACGCATCACCGCGCCCTTGCCGTAGGTCTTCTCGATCTGGGCCAGGGCCGTCTGCAACGCTTTCTTCTTGTCCGCCGCCGGGGCGGGGGCTTCATAATTTGTCTTCTTCGTCGCCATATGCTAGGTTCCTTCCTTCCCCTGATATTGGGCGCACACCGCCCGCAGGATCTCTTGATTGTCCCGGGTCCATTCCAGGACGGTATAGCCGTTGTTCCGCAAGATCTCCTCCACGCCTTTTTCCTGGCCCAGACCAAATTCCAGGCAGAGGATGCCCCCGGGCTTGAGGGCGGAGGTGAAGTTTTCCGCGATCGCCCGATAGAAGTCCAGTCCGTCGGCGCCCCCGTGGAGGGCAAGCTCCGGCTCATAGCACCGGACGCTCTTGGGCAGCTCCCCCATTTCCGCCGTGGAAATGTAGGGGGGATTGGACACGATCATGTCGAATTTCCCCAAAAAGCCGGGGGCCGCCTGGGCGGCGTCCGCCTGGACACAGGAGACCCGCCCGGACAGGTGGTGCAGCGTGATGTTCTTCTTCGCCACGGCCAGAGCCTCCCGGGAGAGGTCCGCCAGGGTGACCCGGGCGTCCTTCACCCGGCTGGCGATGGCCAGGCCGATGCAGCCCGAGCCGGTACACAGGTCCAGGATCCGGGGACTTTTGTCCAGGAACAGGGCCTTCTTAATTGCCAGGCCCGTGACGGCGCAGGTGTCGTCCCGGGGGATCAGAACATCCCGGTTTACATAAAGTTTCAACCCATAGAATTCCCATTCCCCCAGCACATAGGCCAGGGGCTCGCCCTCCAGGATGCGGCCCATCTCGTCCTCCAAGGCGTGGCAGACGGAGGAGGACACCACCTCCTCCTGACGGGCCAGCAGCTCCTCCTGGCGCAGGCCGGTGACGTGGCTCAGAAGGTTCCGGGCCAGGAACGCCGCCTCCTGGGGCGTCTCGGTCGGGAGAAAGCCCTCCCGGGCGGCGAGGTAAAGCTCTTTCAGCGTCGCTACCAACGGTCCGCCCCCTCCTGCTCCGGCAGTACCGCCCGCAGGGCGGCGATGCCCACCTCGATCATACCATCGTCGGGCTCGTTGGTGGTGAAGTTCTGGAACCACATACCGGGGGCGGTGAGGATCCGGGTGAGGAAATTGTCGTACCGGCCCACGATCCGATTGACCTCATAGCTCACGGAGACCACCAGGGGCAGAAGCAGCAGCTTGTACACGATCATGAGGATCCGATACCAGATCCCGCCCCGAAGGGCCGCCAGACTGGGGACCAGGGCCAGCAGTACCGCCGACGCCACGGAAAAGACCAGAATGGACAGCAGCATCACCACCAGCAGAAAGCTGGTGCCGCAGCGTGGGTGCTTCCGGGTCTGGACCCGGACGTTTTCCACCGTCAGGGGCAGGCCCGCCTCATAGCAGCGGATGGTCTTGTGCTCCGCGCCGTGGTAGGAAAAGACCCGCTTCATCTCCCCCATCCGGGAGATCAGGAGCATATAGGCAAGGAAAATCAGCATCCGCACCACGCCCTCGATGAGATTGATGAGGATGGGATTGGAGATCCAGGGGTCGAAAAAGCTGCCAATGACCATAGGCAGCAGGAAAAACAGCCCCACGGACACCGCCATGCCAATGACCACCGCCACGGCGACGATAGCCTTCTGGAAGGCCTCGCTGCCCAGCTTTTCCTCCAGCCACTTGTCAAATTTGGAGGGTTCCTCCTCCGTCTCCTCCGGGGACAGGTCCGCCGAGCGCATCAGGGCTTTGACCCCGGTGACCTGGGCGTCCACAAAATTCACCACTCCCCGGATCAGGGGCCAGCGGAGGGGGGAGCTCTTCGGGGGAAGGACGCGGGCCTTGACCTCCACGTTCAGGCCCTCCGGGCCCCGGGTGACGATTGCGTCCTTCTCCGGCCCCCGCATCAGGATGCCCTCGATCAGGGCCTGTCCGCCGATCATCGTGCGGAACTGCTCCCGGCAGGGGGATTCACAGGTTTTTTTCATAGCCTCTCCTTCTCTATTGGGCGGCGGGCAGACGGACCGTCACCAGCGTGCCGCCGCCGGTGGCGTTCTCCAGGGTCAGGCTGCCGCCGTGCATCTGGACGATCTCCTCGCAGACCGCCAGGCCGATGCCGGTGCCCCGGGTCTTGGAGCTGCCCCGATAGAATTTCATTTTCACCAGAGGAAGCTCGTCCTCCGGGATGCCGGGACCAAAGTCCCGGATGCGGATGACCACCCAGCCCCGCTCGGCGGAGATGGACGCCTGGATCCGCTTGCCCTCTCCCCCGTGCTTGGCGGCGTTGTCCAGGATGTTCAGAAACACCTGGCGCATCCGCTTGGGGTCGCAGGGAATGGCCGGCAAAGGCTCGTCGCTTTCCTCGTATTCCAATTGGATGCCCTCCGAGGTCAGGCGGCTGCCATACATATACACAATGTCCTCAAATTCCGCCCGGAGGTCCGCTTCCTCAATGTTTAGGGTCATACGGCCGTCCTGCAATCGGGTGAAGTCCAGCAGACCGACCACCATTTCCGTCAAGCGCTTGGCCTCTCCCAAAATGATCCGCACCCCCCGCTGGGTCTGGGGGTCCAGAGTGTCCCCGTCCAGGAGAGTCTCGCTCCAGCCGGTGATGGCCGTCAGAGGGGTCCTGAGCTCATGGGACAAGGAGGAAATGAAATCCGCCTGGATCTTCTCGTTCTGGCTGATGGTGGCGGACAGGTCGTTGATGGCCTCCGCCAGTTTGCCCAGCTCGTCGTCGTATTTGCTTTGGATCTGGATGCCGTAGCTACCGCCGGCAATGCGGTTGGCCTTCTGGGTGATCTGATCCAGGGAGTAGAGGATGGAGCGGATGTACAGGCTCCCGCTCACCGCCACCGCGACGGCCACCACGATCAGCGCCCCCAGGGCCGCCAGGGCCACCAGGAAGATCTGCCGGTCCACCAGGCGGGTGGAGGTGACGTAGCGCAGGACGCCGATGACCTCCCCGTTGCTGTAGATCATGGGGCAGGACACCGCCAGGATCCGCTCCCCAGTGTCCGGGTCCTGCCCCAGGTAGGGACGGGTCCCCCGGGTGCTCACCGCCTCCCGGATCTCGGGCGTGGCGGGGGGATCGCCGGCCCAGGGGCCGTAGGAGGAGGCCACGATTTGGCCCTGAGCGTTGATGAATTGGAGCTCCAAACGGTTTTTCTCCTGGAAGCTCTCGGCGTAGGCGATGCAGGACTGATAGAAGCCGTTGTAATCCAGGCCCAGAGAGTGGGAAAAATACTCCGTCGTGGTCTTGGCCCGGTAGCGCATATCCGCCTCCAGGGAAGAATAGCTGGACACGGCGAACAGCGCCGTCACTCCCATGACGCAGGCCAGGCCCAAAGAGCAGACCACGATCAGCGTCCCCACCAGATACCGGCCCTGGAGGGTACTGGGCCGCCGCTCCTTCCTGCCGCCGGGCATCAGGCGCCCCACTTATAGCCGAAGCCCCAGACAGTCGTGATGTAGGAGGGGTTGGCGGTGTCGTCCTCGATCTTGATCCGCAGACGGCGGATGTTCACGTCCACGATCTTCAGATCTCCCTCATAATCCCGGCCCCAGACCGCCGAAAGGATGTCCTCCCGGGACAGGGCCCGGCCCGGATTCTGCATAAACAGCTTCATAATGGCATACTCCACCTGGGTCAAGCGGACCCGGTTCCCGGCCTTTTCCAGCGTGTGGTTCCGGGTGTTCATCACAAAGGGGCCCTGGGTCAGCAGCTCCCCGCCGCCGGTGCTGTCCCCGCCCAGGCGGCGGTACAGCGCGTCGATGCGGGCCGTCAGCTCCGCCGGGGAGAAGGGCTTGGTCACATAGTCGTCGGCCCCGGTCATAAGGCCCGTGATCTTGTCCATCTCCTGAGTCCGGGCGGTGAGCATGATGATGCCGATCTGCTTGTCGGAGGCCCGGATCCGGCGGCAGACCTCAAAGCCGTCCATGTCCGGCAGCATGATGTCCAAAATCGCCACGCCAGTATCCGGATTCTCCCGGAGCCGGTCCAAAGCCTCCTGGCCCGTGCCGGCCTCGATGGCCTCGTACCCCGCCCGGCGGAGATTGATGACCACAAAGGAGCGGATATTCTCTTCATCCTCCAAAATCATTACCTTTTTCATTGCAAATCCTCTCTAAATCTGCCCTGTTTTCCAATCTCTCTGGACCAAATGAAAGCTGTCCGTCAAGCTCTGCTGGGTAATGGCGTAATCCCCGGCGGACGCCAAAGCGGCCGCGTAGGTCACGGTGTCTGTCCGCAGCAGGACGAAACGGCCCCGGCTGGCGGCCTGGGCGTCCCGGTCCGCCCCGGTAAAAGCGTAGACGGTAAACAGCAGCTCTCCGTCCCCGCCGTAAAAGTCATACTGCCCTTCCCCCGCCTCCACGGTGACGGAAGGGGCCCAGGCGCTGTCCAGGTTCAAATACCATCCGGCGGGGTCCTGGTGGTAGGTGTAGCGCTTGGTCACCTCCCGGCCATCGGGGGTCAGGGCGTACCAGCGGATCAGGTATCCGCCGCTCTCGGCGGACTCCGCCGTGGGGCCGGCAAGCCCCTCCGGGAGCTCCACCGTCCCGTCGCCGTCGATGTCCTCGGCGAAGATGACCTCCGGCTGATGGGCGGGGGTCCCGTCGGCGATCCTTTGGAAGCCGCCCTCCGTCAGGGCAAAGACGTCCGTGACCAAGCCCCCCTCCCCGTCGCCGCTGGCGGCGAAGACCGCCCGGGTCCCGTCGGTCAGGGCGCCGGCGATCACCCGCCGGAGGCGGCGGGCAGGCTCGGAGAGGGCCGCCCGCTCATATCGCTTGGCCGTCCCCTCGGAAAAGCCGTAGAGCTCCGCCAGGCCCGGGTCCGTCTCCGCCTCCCCGGGCCGGAGGAGCAGCAGCTCCTCGCCTTCGGCGCCGTCCATGTCCAGGGTCAGGAACGCGGCGTAATTGGCGGAGAGCAGCCGGCTGAGCCCGCTGTCCCCCAGAGAATAGACGCTGACGGAACGGGGCAGCTTCTCGCTGAGCCGCAGGCCCACCACCAGCTCCACTCCGCCCCGGCCGTCCATCTGCGCGTATTCCACCCGGTCAAAGGCCGAGCCGTAGCTTTCAAGGGTGTGGATCAGGGTAAATTCCTCCCCCTGACGGCGGAAGATCAAGATCCGAAGGGGCTTTTCCTCCCCAGCGCGGGCAAAGAGAAGGTATTCCTCCTCCCCATCCCCGTCCAGGTCGGCGGTCTGGACCGTCTGCTGATGCTCCCCCGCCACGGGAGCGCTGTATTCCAAGCCGGTCATGGCCCGGTCAATGGCCGATTGAAAAGCCTCGCTTTCCCCCGACCGGCGGGGCAGGCAGTAAAGCTGCTCCGCCGTGGCGATGCCGCAGCCGGAAAGGGTCAGGACCGCCAGGAGGAAAAGGAGGGCAAGGCCCAGGTTTTTTCTCATCTTTGGCATCTCCCCCTCCAGGCTCCCGGCAGCCGGTCGTTATCTCGGTTATTATAACACATCTTTTTGAAAAAGGGAAGCTATTTCACAACAACATTCCCGTTTCCCAGCACATTTTCCAGCTCCGCCACCAGCCGCCGGTCCAGGCCGCACCGGGTCCCCCGGCGCAGGCGGGTGTCGGCAAAGTACACCACCGCCTGGGCCGTCCCCGGGAACATATTCAGCATGGCCCGTACCTTCCGAAATCGGGCGTCCGTCTCGGTTGGCAGCCGGAGATACAGCGTGGTCCCCGGAAGCTGATTTGGGGGAAGCCGGGGCTCCGCCGGCGGCGGGGCCTGGGAAAAGTCGGAGATGGGCCGCGCCCGATTCACCACGATCTGGGGCTCCTTCTCGTCCCGGAGGGACAGCCGGCCCGTGATCACAACGGGGTTGTTCTCCCGGAGGTAGCCGCCATACTCGCTCAGGACGTTGGAGAAGGCCAAAAGTTCAATGGAGGCGGTGTCGTCCTCCACGGTGACGTAGGCCATCATGGAGTTGTTCCTGGTGGTCTTCATCTTCACGGTCTGGACGATGCCCGCGACGCTGACGATCTGATCGTCGGCAAAGCCCGCGTCCTCCGACGTCAGCTCCCCGATGGGGATGACGTGGGTATTTTTCAAATAGGGCCGATAGTCGTCCATGGGATGGCCGGAGAGGTAGAGACCGGTGGTCTCCTTCTCCATCAGCATCCTCTGGGACCGGTCCAGCTCCGGCAGGGTGGGAATGGGCACGCTGGCGGCCCGATCCTCCCCCTGGAGCATGGCAAACAGGCCCATCTGGCCCTCCAGATTCCGCTTCCGGGTGGCGGACACGCTGTCCATCATCGGCTCGTACACCGCCAGCAGCTCGCTGCGGCGGTGGCCCAGGCAGTCCATGGCGCCGCACTTGATGAAGTTCTCCACGGCCCGCTTGTTCAGCTCCCCCTCCCCCATCCGCTGGAGAAAGTCCTCCAGGGACTGGAAGGGGCCGCCCTCGGCCCGCTTTTCCACCACGGAACGGATCAGCCCGTGGCCCACGTTCTTCACGGCCCCCAGGCCAAATCGGATGGCGTCCCCCTCCACCACGAAGTGGTCCTCCGACCGGTTGATGTCCGGCGGCAGAGTCCGGATGCCCCACTCCTTGCACTCGGCGATGTAGCCCGCCACCTTCTCGGAGTAGTCCAGCACCGAGGTCATGAGGGCGGCCATGTATTGGAGGGGGTAGTGGCACTTGAGGTAGGCGGTCTGATAGCTGACCACGGCGTAGCAGGCGGAGTGGGCCTTGTTGAAGGCATAGTCGCCGAAGGCCACGATCTCGTCGTAAATGGACTGGGCCGCCGCCTCGCCGACCCCCCGGGCCACCGCGCCGGGGATGTTCTGCTTGGGGTCGCCGTAGACGAAGACCGGCCGCTCCGCGTCGATGATCTTCTGCTTTTTCTTGGAGATGGCCCTGCGGATGTTGTCCGCCTGGCCCATGGAGTAGCCGCCCAGGGAGCGGAAGATCTCAATGACCTGCTCCTGGTAGAGAATGACCCCGTAGGTGACCTTCAGAATCGGCTCCAGGAGGGGAGTCTTGTAGGTGATCTTCCTGGGGTCCTGTTTATTCGCGATGAAGGTGGGAATGGACTCCATGGGGCCCGGGCGGTAGAGGGCCACCAGGGCCGTCAAGTCCTCGATGGAGGTGGGCTTCATGTTCATACAGACGCCGGTAATGCCGGCGGACTCCAACTGGAACACGCCCTGGGTCTTGCCCTCGGCCAGCATGGCGTAGGTCTCCCGGTCGAAGTCCGGCACCGCCTGGATGGAGAAGTCCGGCTGGAGCTTCCGGATCTGGGCCTCGGCGTCGGCGATGACCGTCAGGTTCCGCAGGCCCAAAAAGTCCATTTTGAGAAGGCCCAGCTCCTCGATGGTGGTCATGGTGTACTGGGTGACGATGGTGTCGTCGTTCCGGGACAGGGGCACGTAGGTGTCCACGGGCTTTGCCGTGATCACCACGCCGGCGGCGTGGGTGGAGGTGTTCCGGGGCATCCCCTCCAGGCTCATGGCGGTGTCGATGAGGGTCTTCACCCGTCCGTCCCCGTCATACATCTCCTTCAGCCGGGGGGAGACGTTCAGCGCCTCTTTCAGCGTGATGTGGAGGGTGGTGGGCACCAGCTTTGCCACCACGTCGGTCTCGGCGTAGGTGAAGTTCAGCGCCCGGCCCACGTCCCGGATGGCGCCCCGGGCCGCCATGGTGCCGAAGGTGACGATCTGGGCCACATGGTCCTTGCCGTACTTCTCCGTCACGTAGTCAATGACCTCGCCCCGGCGCTCCTGGCAGAAGTCCGTGTCGAAATCCGGCATACTGACCCGCTCGGGGTTCAAAAACCGCTCGAAGATCAGGCTGTACTTCATGGGGTCCACCTCCGTGATGTGGAGGCAGTAGGCGGCAATGGAGGCCGCGCCCGAGCCGCGGCCCGGTCCCACGGGGATGCCCGACTCCTTGGCGTAGCGGATAAAATCCCAGACAATGAGATAGTAGTTTACATAACCCATCTTGGAAATGACGCCCATCTCATATTCCAGCCGCCGGCGGTATTCCTCCGGCGGGTTCTCATAGCGCTTTTGGAAGCCCTCCAGGCACAGACGGCGGAAATAAGTCTCGCTGTCCTCCCCGGTGGGCACCGGAAACTCCGGCAGATGGTACTGGTTGAAGACGAACTCCACATTGCACCGCTGGGCGATCTTGACCGTATTTTCAAAGGCTTCCTCACAGTCCGGGAAGCGCTCGCGCATTTCCTCCTCGCTCTTGAGGTAGAATTCCTCGGTCTGGAATTTCATGCGGTTGGGGTCGTCCACGGTCTTGGCGGTCTGGATGCACAGAAGCACGTCCTGGATCTTCGCGTCCTCCCGGCGGAGGTAGTGGGCGTCGTTGGTGACCACCAGGGGCAGGCCCGTCTCCCGGGCCAGGCGGCGGATGCCCTGGTTCACGGCCCGCTGGGCATCGATGCCGTGGTCCTGAAGCTCCAGGAAGAAATTTCCCGGGCCGAAGATCTCCGAGAGGGTCAAGGCGTAGCTTTTGGCGCTGTCGTAGCTGTCCTCCATCAAATACTGGGGAATTGCCCCGGCCAGGCAGGCGGACAGGGCGATGAGTCCCCCGTGATGCCGCCGCAGCAGCTCCAGGTCCACCCGGGGCTTTCCGTAAAAGCCGTTCAGAAACGCCTGGCTCACCAGCAGGCAGAGATTTTCATACCCGGTCCGGTCCTCGCAGAGCAGCACCAGGTGGTACGGGTCGTTGTCCACGCCGTAGATCCGATCCGACATATTCCGCCGCGCCACATAGACCTCGCAGCCGATGATGGGCTTGATCCCGGCGGCCTTGGCGGCCTTGTAAAAATCGATGCAGCCATACATGACCCCGTGGTCCGTGATGGCGACGGCCTCCTGGCCCAGCTCCTTCACCCGGTCCATCATGGAACCGATGCGGCAGGCGCCGTCCAGCAGGCTGTACTCCGTGTGGACATGGAGGTGGACAAAACTCATATGGAAGCCTCCTTCCCTTCCTCCGCCAGCTCCGTCAAACGGCGGAGGCGGTGACTCATGGCGCTCTTCGTGATGGGCGGCTCCATCATCTCCGCCAGCTCCGTCAACGACGCCTCGGGATTGGCCTCCCGGGCCAGGGCGGCACAGCGGAGCTTGTCCGGCAGGCTGTCCAGCTTTCCCTGGGCGCGGAGGAGCCGAATGGCCTCGCACTGTTCCTGGGCCGCCTCCACCACCTTGGTGATGTTGGCGTCGTCACAGTTGCAGCGGCGGTTGACCTTGTTGTTGAGTTCCTTTTCCAGCCGGGCCTCCATGATCCCCATGGCCGCCACAGGGGCCCCCAGGTAGGTCAAGCAGTCGGCGATCCGCTCGCTCTGCTTGAGGTAGAGGATCTGCCCGCCGCCCCGGCGGGCGGTCTTGGGATAGAAGCCCAGGACCTCCTCCATCAGGGCGTAGGTCTCCCGGCAGACGCTTTGATGGGTGGTGGTCAGCTCCAGGTGATAGCCCTTGGCCGGGTCCGTGACGGACCCGCCCGCCAGGAAAGCCCCCCGGAGGAAGGACGCCTTGCAGCAGTCCTCCTCCACCACCGGCAGATTGACATGGAGGGCCAGGGTATCCCTGGGACTGAACCCAAACTGGGTCATGACGAGGGCGATCTTCTCCGGGTCCGTCAACTGGAACACCAGCTTGCCCCCGCCCCCCTCCGGGGTCTGGTCAAAGGTCAGGCCGAAAGCCCGGCGAAAGAGCTTGGGCAGCCGCTGGGCAAATTCCCGGCTCTCCGTGATGATTCGCGCGCCCCCGGCGCCAAAGCTGTTGCAGAAGAGCAGGATCCCAAAGCACTCCGCAACCGCGCAGCACCGCTTCTGGGGGAAAAAGCGGCACAGCTCCGCCTTGACGCTGCCGGAAAACGATACCGCCACTGTCCTCACCTGCCCTTCCAAAAACAAACATTTTACCAGAGCCGGATCTCCGGCTCCAACTGGGTCCCGCTGTTCTCATACACCCGGTCCGCCACCGTTTTCAGCAGCTCCCGGACCTGGGCGGCGGTGGCGTGGCCCAGATTGACCACGAAGCCCGCGTGTTTTTCCGAAACCGCCGCGTCCCCCACCCGTAGGCCCTTGAGGCCCGCCTGGTCGATGAGGGCGGCGGCGTAGCCTCTCGCGGGCCGCTTGAAGGCCGACCCGGCGGAGGGATATTCCAAGGGCTGAGAGGCCCGCCGCCTGGCCGCCAGCTCCCGCATTTTGGCCCGGACGGTCTCCTCCGGGGCGGGGGTCAGGACAAAGTCCGCGCTCAATACGATCTCCCCCCACGCCTGCGCCGGGCTGTGCCGGTAGGAGAAGGTCAGCTCCTCCCCGGCGTGGGTGTGGACGCCGCCCCGGCGGTCCATAGTGGTCACCGCCGCGCAGACGCCGCCGATCTCCCCGCCGTAGGCTCCGGCGTTCATGTACACGCCGCCCCCCACGGTGCCGGGGATGCCGTGGGCAAATTCCAGGCCGGACAGCCCCTGCCTGGCGGCAAAATCCGCCGCCCGGGCCAGGGTCAGCCCCGCGCCGAAGCGGACCCGCCGCTCCCCCAGCCGTTCCGCGCCGGACAGGTCCTTCAAGCAGATGACCAGTCCCGCCACGCCCTCGTCCGGGGCCAGGACATTGGTCCCCGCCCCCAGGATCGCCGGGACCGTCCTCAGCTCCCGGCAGAGGGCCAGAAGGGCCTCCAATTCCTCCCGGGTCTGGGGAAAGGCCATGACCTCCGCCGGGCCGCCGATGCGGAAGGAGGTGTGGGAGGCCAGGGGCTCGGAAAGCCGCAAGTGCTGGCCGGGAAGCCGGGAAAAAGCCTGCTGAAACGCCGTCATAGGGACCTCCTGAACACGTTTTTTCACCCGGCAGCGCCGGGGTATAGACAGTATTAGTATAGCATATCCGGCGGCAAGATGCAATTCTTACCCCGATCTTTTTTTCTTCCCCCCTTGCAATCCCTTTGCCGGAGGATTATAATGGAGGCAGAACCGAACGAAAGGAGCACCGCTATGAATTATAAACCGATCTGCCTAATTTTGATGGGTCTGATCTTGTGCTACGACCTATTCGTCCAGTATCTCAGCTACCGGTCGAAGGACAACCCCATCCCCGACAACGTCAAGGACCTGTACGACGGCGAGACCTACGCCAAATGGAGCTCCTACCACAAGGAGACCTGCCAGGCGGCCATTATCGCCACCTTCTTCAACGACTGCGTGTACATCGCCCTGATCGCCTTCAACGTCATGCCCCTGGTGGCCATCGAAGGGAACCCGTATTTCGGCATGATGAGCGTTTTGGGCGTTTTTGTGCTGATCGACACCGTCCTCGGCGGGATCTTCAGCTACATTTTCAACATGAAGATCGACGAAAAGTACGGCTTCAACAAAATGACCCTGAAGACCTTCTTTGCCGACCAGATCAAGTCCTTCCTGATCACTCTTGTGCTCCTGTTTGCCCTGATGAGCCTGTTCATCCTCATTTACGAGGCCCTGGGTGACTGGATCTTGCTGCTGTTCTCCGGGGTGATGGTGGCGTTTCTCTTCGCGGTCATGTTCCTGGCCCCGGTGTTTTCCAAGCTGTTCAATAAATTCACACCTCTGGAGGAGGGAGAGCTGCGGACCAAGCTCACCGCCCTGCTGGAAAAGTACGGCTACCATGTGAAGGAGATCCAGGTCATGGACGCCTCCAAGCGGTCCACCAAGGCCAACGCCTATTTTTCCGGCCTGGGCAAGACCAAGACCATCGTTCTGTATGACACCCTGATCGCCGCCATGACGCCGGACGAGATCGTGGCGGTCTTCGCCCACGAACTGGGCCACGGGCTCCACAAGGACACCCTGAAAAACAGCGTCATCGGCATTGCCCAGATGCTTCTGATCGTGGTCCTGGCCTGGGCCACGGTGCGGACCGAGGCAATTTACCCGGCCTTTGGCTTTGCCGGCCGGAATTACGGCTTTGCCCTGCTGCTGGTGATGCTGGTGGAATCCCAGATCGTCATGCCCCTGTTCTCCATCCTGGCCGGGGCGGTGTCCCGGAAAGCCGAGTACCGGGCCGACGCCCAGGCGGTGAAGGAGGGGTACGGCGAGGCCCTGATCACCGGGCTGAAAAAGCTGTCCAAGGAGAATCTGGCGGACCTGGCCCCCTCCAAGTGGGAGGTCCTTTTGACCTACGATCACCCGCCCCTGAGCCAGCGCATCGCCGCCATTGAAACAGAAATGAAAAAATAAGCATCGCCCCCAGACACGCCAAGTGTCTGGGGGCGCTTTTATAAAGGGAAGTAAAAAACTGCCGATCTTCCATTTGTCAAGGGCCTTTTTGCCGCTTATGGAGCGAAACGGACCGAGTATCGAAAATCGGTGGACATCCGGTTCGATTTTTGCTATGCTGTTGCCAGAAAGGAGGCGAGATATGCGGGTCGAAATTCAAATCGAGGAAGGCTGTCAGGAGCCTAGGCTCGTCATTGTCGCGGGGAAGATGACCGACGAGGTGGCGGAGCTGGCCCGGCAGCTCTCCGGGGAGCGGCCCCAGGTCCTCGCCGGCTGCCAGGCGGAGGTGTGGCGGGTCCTGGACCCGGCGGAGATTTATCGCGTCTACGCCCAGGGCGGAAAGGTCCTGGCGGAGACGGCCGGGGGCGTCTATACCCTCCGGCTAAGGCTCTATGAGCTGGAGGAACGGTTGGGGCGGCACTTTGTCCGCATTTCCAACTCGGAGATCGTCAATCTGAAAAAGGTCAAATCCTTCGACCTGAGCTTCACCGGCACCATTCAAGTCCGACTGACCAACGGGGCGACAGCCTATGTATCAAGGCGTTATGTAAACAAAATCAAGGAAGTATTGGGGGTTTGAACCAATGAGACGCATCGTTTTACACCGAGCCCTTAGGGGCGCGCCGGTGGGGCTGCTGATCTGCCACTTCATTACCCTGGTCATTTCTCTGCAACATGGGAACGGGACCTATCTGGCTGTGCCCCAGGCATTGATTGCCGACTGGGGCGGGGAGCTGAACGCGGTGCTGGTCCAGACCGGGCTGTGCCTGGCCTATGGAGCCATGTGGGGCGGCGCCTCGGTGATTTGGGAGATCGAGCGATGGAGCCCGCTGCGAATGACATTGACCCATCTGGCGGTCACCGCCGGTTCCACCCTGCCGGTGGCCTGGCTTCTGCGGTGGATGCCTAGGAGTGCTCTGGGGGTGGGGGTCTACTTTGCCATTTTCTTCGGAATTTATCTGTGCATTTGGCTGGGGAGCTATGCCAAAGTCAAGGCCAGCATCGACCGGATCAATCGGAAAATGTAAAAACCGCCGCCGGACCCCATTGGGTCCGGCGGCACAGCTCATTTCCTTCGGATGGGGTGGCGGATCACCGTTTTCCACCGCTCCGGGGGGACCTTCCGCACGTCGGAGAGGTAGATCTCATGGTGGAGGCGGGTGGGAGAAAAGTCGTTTTCATAGCCCCGCTCCTCAAGGTAGGCGTCCATTTTGGCCACGCTGGCGGGTTCCTCGTCAAAAGGACCCATATGCAGCATCTGGACGCAGAGCCCCTCCTCCACGGGCAGGAACTCCACCCTGGAAAAATCCTATTTCTTCTTCCGCTCCGCCTCGGCCACCGCCCAGGCAAAGTCCGTCTCCTTTACGAAGTCCGGCAGACGGATCACCGAGATCCAGTGAAATGCCGCTTTCCGCCGGTAGTCAAAGCCCTCCACGCCCTCCTGCCACCAGAAGCCCTCCAGGGGCGGCACCACGTAGTCGAAGTAGCCCTCGATCCGGTGGTCCCCAAGCTTGCTCATTTTGATGGTAAAGGCGACGCCGTAGAGCAGACCGATAGAGGCTTTGTAAGCCCCGCCCTCCTCGTTGGGGTCCCCGGACCCCCGGACCGCCAGGTAATTCATCCTCGGCACCGTAACGATCTCCGGCTTGGCCTTGGGGAGGTAAAATTCCCGGTACTCTTTTTTGTAGTCAAAAGCCACTTTTCGCTTCCTCCTTCCGTCTTCGGCGCTGTTCCAGCCGTCCCACGCCCCCTGGCAAAGGCGCGAAGGGTCGGGGGGACAAATTCGCCCCCACGATCGGCAACGGGCCTTTTCCCTGGGGTGCTGGGATCAGAGAATGGTCACATAGGTCGTCAGATTGCGCTTCATGCGCTGGGCGGCTTGCACGGATTGGTTTACATAATCATTGCCATTCTCCCCCTGCTTCCAGGCGCTGGTGAGGGAGTCCCCTGCGCAGACCACCGCGCCATGACCGAAGCGGTCGAAGGCCGCGGAGCACTTTTTGGCGTTGGCGGAGGGGAAATCGTAGCCATCCACCAGGAGAAATAAGCGGTTGTATTTGGTCCGCAGGGTCTTTAGAGCCGCCTCCGCCGGGGCGCCGGCCACGGCTCCCACCTGGGAATAGCCGCATTTCCCGTAAAGGCCCTGGCCGTGGCGGTCCGCCAGCTCCGCCGCCGCCTGATGGACCAGGCGGGTGCCGGTGAGCAGGTCCTGGAGCTCCGAGGCCGAGCGGTTGGGGGTGCGGGTCAGGAGGAAGAGGCTCTTTCCCCTCCGGCACAGGGGCAGGAAGGGCCGGACGCAGTCGCTGCCCAAGTAGGGCGACAGGACCAGGCCGTCCCAGGTCCAGTTCTCCAGCTCCCGAGCCGCCGCCTCGGCGGTCTGGGGGGACAACAGCTCCGGCGCGTCCAGAACAATGTAATAGCCCAGCTCCTTTGCCAGATCCAGGCACCCGGACAGCGCCTCCAGGCCCGCCGGGCCCAGGAGGGCGAAGCCGCCGAAGGAGAATCGCACGGCGGGAAGCAGGTCCTTGAGCCCCCCCATCAGCTCCCGGCAAAGGGCAGCGTATCCCTCCGCCAGGGGCAATTCCGCCAGGGCCGGAGGCACCTGCCGCCCGTCCGGGGAGAAGAAAAGCATGGAGGGATTTTTCAGTTTGCGGATTTTTTCCTGCAAGCGGTCAATGGACATGGCAAGGCCCCCTTTTTACGGATTATAACGCAAAATTGCCGTTTTGTCAAACTTCCCCAGGCGGGTCCCGCCTGGGGAAGGCATTTTTTAC
Source organism: uncultured Oscillospiraceae bacterium (assembly GCA_947625965.1). GTDB lineage: Bacteria > Bacillota > Clostridia > Oscillospirales > Oscillospiraceae > Faecousia. Next base: position 32,258 of record CANQQO010000016.1, read on the forward strand.
AGGCCCATTTCCGCCTTGACCTGGCGGAACGCCTCGATGGCCCGGTCCAGGTCCGCCCGCTCGTGGCCGGCGGAGATCTGGGTGCGGATGCGGGCTTTGCCCTGGGGCACCACGGGATAGGAGAAGCCCACCACATAGACGCCCTTTTCCAGCATCCGGGCGGCAAATTCCGCTGCCACCTTGGCGTCGTAGAGCATCACCACCACGATGGGGTGGCTGCCGGGAAGCACGTCAAAGCCCAGCTTTTCCAGCTTTTCCCGGAAATAGGCGGTGTTGGCGTGGACCTTGTCCCGCAGCTCCGTGGAGGCGGTGAGCAGCTCGATGGTCTTGAGGGACGCGGCGCAGATCGCGGGGGCCAGGGTGTTGGAGAACAGGTAGGGGCGGCTGCGCTGCCGCAGCAGGGCCACGATCTCCTTACTCGCCGCCGTATAGCCGCCGGAGGCGCCGCCCAGGGCCTTGCCGAAGGTGCCGGTCAGGATATCCACCCGGCCCTGGACCCCGCAGAATTCCGGGGTGCCCCGGCCGGTATCGCCCATGAAGCCCACGGCGTGGCTGTCGTCCACCATGACTAGGGCGTCAAATTCCTCCGCCAGGTCGCAGATGCCGGGCAGATTGGCGATGTAGCCGTCCATGGAGAACACGCCGTCGGTGGCGATCATGAGCTTTTGGCACCCCGCCGCCCGGGCGGCCTCCAGTTGGACCCGGAGGTCGGCCATGTTGTTGTTCTTATAGCGGAACCGCTTGGCCTTGCACAGCCGGACGCCGTCAATGATTGAGGCGTGGTTCAGCTCGTCGGAGATGATGCCGTCCTCCGGCCCCAGGAGGGTCTCGAAGAGGCCGCCGTTGGCATCGAAGCAGGAGGAATAGAGAATGGCGTCCTCCATGCCCAGAAATTCCGCCAGCTTCCCCTCCAGCTCCTTGTGGATCGCCTGCGTGCCGCAGATAAAGCGGACAGAGCTGAGGCCGAAGCCCCAGGTATCGTAGCTGTCCTTGGCGGCCTGGATCAGGGCGGGATGGTTGGAAAGGCCCAGGTAGTTGTTGGCGCACAGGTTCACCACGCCCTGGGCGGCGGTGGTGTCGATGGCGGAGCGCTGGGGGGTGGTGATGATCCGCTCGTCCTTCCAGGTGCCGGCCTGGCGGATGGCGTCCAATTCCTGGCGATAATATGCAAGCGCTGATTTCATAAGTATGACCATTCCTTTCCGCTGCGCTTCAAGGCACCAAAGGGAATGAAACACAGGTGCCACTAGCACAGC
>CANQQO010000017.1 GCA_947625965.1 uncultured Oscillospiraceae bacterium
GATTTGAACCGTTTTCTATGGGTTTATAGGGGCTAAAATTGGGGCTAACCGCCCTTTTTTGACCCCTTATGGGTTTCATCCGGGGCAAACTTTTGCCTCGGATTTCACAGTTTTCATACGGATTTTCGCTCCGCTGAAATGAATTTCAAGTGCATATCGAAGGATTATCATATTCCCACACCTTCGTATTTCAATTCTTGCTCTTATTTTACCATCTATGCGAGCTATTTTCCACCCTACACTTTTAGCTGCTTCATCCATCCCCGCCGCTTGAACACGACAAGGGAAACGGCGAAGCGGATACTCTCCTCCAAGGACAGGGTGAGGTAGACCAACGGGATGGGCCAGTGGAACACGAAGGCTGAGAGAAGGCCCAGGGGGACGCCGAAAAGCCAGGTGCCTATCAAGTCGATGGCCATGACATAGGTCGTCTTCCCTCCGCTGCGCAATATTCCGCTGCCGACGATCATGTTCAGCACCTTGAAGGGCATGACCGCGGCGTAGGCGGCGAGGATCTGCTCTGTCAGTTCCCGGATGCCCGTCTCCACCTTGAAAATGCGCACATACCAGGGGCTTACAGAGAATATCACCACAGACAGCAGCAGGGAGCCCGCCAAGCCGTAGAGAAGGAGCTTTTTCGCCTCCTGATAGGCCGTCTCCCTGTCCCCGTCGCCAAGGCGCTTGCCGATGAGGATCGCCGCCGCCTGGCTCAAGCCGCACAGGGCCCCGATTGCCAGAGACTGGACGGGGTTTGTCAGCGTCATGGCGGCGCTGGCATCGGTGCCCAGGTGCCCGTAAATGCCCGCGTACACGTTTTCGCCCAGGACCCACATAAATTCACTGACCAGAAGCGGCATCAGCATGGAAAGATACTGTCCCCATGCAAAGGGCCCCGGCGCGGCATTCTCCGCCCTCTCCCGGTATTGCAGATACATCACAAAGATGACCACAAAATAGACAAGCTGCGAGATCAGCGTCGCCAGCGCCGCCCCCGTGACGCCAAGAGTCGGTGCGCCCAGCTTTCCGAAGATCAATATCCAGTTGAGGCCGGTGTTGACCGCCGCCGACGCGAGTCCGGCGTAGAGCGGCAAGGAAGCCTTCTCCATACACCGCAGGTAGGTGGACAATATGGTGATCCCCGCCGCAGGGAGGAAGGTGCCGGACACGATGGCGAGATACCGCCCCGCCGCTTCCACGGTCACGCGGTCTTCGATGTAGAGGCTCATGATTCGCTCTGGAACGGCCACGCCGGCCAAAGTGAACAGCGCGGCAAGGACGAGGCACACCCGCAGATTGAGGACCATGCTCCGCCGCGTCTCGGCGGTATTTTTCTGGCCCATGTACTGGGAGATCATGATCCCCGCTACAGCGCCCACGGCGGAGACCACCACGTTGAAGATCCCCGTGAATTTCCCAGCCAGCCCGACAGCGGCCACCTCCACGCCTCCAAGCTGGCCGATCATGACCTGATCTGCCACGCCGAAGGACGCCTGGAGCATGGATTGCAGCGCCACGGGAATGGCCAGTGCGCAGACAGAATGGAAAAAAGACTTCTCTTTCATGGAAACACCTCCTGACAGGCCGATTATAACCCGTCAGGGGGCGCTTTTTCAAAACTTAAATCCGTAAGCTGTGACAAAAATTGGACTTGATTTTTGTGAAATATCACATTTCTCGCGTACTTCCGCGCACGACCAGCTCTGTCTGGAGGGTGACGGAAAGCTCAACGTTCTCCCCTGCCCGCATACGCAGCAGGGCGTCCAAAGCGCAGTTTGCCCGCGCCGCCGTATCCTGCCGGACCGTGGTGAGGGCGGGATATACCAGGCCGCATAGGGGCGTGTCGTCAAATCCGGCAATGGAGATCTCACCCGGTATCTCGACGCCGCTGCTTTGCAAAAAATGGATGAGGTCAACCGCGTAGTAATCCGATACAGCAAAAACAGCCGTGAAACTCCTGATCTTCGGCAGCTTCTCCCGGTAGAAGGCCGTCCGCTCTGCTTTCGCCATCGGAATCATCATAAATTCCGCCCCGCTCCCGAAGCCCTCTCGAAACCCCTTCCAGCGTTCCAGGTCCATGTCGATATCGTTGTCGGACAGGCACAGGGCGCGGCGATGCCCGCAGAGACGGAAATACTCGCCCACCTGAAATCCCCCGTGCCGATCGTCGATGTTTACAGCGCAGACCCGCTCCGCTGTGACGCCGCAGGCGTCATAGACCGCAAAGGGGATACGGACATTCTCCCGCAGGCGCCCGTAATCCGCGCTGCAAAAGCCGATCAGCACCAGTCCTTCCAGGTTCCACATGGTGGCGAAGGAAACGATCTCGTCAAGGGCGTTCACAGCCCTCACCATCATCTGCAATCCGCGCCGGGCCGTCTCAGCGCTAAGGGCATTCAGCGCCGAGGCAATAAAGGCATCCTCCAGGACGTGAGATTCATATTTTTCGTGGGCATTGATGACCACGCCCACAATTTTCGCTGGGTTTTCCGCCAGCAGCACCTCCGCCGCCCGGGGCAGATACCCCCGCTCCTCTAAGGCGCGGCGCACCCTGACAGCCGTTCGCTCCGACACCATGCCGGTCTTGCCGTGAAGCACATACGATACCGCCGCCGTACTGAGCCCCAGCTCCGAAGCAATATCCGAAAGCCGCACTTTTTCTTCCATGTCACACCTCTTTTCCACTTTCCGAAAAGCGGGAATTTAACCCTGTATCCTTCGTTGATATTCTTTAATTAAAAGTGGTTGAATCAATGGATATGTCCATTCAGTCGGCAATTCATCAAGAAATAAAACCTTTTCAATTTCATTATGTAATTCTTTATCAAACTCTTTTATATCGGCATAGTAAAGCATTCCAAATGATTCCTTACCGGATTGGTTAACTCTGGTTTTGCCGATGACAGAATAGACACATATTTTTTTAATTCTAAAATCAGTTGCTCCTGTTTCTTCATATAGTTCTCGTTTCGCCGTATTTAATATATTTTCGTTTTCTTCTCTATGACCGCCGGGAACCTCATAGGTATTTCTGTCTTTATGCTTGCAAAATACCCATCTACCTTGATATTTTGATATAATTACTGCAAATTTTAAGAGGCTATCCTCTACCTCTTCATAAAATTTAACTTCCATGGCAATTCTCCTCATATTTTGCTTTTGCGTAATTGAATCAATTCCGATTTTTCGGTTTTGGCGCTGGCAGTTCCTCAAACATGGCGTTGAATAAACCTGTCAAAAACTCTCTGTTGTCAACTTCGTCCACCAACAGCATCTCTTTCGCTCCATCATATGGTAATTCATAAGTTGCTGTTGGCATACAGCGGATGGCTGCTTTTATTGGTTTTACAAGCAATCTGTCATCATAGATACCGCCTACGATTTTGCCACGGTAATAGATGATAAATTCTCCCATCATAGCCCGATATGTAATTTCATCCAATTCGGATAATTGCCCTAAAATAAATTCTAAATATTCTTTACTCGACGCCATGATTCCACCTCAAACATCGATTCGCCGTCCTCATTGTCTCACCAACCAACGGGAAGATTTACTATAACTATATATATAAACTATATATGTTTCGATAAATACAATACAAGATCATCGTCATTACAGCAATCCTGATACGGCTCACAGATTTGGTCTTTATACCAGACGCCGTTGCCGTCCGGGATGAATCCACGCTTGATATACATTCTCTGGGCGCTTCCGTATCCGCTGTGCAGGCCCACGCCGAGGTATATCACGTCCGAATAAGAGAACGCGATCTGTTCCTCAATGTCCATGAGCTTGCTGCCGATTCCTCTGCGCCTGTATTTCTCCAGAACGCCAAAATCAATGATCTCTGTATAACCCCGATTTGCGTATGCGCCCCACTTGGAATCGGGATAGACGTTGATATATCCGGCAATGTTGCCATTCCATTCGGCAACCAATGCGATCGATTTGCCCTCGGCCTGATGTTTCAGCCGCATTTCGTATTTGTCTATTGTCGCATCCCAGCCCTGCGCAATTTCTTCATCTGTAATGATTTGGGCATCGCTCTGCTGCAAATCTCGAATTATAATTCCATTTTTATCATAATAGACCATTTTCATATCTCCACAAATTCCGATTTTACTCTGATCCACTTATGGTTGGCTCACTGTCTTTTCATCTGCCGCAAAAAGGCGAATACCGCTATGGCCGTCACGGCGGCGGCGTAGCCCACCACCCACCAGATATGCGGGAACACCCCCGCGTAATCGCCCCGCAGAACCGCCCGCTCCATCTCCACGGCGTGGACGAATGGCAGCAGGTTCGCGATCTTTTGGAACGCGCCGCCCACCAGCCCCAGGTCAAACCAGATGCCGGAGAGCCACGCCGTCAGGTTCGTAAGCAGCGCCCCGCAGATGCCGCCCACCTGTTTATCCGTGAAAATGCTGCCGCACAGCAGCCCCAGCGACACAAACAGCAGCGCGACGGGGAGGGTGAACAGGATAGATGTCACAATATGGACCGTTACTTCCAGTCCCAAAAGCACCGCCGCCCCATAACAAATGGCCGACTGGGCGATACAGATGGGCAGGATCGGCAGGAGGTAGCCCAGAATGAAGTCCCCCGCCGTCAGGGGCGTGGTGTACAGCCTTTGCAGGAAGGAGCTGCCCCGGTCCTTCGCGATCAGCGTGGCGGAGAACAGCGTCATAAACGACAGCCCGAATACGACGATCCCCGGCGCAAGGTGCTCAATTTCAAACATCGCCACCGGGATATTTGCCTGTATCGCGGTCAGCAAGAGCAGCAGGACGATGGGAAAACCCACCCCGAAAAACAGGTTGAGCGGGTCGCGCAAAACCTCCAGATCGTTCCGTTTGGAAAACGCCAAACCTTTCATGGCTGTCCCTCCTTTACGATGCGCACAAACGCCTCGTCGAATTTGTCCGTACCCGCCTGGGCTTTGATCTCCGCAGGGGTGCCGGTGAGCAGGAGGCGGCCGCTTTTCATTATCGCCACACGGTCGGAGAGCGCCTCGGCCTCCTCCATGTAATGGGTCGTGAGGATCACGGTCATGTTCCCTTTGAGGGCGCGGATCATGTCCCACAGATCGCTTCTTGCCAAAACGTCCAGCCCCAGGGTGGGCTCGTCCAGAAACAAAATCTGCGGGTCGCTGATGAGCGCCATGGCGATACTGAGCCGCCGCTGCCATCCGCCGGACAGCTTTCCAGCTCTTTTATTTGCAATCGTTCCCAGGCCGAATCGGTCGCTCAATTCCGCAGCCTTATCTTTGGCCTCGGGTTTTGGGAGTCCGTGGACCCCCGCCATCAGCTCCAGATTCTCCCGGACTGTCAGATTTGGGGCCACCGCCGTTTCCTGGGGCGATACAGCGATCATGGCCTTGACCGCCGCGCTGCCCGTCAAAATGCTTTTCCCGTTTAGAAATGCGTCGCCGGTGGTGGGCCGGGTGAGTCCCGTCAGCATCTTGATGGTCGTGGTTTTGCCCGCGCCGTTGACCCCCAGAAGGGACAGCAGCTCGCCTTGACGGACGGTGAGATTCAACCCATCCACGGCGGTCACATCTTTGTATTTTTTCGTGAGTTCGATTGTCTTGATGGCATCCATATTCTTATTCCTCCGCCGCACAAAAACGTGTTTTCAGCCCCATGTAGGCGTCGGTCAGCACGCCACTGACCGTTTCCATCTCCCAATCGAGGTACGAGGTGGCGATCATGGACGCGATACCATGCACAAAGATCCACAGCTCCAGATGAAACCGCTCCGCTTTCTCCCTGGAGAGCCCCGTGTTTTTCATGATCAGGGGGATGATCACATCCATTTCCCTGCCCGGCTCCGGCGGTTCCCCTTTGCGGTCGCACATGAAAAGCAGCTTGAATAGCTCCCTTTCCTCCCGGGCAAACCGGATATAGCCCATGCCGCTGGCCTTGTAGGGCGGATACTTCCCCGCCGCCATATCCTCGGCAAGATAGCCCTGGTACAAGTCCTGCGCGGCGGACAGGACCGCGCCCTGCACCTCCTCCATGTTCTTAAAAAGCCCGAAAATCGGCTTGACCGAACAGCCCAACTCCTCCGCCAGCGCCCGTGCGGTGAGCCCGTCAGGCCCGGCCTTCCGCGTCAGGTCCAGCGCGGCGGTTGTGATCTCCTCCCGTGTGAATTTGAATTTCGGTGGCATGACCATGTTCCTCCTATCATAGCGCATCAATCGTTACGCAACCTATGTTGCCTATTATACACACTTTTTCGAAAAAGTCAAGAGAGGAGGAAAAGATTCACCATATTTTTTTGCCGGCTGCGCGAAGATAGCGCTGGTGCGTCTGGCTCATTGATCGCTTTTCAGTGATCCTACTTTATTCACCGCACACCTATGGATTTAAGATGGCGAACGATCTCAATATTCGTCATGAACGCTACGTCCTCTGCCCGGGAGACACGGCGGAAGATGTTCTCCATTTGCTCCCACATATTCTCCGCATCAAGATCGTAGGAGTGGCCCACGATCTGGCAGAGGGCGAGCTCGGTGTCCGTCTCAAGAAAGCCGTCAACGAATTGATCAAGCTCCCCGTCGAGATGGAAGATACCCGGGCGCCAGTAGTACAGATCCTCCGGCGGTTCATAAGAGTGGCTCATCTCGGATATTCTCGCGTATGCAAAGCCGCAGTCTTTGGCAGCCTGGGCCATCAAGGGGCTCCAGTAATCAAATGGCGCGGCAAATCCGCTCACCTCCTGCCCAAAGAGACGGCGGAGGTTTTCTCTGTCCTGCCCCATCTCATGAAGCAGGAACTCACGGGGCTTTCCCTCAAAATACGGGTGCGTCAGGCTGTGGCTGGCGATCTCGTGCCCATCGTAAAGGCCCAGCGCCGCGTTGGGCGGCAGGCGCTTGACCACCATGCCGCTCTCGTGGACCCACGCAAACTCTAAACGCATGAGCTCGGAGTTTAAATTGAAGGTTCCCTTTATGCCGTATTGATTTAGAAGTTCCACAAATCTTACGTCCTGTGTGACACCGTCATCGTAGGAGACCGTGAACACCTTTTTCTTCCCTCCGGGATAAAGCAGCTTTTCCATATGAATCCCTCCCCCGCACTCTAAAAGAACAGAAATACCGCGGCAATCGATACCGCGTTTCCAAGAATGTGGGAAAGGGTGCTGATCACACAATTCCCCGACTTCTGATAGATCACCGAGAAAATCAGGCTGTCGATAAATACAGTGGCGACATCATAAGCCACAAGCCCCATGTTTCCTGCGGCAATATGCCCGGCGGCAAAAACGGCAGATGACGCCACGGCGCAGAGCCAAAATGGGAATATTTTCGCTCCTTTTCCAAGGAAGAAACCCCGATATGCAATTTCCTCGCCAAACGCCGCAATGATGACCTGACCTATCAGCAGGGCTGTTTTATCAAAGGACAGGACAGAACTCGTCCGCCCCATGACATGGGCAGCAAATTCTCCGCTGAAAATCAGATTTCCCGCTATAAGTGTTACAATACCGCTAAAGCATGGCACCAAGGCCCATGCAATTACCCCCGGCTTTTTCATATCCTCCACGATCGTATGAAAACGTAATCCCGATTCGGCATTCGGCGTTTTGGAAACTGCTTCCACAATGAAGAAAAACGCAATTCCAACAAACACGGAATAGCCCGCAATATTTGAGGACGGCACAATTTTCGTCACCGTCAATATTACCATAATTGCCGCACCGATCATCGTGAGGGCAGCGCTCTTTTGATTCGTTTGTTGATTTTTCACTTCATTTCCTCCTGTAACGCCAATATCGCGCCTGTGTATACCCGTTCCAAGTGCTTTGCGATCAGCATTTCATCGAACACAAGCGAGTTGTTCGCAAGAATGCTGGCGTAACCGTGGACAAACATCGCAAGCGTTATAAAAACCTCTTTTGTTTGATCTAAATCCAAGTTCATCCCTTTCCGCATTGCCGAGAGGACGGGTATCAACCCCTCGGAATTGATCATTTCAAGCAAACTGTTCCCCTCCGCATACCCCGATTGAAACAGAAATCGAAACAAATTCGGTTCCTCCACCGCAAAACGAATATAATTCAGCCCAATTCCAAGCATGATCTCCTCTTCGTTTCCCGAAACACGCATTAAATACGCCGAGTGAAACTGATCGGTCCGCTCAAATGCCGCCAGCTTTAGCTCCTCGATCGTAGCGAAGTGATACATCACAGGATGTGTCGAGCAGTTCAGTTTATTTGAGACGGTCCTTGCGTTGATGTTTTCCCAGCCCGCTTCACGAGCGATCTCAAAGGCAGCGTCAATAACCATCTCTTTTGTGATTTTCGGTTTTGGGGGCATAGCCTTTCCTCCCGTTTGGTAATTCTCGTTACGTTACGATAATTACATTATATGCCACGGCACTGATTTTGTCAATCCCTTATGCAAATGGAAGTCTTGTCAAGGTATTCGCAGATATAGAAAAACGCCTGCAATGACAGTGTACGGAAAAGGCGGCTGCGGAAAGCGTACCATCACCTCCCTGTTGTCCAAGGGATTATTTCCTTTTTTGTGTTGACATGGCGTCAGAATAGTGCTATACTAACGATACTGACATGATGTCAGAATAAACGAGCGCGGCTGGAGGGAAAGAACCATGAAGAAAAATGTTGGCTCATTGCTTGCGCTGTATCCTACGCCCGTTACCGTGATCGGGGCGATGAACGGCGGGAAGCCTACCTGGACGTTGGTTGCCCATGTGGGCATCATTGGTCATGACCGGGTGCTGGTCAGCCTTGCCGCGCCGCATTTTATCAACAGGTGTATCAAGGAGACGAAAAAGCTCTCGATCAACCTTGTGGACGAGGCCATGCTGCCGAAGGCGGACTATGCCGGCTCGGTCAGCGGCGCGAAAGCGGATAAATCCGCTGTGTTTGAATACGACCTTGGTGAAGCGGGAACGCCGATCATCCGCGAATCTCCCCTGACGATGGAGTGTAGGGTGGTAGACATTTACAATACCCCTGGGTTCGAGAGCTTTATCTGCGCCATTGACAACACCTATGTGGACGAAATGAATTTGAACGAGAAGGGCAAGGTCGATTACGGTGCCTTAAAGCCGGTGCTGTTTGAGTTCCCCACCTATCAATATCTGAGGACCGGCAAGGTGATCGGCAGATGCCTGTCCTTCAAAAAGCCCCTGGAGAAATAAGGAGGTGCGCCCATGCCGAAAGGATCGCCTGAGCTGGCCCAGGCCCGCAGGGAGGAGATCGTCAACGCCTGCGAAAAGCTCTATCAGACCATGAGTTTTAAGGAGATCACCATCAAGGAGATCGGAAACGCCACCAGCTTCACCCGCACCTCCATTTACAACTATTTTCAGACGAAGGAAGAGATCTTCCTGGCCCTGCTGAAGCGGGAATATGAGCTGTGGATCGCCTCCCTGCGGGAAGAGATGGCGAGGCGCGAGCAAATGACAAAGGACGAATTTGCCGATATGCTGGCCCACTCTCTGGAGAAGCGGGCCCAGCTTTTGAAAATCATGTCCATGAACCACTACGACATGGAGACCGGCAGCCGGCCCGAGCATCTGACGGATTTCAAGGTCGTGTACGGGGAGGCTATCCACACCGTGACGTCCGGCCTCAACAAATATTTCCCGGATATGACGGTTTCCGAGAAGCAGGACTTCATTTACACCTTCTTCCCGTTCATGTTCGGGATCTACCCCTACACCTTCGTCACCGAGAAGCAGCGGACGGCAATGGAGGAAGCCGGCGTCAACTATGTGTTTCTGTCGATTTATGAGATCACCTACAACTGCGCAAGAATGTTATTAGGTGAATAAAGGACGAGCAGACACGGAAAATCATCCGGCATGGCCTTGACTTAGGCGTCAATTTCTATGATACCGCGATCGCATATCAGAACGGAAAGCAAAAGCCAGAAATGTAGTGTATAACAAGGAGGAATTTACAATGGAAAAAATCACACAGACCGCAGGACGGAATCAGCTTGGCAGCTTCGCACCGGATTTCGCGCACTTCAACGACGACGTTCTCTTTGGCGAGAACTGGAACAATCCCGACATTGACCTCAAGACCCGGTGCATCATCACCGTGGTGGCGCTGATGTCCTCCGGGATCACCGACTCGTCCCTCACCTACCATCTGCAAAACGCCAAAGCCCACGGCGTAACGAAAGCGGAGATCGCCGCCATTGTGACCCACGTCGGCTTCTATGTCGGCTGGCCGAAGGCGTGGGCGGTGTTCCGTCTGGCAAAGGACGTTTGGAACGAGGCGGAGCCGGCGTTGACGGAGAAAGATAAATATCAAAACACCATCCTTTTCCCCATCGGCGCGCCGAATGACGGCTTCGCCCAGTATTTCATCGGGCAGAGCTACCTGGCCCCGGTATCGAAGGAGCAAGTGGGCGTTTTCAACGTGACCTTTGAGCCGGGCTGCCGGAACAACTGGCACATCCACCATGCCACAAAGGGCGGCGGACAGATCCTCAATCTGCGTCGGCGGACGGGGTTACTATCAGGAGTGGGGCAAGCCCGCCGTGGAGATGAAGCCCGGCGACTGCATCAACATCCCCGCCGGCGTCAAGCACTGGCACGGCGCCGCGCCGGACCGTTGGTTCTCCCACCTGGCGATTGAAGTCCCCGGAGAAAACGGCTCCAACGAATGGCTGGAGCCGGTGGATGATACACAGTATGGCGATTTGAAGTGAAAAAACCGTCGATTTTATCGGCGGTGATGATGGTATGTGCAGAAAAAGGGACCGCCTTTGAGTTCGATGAGCTCAAAAGCGGCCCCTTTTTCAGTTTATTATGTGTAAAACTCCGCGCCGTCCTCCAAGCGGAGGCAGGCCAGCGCCTTGATAGGAATGTCGTAGCCACAGCAGCAGTCGATGTCCACGAAACCCGGAGTGTGGAGGATCTTCAGCCCCTCGCCACGGGCCAGCAGGGCCCGGATATAGGCGCTCTCCTCCGATTCCTCCGCCAGCAGGCTGAGAACGGGCGTGTGGCCCAGGATCAGGCGGCGGCCGGGGATGGGATTGGGGGTGTCCAGCGTGGGACGGCCCCAGACCCGGTCATGGACACTCTCCCCAGGAAAGCCGTGGACCAGATAGAAGTCCTTCCCTCCGGCGGTGACCTCCAACCAGGTGGGCAGGGTCTCCAGGCGGGCAAGGAGAGCCCTTCTCCGCTCCTCCGACAGAGCGGCGAGGCCCGCCAGGGTGGGAGCGTTGCCGTTTCGGGCCCAGCGGCGGTAGTCCTTCTCCGTCGCCTGGGGATGGAAGCATTGGAGGCACATATATTCGTGGTTGCCCAGGAGCATGACCATGTTGGGCGTGGAGAGGATCCTCTCCGCCAGTGGCACCGGCTCCGGGCCCCGGTCAAAGACGTCGCCCAGGATGTATAGGGTGTCCCGGTCCGAAAAACCGATCCGAGAGAGCATTTTTTCAAACCGATCCGCCTCCCCGTGGAGGTCGGAGATCACGTAGCTGGACATGGCTGCCTCCCAAAGCGCGTTTTATTTACCCGCAAATGTACGTTTTCATTGAAAAATCCCGATGCGAACGCATCGGGATTTTCTGGAGCGGGTGACGAGGCTCGAACTCGCTACCTCCACCTTGGCAAGGTGGCGCTCTACCGGATGAGCTACACCCGCAGGGACCATAAAAAATTATACCAGAATTTTGGCGTTTGTCAAGTCCCTTTTCGCATTTTATTCTTCCGGCTCCTGAGATCGCTCTTCCGGCTCCGTGGGGGAATCGGTGGGGGGAACGGTGGGCTCCGTAGTCTCCGGGGGCTCCGACTCCGGCGGGGGCGGCGGCACCGTGGGGGCGTTGGTTTCATCGGGGGTGGTCTCCGGGGGCCCAGAGGGCTCCGTCGAATCGGTGGGTTCCTGCGTGGGCTCGGTGACGGGCTCCGTGGGTTCCTCCTCCGGCAGGCATGGCGGATAGGCGGAATAGTCCCAGACATAGCCCGTCATCCGTTCGTCGTCGTAGAGCTGGAAGACGCCCGTGTTGACGGCCTCCACCAGGTCAATGTGGCGGTAGGTCTCCCCGTCGCCGATGATGTTCCAGTACCAGCTCTCCCCGTCCCGGGTGCCGGAGACCAGATAACAGGTGAGATTCGACTGGCGGCACATGGCGGCGTAGACCGTGGCGAGGGCCCGGCTGTCCCCTACCCCGTGGATCAGCAGGCTGTAGGACGGGGTCAGAGAGGTCTCCATCCGGAAGGAATCCAGACGGCCGGCCAGGAAGGAATAGAGCTGGCTGTACCGCTCCCAGGGATCGGGGCCGCTGATGTAGAGCCGGGCCGAGGTAAAGAGGGGCTGGACCTGGGACTGCATACTCCGCAGGTCCTCCCGGCTGTTCTGATAGGACAGCCGGATCTCCAAGATCCGGTTCTGGCCCACGGCGGGATAGAGATTGGCAATGACCTCCGGCAGCTCCATGACCGATTCGGGGTGATTCTCGGCGTAGGTCCGAACCATCTGGGAAAAATCTGTGCTGACGTACTGCTCCACCTGCATCACCGTCTTTTCCTCGCACTGGTCCAGGGCGGCGCAGATCAGCTTTTGGGCCTCCTCCATGGTCTTCACCCGGCGCATCCGGCGGACGGCGGTCCGGTTGCTGTTGTAGCCAATGGTCACGGCCACGGCGGGCACGCCGCCGCTGAGGCCCGTCTCATAAGTCACCGATTCCACGCAGTAGGACCCGATAGGGGTGCTGGCGGTGACGTACCGAATGGCCGTGGCCATGTCCTTGTCCAACTGGCCCTGGGGGTAGCCGTCCACGGAAATGGTGCCATTTTCCAGGTCGTTTTCCACCATCTCCACCAGGGCCTGCCGCAGGTCGTCGTAGCTTTTGGCCTGCAAGAAATCCACCGCCGGCGTTCCGGTCTCCTCCAAATGGAGGCGGACGCTGTGGTATTCCCCGTCCATCCAGCCGCTGCACCCGGTCAAGAGCAGGCAGATCGCCAGGGCAAGGGCAAGGCGTTTCTTCACGGCGAGTCTCCTTTCTAGAGGGCGTCCCGGGAGTAGCGGGAGAATCCGTCTCCCAGGACCTGGTGGGCCTCCTGCACGATGATAAAGGCGTTGGGGTCGATCTCCACCACCAGCCGTTTCAGATCCGCCAACTGCTGCTTGCGGACGGCGGTGAGGACCACCTTGGTGTCCTTCCCGGTGTAGGACCCCTGGCCGTGGAGGAAGGTGGCGCCCCGGTCCAGCTCCCTGGAGATGGCGGCGGCCACCGCGTCATACCGCTGGGAGATGATCAGGGCCACCTTGGAATAGTCAAAGCGGTAGACCACCGCGTCGATGATCTGGCCCGTGACGAAGATGGTCACGCCGCTGTACAGAGCGCTGGAAATATTCCGAAACACCAGCCCCGTCAAGGTCACCACCACGGCGTCAAAGCCGGTGTTGATCATGCCGATGGGCACATTCTGCCACCTCCGCTTCAGCAGCCGGACGATGATGTCCGACCCGCCGGTGGAGGCCCCTTCGCTGAACACCAGCCCAATGCCCAGGCCGCAGAGGACCCCGCCGTAGAGGGCGGACAGAAGGGGCTCCACCTCCGGCTTGGGCAGCAGGGCGAAGAGGTCCAGCAGAATGGAACTGACCGACATCCCGACCAGGGAGCCGAAGAAAAATTTCTTCCCGATCTTCACGCCCCCGACGGCAAACAGCGGCAGATTCAGCAGCAGGGTCACCACGCCCACCTCGTCGATGCGGAGGATGTGGCACAGCACCATGGAAAGGCCCGACAGTCCGCCGGCGTTCAGATTTTGGGGCTCCAAAAAGACCGCGAAGCTGAAGGCAAACAGGGCGCTCCCCAGCAGGATCTTTCCCAACCACAGGACTTTTTCTTTCATATGGCTTCCCCTCTCTGTTTTTATGATATATCCAGCTTCATCTGCTTGTCCGGCAGATCCTCCGGTTTCAGCGCCGCGCCGGCGGCGGGCAGAGTCTTGACACGGTAGCGGGCGGGGCTGGCAAGGCCGCTGCTTTCCAGCGGGACGGCCCGTTCCACCGCCGCCTTCTTTTTCAGCGTCACCACAGCCACCCCCTGGGTGGAGCGGGTGGTCTTTGGCAGGAGCTGGGCCGTGGTGAACAGAGCGGCCCGTCCGTCGGTGGTGAAGACCACCACCTGGGCGTCCTCCGTCAGGGCCAGGACGGTCTTCAGGGGGCTCTTGTCCGAGTAGGCCCCCGTCAGCTTCCGGCGGTTGGT
This sequence comes from uncultured Oscillospiraceae bacterium, assembly GCA_947625965.1. GTDB lineage: Bacteria > Bacillota > Clostridia > Oscillospirales > Oscillospiraceae > Faecousia. Next base: position 14,202 of record CANQQO010000017.1, read on the forward strand.
CTTGGTCTCGTAGGCGGAGAGAGGCACCTTGGCGGCCTTGCCGTTCTCAAAGAAGAACAGCACAAAGCCCTTGTAGTCCCCAGGCAGCACCACCTGGACCACGCTCTCCCCCGGCTCAAAGCCCAGCTTCTGGGGCAGGTAGTCCCCCAGGGCGGAGGCTTTCCCGTCGTCAAATTCCGACAGCTTCGACTTGTAGCACTGGAATTTGTCGGTAAAGACCAATATCTCCGCCCGATTGGTGCTCTCCTGGGAGAAGGCCAGGCTGTCCCCCTCCTTGAATTTCTGCTCCGCGCTGCCCCTGAGGGATTTTTCGGTGATCTTCTTCAAGTAGCCCTCCCGGGAGACGAAGACCGTCACCGGGTAGTCCGGGACCTCGTCCTCCTCCGCCTCCGGGGAGGACTCCTGGGCGTCGTAGACGATCCGGGTCTTCCGGGGCTTGCCGTACTTTTCCGCCACCTGGGTCAACTCTTTGATCAGGAGGTTTTGGAGCTCCTTGGGGCTGTTCAAGGTCCGGCGCAGGCCGGCGATCTCCCCCTCCAGGTCGGCAATGGTCCGGGTCTGCCTGAGAATGTACTCCCGGTTGATGTTCCGCAGGCGGATCTCCGCCACGAAATCCGCCTGGACCTGGTCGATGCCGAAGCCGATCATCAGATTCGGCACCACCTCGTCCTCCAGCTCCGTGTTCCGAATGATGGCGATGGCCTTGTCGATGTCCAGGAGGATCCGTTCCAGGCCCTTGAGCAGGTGGAGCCGCTCCTCCTTCTTTTTGATCTGGAAGTACAGCCGCCGCCGGACGCACTCCGTCCGCCAGGCGGTCCACTCCTCCAGAATCTCCCCCACCCCCATGACCCGGGGCATCCCGGCGATGAGGACGTTGAAATTGCAGGGAAAGCTGTCCTGCAGCGGGGTCAGGCGGAAGAGCTTGGCCATCAACTTCTCCGGGTCCACGCCCCGCTTCAGGTCGATGGTCAGCTTCAGGCCGCCCAGATCCGTCTCGTCCCGCATATCCGCGATCTCCTTGATCCGGCCGGATTTGAGCAGCTCCGCCACCTTGTCCATGATGACTTCCGTGGCGGTGGTATAGGGGATCTCGGTGATCTCGATGAGGTTGCCCTCCTTCACGTACCGCCACACGGCCCGGAGCTTGAAGCTCCCCCGGCCCGTGGCGTAGACCTCCCGGGTGGCGGCCTCGTCGTAGAGCAGCTCACCGCCGGTGGAAAAATCCGGCCCCGGCAGCGTTTCCAGGAGGTCGCAGTCCGGATTTTTCATCCGGGCGATGGCCGTCAGGCACACCTCCCGCAGATTGAAAGAGCAGATGTTGCTGGCCATGCCCACGGCGATGCCCTGATTGGCCGTCACCAGTACGTTGGGAAAGGTGGTGGGCAGCAGAGTGGGCTCCTTGGTGGTGGCGTCGTAGTTGTCCACCATGTCCACGGTGTCCGAGTCGATGTCCCGGAACAGCTCCGCGCAGAACTTGTCCAGCTTCGCCTCCGTGTATCGGGAGGCGGCGTAGGCCATGTCCCGGGAGTAGACCTTGCCGAAATTGCCCTTGGAGTCCACGAAGGGATGGAGCAGGCTCTCGTTCCCCTTGGTCAGGCGGACCATCGTCTCATAGATGGCCGCGTCGCCGTGGGGATTCAAGTGCATGGTCTGGCCCACGATGTTGGCCGACTTGGTCCTGGGGCCATTCAGCAGGCCCATCTGGTACATGGTGTAGAGCAGCTTCCGGTGGCTGGGCTTGAATCCGTCGATCTCCGGGATGGCCCGGGAGACAATGACGGACATGGCGTAGGGCATATAGTTGATCTCCAGGGTCTCGGAGATGGCCTGCTCCGTGGTGGAGCCGTGGAGGTCCATGACCCCGGAGGGATCCGCCTTTTTCTTTTCTGGTTCCTTGTTTTTTCTTGCCATGCTTGGCTCTCCTTAGGAAATGTCCGCCAAATCCAGATATTTGGCCCCATTTTCAAAAATAAAATTCTTCCGCTCGGTCAGATTGTCCCCCAGCAGGACGTCAAAATAGTAGGCCGTCCGCTCCGCCTCCTCGGGCATGACCTTGATGAGGCGGCGGGTCTCCGGGTTCATGGTGGTCATCCACATCATCTCCGGGTCGTTCTCGCCCAGGCCCTTGGAGCGCTGGAGGGTGACCTTCTTCCCCTCCAGTCCCTTCAAGATCTTCACCTTCTCCGGCTCGTTGTAGGCGAACCAGGTCTTGTCCTTGCAGGTGATCTCAAACAGGGGCGACTCCGCAATGAACACATACCCGTCCCGGATCAGCGTGGGGCAGAGCCGGTAGAGCATGGCCAGGATCAGGGTGCGGATCTGGAACCCGTCCTCGTCGGCGTCGGTGCAGATGACCACCTTGCTCCACCGCAGAGCCGACAGGTCGAAGGTGGACAGCTCCTTGTGCTTCTTCCCCTGGATCTCCACACCGCAGCCCAGGACCTTCATCAGGTCCGTGATGATGGGCGAGGCGAAGATCTTGGTATAGTCGGCCTTGAGGCAGTTGAGGATCTTGCCCCGCACCGGCATGATGCCCTGGAACTCCGCGTCCCGGGACAGCTTGACCGACCCCAGAGCCGAGTCGCCCTCCACGATATAGAGCTCCCGGCGGCTGGTGTCCCGGCTCCGGCAGTCCACGAATTTCTGGACCCGGTTGGAGATGTCCAGATTGCCGGAGAGCTTCTTCTTGACGTTGGACTTGGTCTTCTCGGCGCTCTCCCGGGCTCGCTTGTTGACCAGGATCTGGTCCGCCGCCCGGTCGGCGTCCTGTTTATTTTCCAGGAACCAGACCTGGAGCTTTTCCTTGAAAAAGGCGGTCATGGCCTCCTGGGTAAACCGGGAGTTGACGCTTTTCTTGGTCTGATTCTCAAAGCAGCCGATGGTAGAAAAGCAGTTGGTCACGATGACCAGGGAGTCCTGGATGTCCTGGAAAATGATCTTGCTCTCGTTTTTGGCGTATTTCCCGCTGTCCCGCAGGAATTTGTCAAAGGCGGCGGTGAAGCCGGAACGGACCGCCTTGTCCGGGCTGCCGCCGTATTCCAGGTAGGAGGAATTGTGATAATACTCGGTCCTGGACACCTGCTTGGAGAAGCAGAAGGAGGCTGTGATCTTCAGCTTCATCTCCGGCCGGTTCTCCGCGTCCCGGCCCCGGCGCTCCGCCTCCCAGTACACCGGCATGGTGAAGGCGTTGTCCCCCACCATCTCCTCCAGGTACTCCCGGATGCCGCCGGGGTAGCAGAACTCCTCCGTCTCGAATTTGCCCCCCACCTGGTTGCGGAACCGGAAGGTGATCCCCTGGTTCACCACCGCCTGGCGGCGGAGGACCTCCCGGTAGTATTCCGCCGGGATGCGAATGTCCGTGAACACCTGGTCGTCGGGCCGCCAGTGGAACAGGGAGCCGGTCTTCTTCCGGTCCGCCGGCTCCTTGTGGAGGCCGCCGATATTCTTCCCCCGTTCAAAATGGAGGGTGTATTTATACCCGTCCCGCCGGATGATGGCGTCAAAAAATTCCGAGGCGTACTGGGTGGCGCAGGAGCCCAAGCCGTTGAGGCCCAGGGAATATTCGTAGTTTTCCCCGTTTTCCCCATACTTGCCGCCGGCGTACATCTCGCAGAACACCAGCTCCCAGTTGTACCGCTTTTCCTTCTCGTTATAATCCACGGGGCAGCCCCGTCCGAAGTCCTCCACCTCGATGGAGAGGTCCTCGTACCGGGTGAGGATCACCAGGTCCCCGTATCCCTCCCGGGCCTCGTCGATGGCGTTGGAGAGGATCTCAAACACCGCGTGTTTGCACCCCTCCAGATCGTCGGACCCGAAGATCACGGCGGGCCGTTTCCGTACCCGCTCCTCCCCCTTGAGCATGGAGATGCTGGAATTGCCATAAATATCCTGTTTTGCTTTTGCCATGAGATCAACCTGTCCTGTTACGTTTGTGATACATGGAAATTATACCATAATCCACCCAAAAAAGTCAACCCGGTGGGCCAAAACCGGGAAAGCGCCTCTCCCGGGCTCCGGGAGAGGCGAGCAGCTTGCCAAAAAAGCCTTTCCGAGTTTGCCGTCCGCAGACGGCAAACCCAATTCAATCATTTTTTGCCAGGGCGTGTACCTGGCAAAAAATACCTTACAGGCTGAGAGTGTGCGAGCCGGGCGAAAGACCGGCGAGTGCGCGGGTCAGCCTGCAATCCCCTCCAAATGGGAGCCCAGCGAAGCGGGTCCCATTTGGGAGGCCGTCAAAAACGAAAGTTTTTGATAGCCTCAAGCGCCTCTCCCGGGCTCCGGGAGAGGCGCGAGGGATCACGACTCGATCATCTGAATAAATTCTGCCTCCGTCAGGATGGGGATGCCCAGCTCCCTTGCCTTCCGCTCCTTGGAGCCGGCGTTTTCGCCCGCCACCACGAAGCTGGTCTTTTTGGACACGGAGCCGGCGGCCTTGCCGCCGAGAAGCTCGATCCTCTCTGTGGCCTCCTCCCGGGTCATGGTGCTCAACGCGCCCGTGAGGACGATGGTCTTCCCCGCCAGACGGGCGTCGGAGACCTCCCGGAGATTCTGGAAATTCACCCCCGCCGCCCGGAGGCGCTCCACCATGTGCCTGGACTGGGGCTGGGCAAACCATTCCGCCACCGAGGCCGCCGTGATCTCCCCCACATCCGGGGTCTCGGTGAGGCTTTCCACGTCCGCAGACATCAGCGCGTCCAGGGTGCCGAAAGCCTGGGACAGGACCTTCCCCGTCTTGGCCCCCACCTGCCGGATGCCAAGGGCGTAGATCAGGCGGCCCAGGTCCTGACTTTTACTGGCTTCGATGGCGGCCAGGAGCTTCCGAGCGGAGACCTCCCCGTTTTTCCATAGGCTCTTCAGGTCGTCCAGGGTCAGATAATAGATGTCCGCCGGGGAGCGGAGGCAGCCCTTTTCAATGAGCTTGTCCACGATGCTCTCCCCCAGGCCCTCGATGTCCATGGCGTCCCGGCTGACAAAGTGGGCGATGTTCCGGGAGAGCTGGGCCGGACACTCCGCGCCGGTGCAGCGGAGGAACGCGCCCTCCTCGTCCTTCCGGGTGGGAGCGCCGCAGATGGGGCACCGGTCCGGCAGACGGTAGGGCTCCGCGCCGGAGGGGCGCTTGGAAAGGACCACGTCCAATATCTCCGGGATGATCTCCCCGGCCTTCCGGATGCGGACCGTGTCCCCGATCCGTATGTCCCGCTGGGTGATGAAGTCCTGGTTGTGGAGGGTAGCGCTGGTGACCCTGGTGCCCGCAAGGGTCACCGGGGAGACAGCGGCCTTGGGGGTCAGGACCCCCGTGCGGCCCACCTGGACCAGAATGTCCTTCACCACCGTCTCCTTAATCTCCGGGGGATACTTGAAGGCCACGGCCCAGCGGGGAAATTTGGCGGTGCTGCCCAGGCGCTCCCGGAGGGCCAGGTCGTCGGCCTTGACCACCGCGCCGTCAATGTCGCAGATCAGCTTGTCCCGGTTCTCGTCAATGGCGGCGATCTCCGCCTCCACCGCCCGGCGGCCGGAGAGGCGCGCGAAGGGGATCACCGGCAGGCCCAGGGACTTGAGGTAGTCCAGGGACGCGGTATGGCTGGAAAAGGTCACGCCCTGGGCCAGTTGAACATTGAACAAATAGATGTCCAGCCCCCGGCGGGCGGCGATCTTGGGGTCCAACTGACGCAGGGAACCCGCCGCCGCGTTCCGTGGGTTGGCAAAGAGGGGCTTCCCCTCCGCCTCCTGTCGGGCGTTCAGCGCGGCAAAGCGCTTCCTAGAGAGGAACACCTCCCCCCGGAGGATCAGCCGCTCCGGCGCGCCGGACAGGGTCATGGGCAGAGAGCGGATGGTTCGGATGTTCTCCGTGACATCCTCCCCCACGGCGCCGTCCCCCCGGGTGGCGCCCCGGAGAAAGACTCCGTTCTCATATTCCAGCGCCACGGAGAGCCCATCGATCTTGGGCTCCACGGAGTAGACGCAGTCCGGCTCCTCCTGCTCCATCCGGTCCAGGAATTCCCCCAGCTCCTCCAGGGAGAAGACATCCTGAAGGCTCATCAGGGGCACGGTATGGGTCACCTTTTCAAACTTGCTCAGGGCCTCGCCCCCCACCCGGCGGGTGGGAGAGTCGGGCCGGGCCAGCTCCGGGTGCTCCCGCTCCAAGTCCTCCAGCTCCCGCAGGAGCCGGTCGTACTCAAAATCCGGCATGGTGGGAGCGTCCTCCACGTAGTAGAGGCGGTTGGCCTCCGTCAGGAGGGCGAAAAGGGTCTCCATTCTCTCTTTTGGGTCCATGGTCATCCTCCGGTTGAAAAAAAGGTATTGGGCACCTGGCCCACAATGACAGTCTCCGCCACCACCACCTGGCTGGTGACGGTAAAGCTGTCGGTCTTCCCCAGCACCAGCACCGTCACGTCCACAGTGACCTCCATAATGAGCTGCTGCAAGGTCTGATTGATCCCCGCCTCCGTGAACCGGCTGGAAAAGCTGGCGTCGGAATTGCGGATGGACAGAATGTCCACCGGGATCCCCGGCCCCCGGCCGGCAAAAAACTCCGGCAGCATCAGGCTCCCCAGCGGGATCGCGAGCTGGTCCGTGTCCATGGCAAGGATCTCGTCGTTGATGCGGTTTAGGATCTCGGTCTTCAGGCGGTTGACCTCGCTCATGTTGGTTTTCAGAGCGGTGATGCGGCCGTCCAGGTCCTTCTCAAAGTAGACGATCCGGTCATACTGGATGTTTCCGTTTTCGATTTGGCCGTCAATGGCCTCGTTGATCAAGTCCGAGGTGGAATTGCGGACCTGGGTCTGGGCCAGGGACAGCATGGCCCCCGTGTACTGCCGCCGGAACAGCAGCAGTCCGCCCCCCGCCAAAATCACCAGTACCAACAAAATACGCAGGCATCGCCTCATCCATCGGCACATCTCCATCCCCCCGGGAAAGAATATGGCCGGGACGGGCGGATTATGACAGCCGCTTCATATGGGCGGAGGCCGCCTTGGCCATCAGCTTTTTGGTGCCCACCTGGTCAAAGGCGATCTCCAAAAGGGCGTCGCCGCTCATTTTCAGCACGGTCAGGACCATGCCCCGGCCAAAGGCCGTGTGCTCCACCATGTCCCCCTTGTTCAGCTCCAGGAAGCCGCCGCTCCTGGGCGCCGCCGGGGCCACGGACAGGCCGCCGATAGAGGGCTTTGCCGCCGGGGCCCGTTTTCCGGCGGTGCCGGTCTGGGCGGTGTGACGGACAAAGCCGCCCTGGCGGCGGACGCCGTCGGGGGGCAGCTCCTCCAAGAAGCGGGAGGGCAGGGCCGAGCTGGTCCGGCCGTAGAGCATCCGCTGCCGGGCGTGGGTGATGGTCAGGGTCTTCTTGGCCCGAGTGATGGCCACGTAGCACAGCCGCCGCTCCTCCTCCATCTCCTCCGGGTCCCCGATGGCCCGCATACCGGGAAAGAGGCCGTCCTCGAACCCCACCAGAAACACATTGGCAAATTCCAGGCCCTTGGCGGCGTGCATGGTCATCATCACCGCCGCGTCGTCGTTTTCATTGTACTGCTCGATGTCGGTGTAGAGGGCGATCTCCTCCAAAAAGCCCGCCAGGCTGGGGTCCTCCGCCGTCTGGACGTAGGACTGGATGCTGGATTTCAGCTCCCGGATGTTCTCCAGGCGGGTGATGTTCTCCTCCGTGGGCTTTTCCTCCAGCATGGCGGCGTAGCCCGTCCGGGCCATGACCTCCTCGTAAAACTCCGGCAGACTCATCCCCGTGTCCAGGAGGGAGGCCAGGCCCTCGAGCATTTCGGAAAACTGTTCCAGCTTCCCCGCGTAGCGCTCCAGGGGGGCATAGTCCTGGGGATGGGACACCACCCGGTACAGGCTGCTCCCCTCCGCCTGGGCCAGGCGCTGGACCACTTCCATGGTCTTGGCCCCCAGACCCCGGGGGGGATTGTTGATGATCCGGCTCAGGCGCAGATCGTCGGCCCGGTTGTGGAGAACGCAGAGGTAGGACAGCATATCCTTGATCTCGGCCCGGTCGAAGAACCGGAGGCCCCCAATGACCCGGTAGGGAATGCCGTTGCGCTTGAAGGCAAATTCCAGGGCGTTGGACTGCGCGTTGGTCCGGTAGAGGACGGCGTAGTCTTTGTAATTCCTGCCCCGGGACATGGCGATGATCCGGCCGGCCACATAGTTGCCCTCCGCCCCCTCGTCGGGGGCCTCGTAGACGGTCACCGGCTCCCCCGCCCCGTTGGCGGTCCAGAGCCGCTTGCCCTTCCGGCCCAGGTTGTGAACGATGACGCTGTTGGCCGCGTTCAAAATGGCCTGGGTGGATCGGTAATTCTGCTCCATGCGGATGGTCCGGGCGCCGGGATACTGGCTTTCAAAGCTGAGAATGTTCTCAATGGTGGCCCCCCGGAACCGATAAATGCTCTGGTCGTCGTCGCCCACCACGCAGAGATTCCCCTCGGGGCCCGTGAGCAGGGAGGTCAGCAGATATTGCAGATGGTTGGTGTCCTGGTATTCGTCCACCAGGACGTAGCGGAACTTCCGCCGGTAGTATTCCCGGACCTCCGGGAAATTTTGCAGCAGGCGTACCGTTTGATAAATGATGTCGTCAAAATCCAGGGCGTTGTTTTCCTTCAGCCTGGTCTGGTAGGTCTGGTAGGCCCGGGCGATGTGGAGAGTCCGCAGGTCCCCGGTGCTGTGTCCCCGGGCCAGCATATCCTCCGGGGACACCAGCCGGTCCTTCTCCCGGCCAATGGCGCTCAGAACGTAACGGGGCGGGAAGGTCTTGTCGTCCAGGCCCATGTCTTTTATGATATTCTTCATCACTCGTTCCGAGTCCGCCGTGTCGTAGATGGTGAAGCTGCTCCCGTAGCCCAGCAGGGAGATGTCCCGCCGGAGGATGCGGCAGCAGGCGGCGTGGAAGGTCATGGCCCACACGTCCAGGGCCATGGGCCCCAGGCGGCCGCTCAAGCGCTCCTTGAGTTCATTGGCTGCCTTGTTGGTAAAGGTGATAGCCAGGATCCCCCAGGGGGCAGCCGGGTCCAGGGCGCAGAGCCTGTCCGCCCGGCGGCGGTCCGCCTCGGAGACATGCTCGGTCAGGCCCTCCAGGAAGGCGGCGTCCTGGGCCGTTATCCAGGCCGGGACCTCGTCGGAATCGCTGGCCCGGCCATAGCGGATCAGGTTGGCGACCCGGTTGATGAGCACCGTCGTCTTGCCGCTGCCTGCGCCCGCCAGAAGGAGCAGGGGCCCCTCCGTAGCCAGCACGGCCTGGCGCTGCATGGGGTTTAGCTGGGAAAACTGGTTCTCAATATAGCTTCGCCTGGCGGCGAGAAAGCGCTTCTTTTCTGTTTCTGTCATGGCGTTACCGTCCTACATTGGATTGACTTCCATTTTACCCCATTTTTCCCCAAAGGTAAAGAGGCAAAACCAACCAATTTTTCAGGCCGCTCGGTTCGACCGGACAAGCGCTAAGGACGATGGACATCAAATCTTCCTCAGGCCAGCAGGTCCCGGAGCTTGCCCAGGGCCTTTTTTTCGATCCGGGACACCTGGACTTGGCTGACGGACAGGACCTTGGCCACCCGGTCCTGCGTCAGGCCGTGGAAATAGCGGAGCTTGATCACCGTCCCCTCCCGCTCGGGCAGCTTTTCGATGGCCTGGCGCAGGGCGATGCGCTCCACCATAGTCTCCTCGGTCTGGGTATCGGTGAGGACGTTTTCCAAGGTGAAGCCGTCCTCCCCCGTCTCCCGCTGGATGGATTCGGTGCAGGAGGTGGCAGTCTCGGCCATGGCGATGTCCTCGGGGGAGATGCCCGTCTTCTCCGACAACTCCTGCAGGGTAGGTTCCCGACCCAACTGGGCCGTGAGCTGGTTCCGGGCGGCCTTTACCGTGGCCGCCCGCTCCTTGAGGCCCCGGGACACCTTCACCGCCCCGTCGTCCCGGAGAAACCGGCGGATCTCCCCCGCGATCTTGGGCACGGCGTAGGTGGAGAACTGGGTGCCGAAATTCATATCAAACCCCTCCACCGCCTTCAGAAAGCCCAGGCACCCCAATTGATACAGGTCCTCCGCCTCGGTGCCCCGGCCCAGAAACCGCCGGGCCACGGACCAGATGAGGCCGGCGTTCTCCGTCACCAGGGCCTCCCCCGCCGACCGGTCCCCCGCCTGGCTGCGGGCGATGAGCTCCTCCAGGCGGCTCATTGCCGCCGCTGGAGCTTCCGGCGCATATGGACCGTGGTCCCCTTCCCCGGCTCGGAGGTGACGGTGATGCTGGTCATAAAGCTCTCCATGATCGTGAAGCCCATGCCGCTGCGCTCCGCGCCGCCGGTGGTATACATGGGCCGCCGGGCCTGCTCCACGTCGGGAATGCCCACTCCCTTGTCCTTCACCACAATGTCCAGCACATTGTCCTTGAGGATGCGGCAGCGGAGCATGACCGTGCCCAACTCTTGGGGATAGGCGTGGACGATGCAATTGGTCACCGCCTCGGACACCGCCGTGCGGATATCCCCCAGCTCCTCCATGGTGGGGTCCAACTGGGCGGCAAAGCAGGCCACCGCCGATCGGGCAAATGCCTCGTTGGCGGAACGGCTGGGGAATTCCAGGATCATGTAGTTGTCAAATTTCATCGAACTGCCTCCTTGATCTCCACGATTTTTTCGATGCCGGACGCCCGGAACACCTTCTTAGGCTGCTCCTGCAGGCCGGTGAGAATGAGCTTGCCCCCCATGTTGGTCATTTGCCGCAGGGCGTTGATCACCACGGCGATGCCCGAGGAGTCCATGAAGGTCACCTCCTGAAAGTCCAAAACGCAGACTGCCGGCGCGTATGCCTCGATTTTGGCGGAGATAGCCTGTATGTAATTTTTGGCCCGATGATGATCGATCTCCCCGGTGAGGGCCACGGTCAGGCGGCCATCCTGGAGGAAACTGGTAAATTGCATGGCAAAGCCTCCTTTGTGTTTTCTCAAATCTAAGTATAAAATCGCCGGTCTGGATATGCTGTCGGAACCGGACGGAAGCAAAAAAATAGGGCCGCAGCCGGCGTGAAAGCCGGATGCAGCCTCGTTTTTGTTTTGTTTTAGGGAATTACTTCCCGGTAATGACCGCCAGAAGCTCGGCAAGGCGCTTGAAGAAGCCCTGCTTTTCTTCCTTGGGCAGCGTGTTCTTGTAACGGAACATGTACGTCAAAGCGGACATTATAATCGCCTCCTATTTGGGATCGCCGGGGGGCCTTTCCCTCCGACGCCGCACATTATACGCCACTCCCGCAGGGAATGTGTGAACAAAGTGTAAACGATTCGTTAATCTTGCTAATTTTCAGTATTACATTTTGTGCAATATTGCCAATCTCTGAAAGACCCGTCCCAGTTCCGGCAAAAAATGTCCCCGGAAAGGGAGCTTCCCGGGGCCAGAATTTAGTTTTTCAGCGCCTCCAGGGCGGCCTTGCTCTGCTCCAACTGGGCAATCAGGGCCTTGGCACGGTCCGCCTTTTCCCGCTCCGCGGCGACCACCGCCTCCGGGGCACGGGAGACGAATTTCTCATTGGAGAGCTTACCTTCCAGGGAGGCTAGATTCTTCCTCGCCTTCTCAAGCTCCTTTGCGATCCGCTCCAGCTCCTTGACCACATCCACCAGGTCCCCAAGGGGGATGTAGAGCTTGGCGTCCGCCGTGGCGCAGCAGACCATGCCGTCCAGGTCCTCCGGTTCGGCGTCGATCAGGGTCACCCTGTCGGCGTAGGCCAACCGCTGGATGAAGCCCTCGCCCTCGGCAAAGACCTCGGGATGGGCGGCCAGGACGTAGAGCGTCGCTTTTTTGGACGGCGGCACGTTCATCTCCGTCCGGCGGTTGCGGATGGCGCGGATGGCGTTCATCACCGACTCCATATGCCCCTCCTCCGTGGGGAAAGCCAAGGCCGGATCGTAGACCGGCCAGGAGGCGGTGATCAGGGCCGGGCCCTCGTGGGGCAGGCTCTGCCAGATCTCCTCCGTGATGAAGGGCATGAAGGGATGGAGCAGCCGCAGCGTCTGGTCCAGAACGTACACCAAGACCTGGAGGGCCGTCTTCTTCTGAGCCGGGTCGTCGCTGTAAAGGCGGGCCTTGGTCAGCTCGATATACCAGTCGCAGTAGGTATCCCAGAGGAAGTCGTAGACCTTCTGCACCGCCACGCCCAGCTCATATTTTTCCAGATTTTCCGTGACCTCGGAAATAAGGGTGTTCAGCTTGGACAGCACCCACTTGTCCGCGATGGTCAGGTCCTCCGGGAGCCGGTTTTCCGCGTCCTCGTCCAGGTTCATCAGCACATAGCGGCTGGCATTCCACAGCTTGTTGGCGAAGTTCCGCATGGCCTCGGTCCGCTCCACATAGAAGCGCATATCGTTTCCGGGAGAGTTGCCCATGATCATGTTCAGCCGCAGGGCGTCGCAGCCATAGCGGTCGATCATCTCCAGGGGGTCGATGCCGTTGCCCAGGCTCTTGGACATCTTCCGGCCCTTGTCGTCCCGGACCAGGCCGTGGATCAGGACGGTGTGGAAGGGCGTCCGGCCCGTGTGGGCGCAGCCGGAGAAGATCATCCGGGACACCCAGAAGAAAATGATGTCGTAGCCCGTCACCAGCACGTCGGTGGGGTAGTATTTTTCCAGATCCCGGGTCTTCTCCGGCCAGCCCAGGACCTCGAAGGGCCACAGGGCCGAGGAGAACCAGGTGTCCAGCACGTCCGGGTCCCGCTGGATGTGCCGGCTCCCGCATTTCTCGCAGACCTGGGCGTCGGTGCGGGAAACGGTGATGTGGCCGCAGTCCTCGCAGGTCCAGGCAGGGATCTGATGGCCCCACCAGAGCTGCCGGGAGATGCACCAGTCCCGGACGTTCTCCATCCAGTTGAGATAGGTCTTGCTGAACCGGTCGGGGACGAATCTGGTCTGCCCCTCTTTGACCACGCGGATGGCCTCCTGGGCCAGGGGCTTCATCTTCACGAACCACTGGTCGGAGACGATGGGCTCCACGTCGCTGTGGCAGCGGTAGCAGGTGCCCACATTGTGGGAGTACTCCTCCACCTTCACCAGATAGCCCTGGGCCTCCAGATCGGCCACGATCTTTTCCCGGGCCTCATAGCGGTCCAGCCCCTCGTAGGGGCCGCCCTCGGCGTTGATGCGGCCGTAGTCGTCCATCACCCGGATCACCTCCAGACCATGGCGCAGACCCACCTCGAAGTCGTTGGGGTCGTGGGCAGGGGTCATCTTCACGCAGCCGGTGCCGAAGTCCATCTCGGCGTAGTCGTCGGCCACCACGGGAATTTTCCTGCCCACCAGGGGCAGCAGCACGGTCTTGCCCACGATGGAGGTATACCGGGGGTCGTTGGGGTTGACGCAGACGCCGGTGTCGCCCAGCATGGTCTCGGGCCGGGTGGTGGCCACCACCACCTCGCCGCTGCCGTCGGTCAGGGGGTAGCGGATGTGCCACAGGTGGCCGGGCTTGTCCACATACTCCACCTCCGCGTCGGACAGGGCGGTGACGCAATGGGGGCACCAGTTGATGATCCGGTTGCCCTTGTAGATCAGCCCCTTCTCATACAGGGAGACAAAGACCTCCCGGACGGCGCGGGAGCAGCCCTCGTCCATAGTGAATCGGGCCCGCTCCCAGTCGCAGGAGGCGCCCAGCTTTTTCTGCTGCTCGACGATGCGGTTGCCGTACTTGTACTTCCAGTCCCAGACCCGTTCCAGGAACTTTTCCCGGCCCAGGTCGTAGCGGGTCAGGCCCTCCTTGCGGAGCTCCTCCTCCACCTTGATCTGGGTGGCGATGCCGGCGTGGTCCACGCCGGGGACCCAGAGGGCGCTGTAGCCCTGCATCCGCTTGAAGCGGATGAGGATATCCTGCAAGGTTGCGTCCATGGCATGGCCCATATGGAGCTGGCCCGTCACGTTGGGGGGCGGCATGACGATGGTAAAGGGCTTGGCCCCCTCCTTTTCCGATGGGCGGAAATAGCCGCCCCGCTCCCACATTTGATAGATTTTTTCCTCCACCTGCCGGGGCTCATAGACCTTATTGAGCTGTCTCATAACCGACTCCTTTCACCAACAACATAAAAAACGCCCTGAGCAAAACGCTCAGGGCGAGATCGACGATCTCACGGTACCACCTGAATTTCCGGCGCAGGGCCGCTCACGCTCGCGATAACGGGCGAACCCGGGCCCCCTACTCCTTCCTTCGGGCGGCCGCGCTCCGGGGCGACATCCCACAGCAGGTCTTATGCGCTTGCACCCTCCGCGCACTCTCTGCAAGACCCGGAAGCGGGACCTCCCCATCTCTGCGACTCTGATGCTGAAAAGATACCACATTTTTCACGGCTTGTCAACCCAAAAATTCCCCGCCATGGGGAAAAAGCGGCGCCGCAATCGCCGCGCGGCAAAGGGGATCGAAAAAGGCGCCCGCGTTTGTTAGAAGATTAACCAAATCAACCTCCTGACGGAAGGGCTCGACCGCCATGAATGGCGTAACATAGGACAGCAAAAAGGGCCGCCATCGCATCGAAGGGGCAAACCGCCTCCGGGCAACGCAAAATCAGGCGCTCCTTGAGTCGCTCTGTGCCCCGGAGCGGCCCCAAGGGGTGCCGCCGGAGGAATGCGCCGTACCGCGCCGTATTCCGGGATGGGTGGAAATACGGTTCCGGGCAGGAGGGCCAGGGAGCGGGAGTCTCCGTCCGCCTGCGGGGCGCTTTTGGCCGCAAAATAAAAATCCCGTTGCCATTTCTGCCCCCGGCACGGTATGATATACCAAATATCATACCGGGAGGGATCACATTGACTTACGGCTATATTCGCGTTTCCTGCACGGACCAAAACGAGGACCGGCAGCGTATCGCTCTTTTGGAGGCGGCGGTGCCGGAAAAAAACCTATTCCTGGACAAGCAGTCCGGAAAGGATTTTCTGCGGCCCAACTACAAGCGGATGCTCCGGCGGCTGAAAAAGGACGATCTGCTGATCATCAAGAGCATCGACCGGCTGGGCAGGAACTACGGCGAGATCCTGGAACAGTGGCGGATGCTGACCAAAGAAAAGGGCGTGGACATTGCGGTGCTGGATATGCCCCTGCTGGACACCCGCCGGGGCAAGGATCTGATGGGGACTTTTTTAAGCGACATTGTCTTGCAGGTGCTCTCCTTCGTGGCGGAAAACGAGCGGCTGAACATCCGCCAGCGCCAGGCAGAGGGGATCGCCGCCGCGAGAGCCCGTGGCGTCCAGTTCGGGCGGCCGCCCCGGCCGCTGCCCCCCAATTTTCCGACGGTGTGCCGCCGCTGGCGCGCGGGGCATATTTCCGGCTCCGCCGCCGCCAGAGAATTGGGTATGCCGCTGTCCACCTTCCGCTACCGGGCCCAGCGGGAAATGTAAAAACCATCTGAATTCTTCATTTTCATACTTGATTTTTGAATTTTCCCGTGCTAGTATATACGTGTATATAATTATGGAGGTCCATGGTGGGTCCGCTGTCCTCTGAGCGAGCCCGTCAGTAACGCACACAGGTAACAAATAAGTATACCTTTTTGTAACCAGTTCTGTTGCCATATCGGTATGGCGTTTTTTTATTTTTTCCCTCTGGCCGCGCCGCTTTTTCCCCTATCTTCGCGGCGGCAGAAAGGTATACGTTTTCACGCACCGGCTTCGCCGGAAAGAGGAGGGGTTCTCATGCTTTCACAGAAAAAGATCGCTTCCCTTGGATACTGCCGGAGATGTATCAATCAGGTGTATCATGTCCATCTGGAGCGGCAGGATGTTATGGTCTATCCATCGGTTTACGAATGCCGGAAATGCGGCATGGTCCGCAACATTGTGGCGGAGGTGCCCTTTTTTCGGCGCTGGAAGTTGTTCCTTGCCCACAAATGAGGGCCTACTTCAGCACGATTTTTTTCGGGAACGCCTCTTTCCGTAGGATGCCCCACATTTTGTCGATATAGGCGAGGGTGTAGTAGTTCTCATAGTGATGGTAGTAGAACGCACCCTTGAGGGTCATGGCGTAGACCCCGTCCTCCTCCGTGACAATGCCCAGCGCCTTGGCCAGGGACAGCTCAAAGCCGTACATCCGCTTCAGCGGAACGCCAAAGAAGCGCTCAAATTCCCGGCTGTCCACCTTGGTGGAGTAGGCCGTCCAGAACAGATAGTAGACCATCCGCTGGCGGCGGGTAAAGCGCAGGGTCAGGCTGGTGGGCAGCTCCCCCGCCCCGATCCGGCGGATATACTCCTCCACGTCGAAGGTGTTGATCTTGAACTGGTCCCGGAGCAGTGTGGTGGCCGAGCAGCCGAAGCCCAGGAAATTGTCCCGGGTCATCGAGGAATACTTGGCTTCCCGGACGCTGGAAAAGGTCCAGATGGAGCTTCGATAATATCCTTTTTCCAACAAATAGCGGGTGATGCGGTCCAGCAGCGCCCGCTTTTCCTGTTTGCCCAGGGCTTTGACCTTGCTGGAGGTGAAGGTAAAGTCGATGAAGGGATAGATGGCCACGTGATTGGCCCCATTGGCAAAGGCCATATCCACATCCGCCCGGAGGTCCTCAAAGGTCTGGCCCGGCAGGGCGAAGATGAAGTCCATGGACACCGTCTCGAAGGGCACCTCCCGCAGGGCCGCCGCCAGGGGACCCACGTCCACGGGGCTCCGGCCCAGGATCTTTTGATACTTGTCCTGGAAAGACTGGATGCCGATGCTGAGCTTGGTCACGCCGGCGGCTTTCAGGGTCCGCAGCACCGGGACCGTGACATTTTCCGGGTGGAGCTCCACCCCGATGCCCTCGGTGATGGCGAAGTGGTCGCTCAGAGCGTCGATGATCTCCCCGATCCGGTCCGCCGCCAGGGCGGGGGTACCGCCGCCGAAGTAGAGGCTGGTGACGGTCTTCTTTCCCGGCTGCTGAACGCCCACCATGTGGATCTCCTCCAGGAGCGCGTCGATGTAGCGGTCGCAGAGGGAGGCGTCGAAGGGCACCTTGCAGTAGGGGCAGAAGGCACAGATCCGGCGGCAGAAGGGAATGTGGACATAGAGGCCCAGATTCTCACAGGACCCAAAGGGCAGCTCCCGGTCGTATTCGTTTCGGAACAGAAAGGGCTTCGGGGAGCGGGTCAGCCACATTCTGGTAAGGCTTGTCAGGATACTCATAGGCTTATATGTATTTGAGGTAGGTGTGGAGCATTTCCCAAATCACTTTGACATTTCCCCGGAACAGGAGGGTGTACTCCGCCACGAAGAAATAGCCGCACTTCTCGCAGAGCCCCGGCACCTCAATGCACCGGCCGCAGGTGGAGAGCTTGCCGTCCTCAATGACGACGCACTGGCGGCAGGGAGTGGGAAAGCTGTTGTCGATGAGATAGGGAAAGGCGCTTTTCAGGTTGAAAATGGGGCAGCCCTCGGCCATCATGTCCTCGATGGTCTTGCAGACGGCGGCCTTCTCCTCCCGGCTCAGGGCCAGGTCCTTGGTATCCGGGTAGGGCGTGTGGAAATTGAAGGACACAGCCCGGACGTGCTCGGTGTCCCGGGCGGTCCGGCAAACGTGGGCCACGGCGTCCTTGTTGATCTGGTTGACCGCCATGTAGAAGCAGATGTTGTCGGCTGTGGCGTTTCGGATGTTCTCCATGATCTTGTCGTAGGTATCCCCACGAATTTGGTTATGGCGTTCCCGGTCCCCGTCCAGGCTCAGGAGGATCAGATCCGCCTCGGGCAGGTCGATGGGGAAGGTGCCGTTGGTGACCACGTTGACGATGAGAAATCCCATTTCCTTGGCCTCCCGGACCAGATCCCGGAGGGTCTTCTCCCCGTCCCGCCAGAGGAAGGTCTCCCCGCCGCAGAAGAACAGGATCCGCACCCCCATGCGGTAGAGCGTCTCCATTTCTCCGCGAATTTTCTCATAAGGATGGACGATGGCGGTTATATTATTGACGGAACAGTGCTTGCATTTGAGGTTGCATTTGTCTGTGACGATCACGGTGCCCAGGATGGGCTTTTCCTCATGGAAGAGGATGGTTCGGATCCCAAACCCGGCAAATTGCAAAAATGATGATAACTTCAAATGGAATCAACTCTCCTTTCTTAATATATAGCATAGTATACCATTATTTTTTGAAAAAGCAATAACAAAATGTAATCTTTTCAAAAAATATCAGGCAAACATCATTTTTTCTTGACAAACCTGGGTCCATGTGCTAGAATATGCGGGCAAGGAAAAAATAAACATTCGGCATGGAGTGATACCCAAGAGGCCGAAGGGGCTCCCCTGCTAAGGGAGTAGGCGTCTAAAAAACGCGCGAGAGTTCAAATCTCTCTCACTCCGCCAAGTCGTCGCAAGCCGCATATCGCTTGCGGCGACTTTTTATGCCTTTGGAAAAAACGACTCGCGCTCATTTCGCCGCCCCTCCTTTCCAAAAAACGGTTCTATAATAAAAGTTGGGGTCAGATGAAGCACACCTGGCCCCGAATGTAAATTTAGGGTTGAGCATGGAGGAA
>CANQQO010000018.1 GCA_947625965.1 uncultured Oscillospiraceae bacterium
CGAACGGATGCACTGACTTGGTCTCTACTATTATTGCAATTTTTCCTCTACCCCAACTATTGACATAGAACCAAAATGAAACGCCGCACAAATTCTGTGCGGCGTACATTTTTGCCTTTCAAACCCCCGCTCCGGCAAGCTCCCGCTTCTCGGCTTCCGCCTCTGGGGGAGATCCTTCCTCCGGCCCGGACTCATTCCTGGGGTCCGGCGAAGGCGCGGGTCCCGCCTCGGGCGCATCCGCCTGGGGTTTGGCTCCCGCCATGTCCGGTTGATAGGTGGGCACCAAATGGGAGATCTGCTCCCGGACGTCCTCCCGGTTTTCGTACACCGACGCCATCAGCTTAGGCAGTTGTTCCAGGAACCGGTTCGCGTCCATGGGAATGGGATTTCCAATGTTGATCAGCGCGTTGGGGGTCTTCCGCATCCCCTCCTCCGCCATGAGCCGCTCCTCATAGAGCTTCTCGCCGGGGAGCAGGCCCGTGTAGACGACGGGGATGTCCACGTCCGGCTTGTAGCCGGAGAGGCGGATCAAATTCCGGGCCAGGGTGTCGATCTTCACCGGCTCCCCCATATCCAGAACGAAGATCTCCCCGCCCCTGGCGTAGACACCGGCCTGAAGGACCAGACTCACCGCCTCGGGAATGGTCATAAAATAGCGGATGACGTCCGGATGCGTCACGGTCACCGGGCCCCCCTGGGCGATCTGGCGCTTGAACAGGGGCACCACGGAGCCGTTGCTCCCCAGGACATTGCCGAAGCGGACCGCCACAAACTCGGTGTGGATATCCTCCGGCAGCCGCTCGGGGCAGCTCTCCGTCTCCGCATGGGTGTAGAGGCTGGGAAGGCTCTGGGCCTGACCGTCCTTGATCTTCCGGTCGAAGGTCTGGATGATCATTTCACATAGGCGCTTGGAGGCACCCATGACGCTGGTGGGATTCACCGCCTTATCTGTGCTGATGAGGACAAAGCGCTGGCAGCCATGGCGCATTGCGGCATAGGCGGTCTTGTAGGTGCCGAGGGTGTTGTTCTTGATGGCCTCCCAGGGGCTGTCCTCCATCAGGGGCACGTGCTTGTGGGCCGCCGCGTGGTACACCACCTCGGGCCGGTACTGGGAGAAGACCTGTTCCAGCCGGCGGCTGTCCCGCACGGAGCCGATCAGGGTCACCAGATCCAAATTCGGGTACTTCTCCTGGAGCTCCATTTGAATGGAATAGGCGTTATTTTCGTAGATGTCGAAGATGATCAGACGCTTGGGGCTGTGTCCGGCGATCTGGCGGCACAGCTCGCTGCCGATGGACCCTCCGCCGCCGGTGACCAAAATGGTCTTGCCCTGGAGAAAGGAGAACACCTCGTTCAGGTCCACCTTCACCGGTTCTCTGCCCAGCAGATCCTCCACGGACACGTCCTTCATGGACTGAAGTGTCACGTCCTCATGGAGCATTTGGATGACGCCCGGAACCTGCTTCAGCTCACAGCCGGTCTCGTTGCAGATGTTCAGAATCTCCCGCTTCTGCTGGGCGGTGGCGCTGGGGATGGCCAGGTAGATCCTGTCGATATTGCGCTGCTTCACCTGGGCGGGGATGGCATCCCGGCCGCCCACCACAGGAACGCCCTCCACAAAGCGATCCCATTTGTTGGGATCGTCATCCATAATGCAGACGACCTCGTCGCCGCTGTCCTGGTTCCGCTGAAGATCCCGCAGGAGCATCTGCCCTGCGGCGCCGGCGCCGATGAGCATGACCCGGTGGACATCCCCCTTTTTCCGCCGCGCATCCCGCAGGAGAAGGACCAGCCGGTAGGAAAAGCGGACGGCCAGCACCGCCAGGAATTGCAGCAACACGCCTACGCAGTAGTATGCCAGCGGCATATTCCCGAAGAGCAGCCGGACCCCGAGGATCTGGACCAAGAAGGTCAAACTGGTGGCCAGAATGGTGTACAGCAGCTCCGTGTAGCTGGCAAAGCGCCACAGGCTGTTATACAGCCGGCACCGCCAGAAAATGAGCAGGCACACCGGCGTATACAGCGGAGCAAACCGCAGGATCCAATAGACATACTGCCTGGGAATGGCGGAGTATTGGCAGTCAAAGCGCAGCCAAATCGCCGCAAAATAGGCCAAATTCACCACCAGGGCGTCGTACAGCACAAGGCCGATATTGACGACCTGCCAATGCTCCAGCCGGAATTTCCGGACCAGCTTTGAATCGTTCAAAACGCTCCCTCAGTTCTCCAATGTGTTTCCTCAGGGCTGCTCGATCAGTTCCCCGGAAAGGATCTTGGACAGCAGGTCCTTGGCCTTGGCTACGGTGTTCTCGTCGGGAATGACAACGGAGGCCTCGACCCCCTGGGAGAAGGTGACCTGATAGTCCCCGTAGCCGCTGACGGCGTAGGTGATCACATCCCAGGGCTTGTTGTCCGCCAACTGATTTCGGACCAGAGCGGCCAGCAAATCGTAGGGCACAGTGGTGTTGAAGCCGTCCTCCACCGCCTTCAGCAGCGACAAATAGTTGGTCAGGATGCTGGGAGACATGGCCTTGGCAATGACGGCCTTGATCACCGCCATCTGGTTCCGGCCCCGCTGGAAGTCCCCGTCGATGAAGGAATACCGCTCCCGGGCGAAGACCAGGGCTTTGTCCCCATCCATATAGTTGTCGCCCTCGTCGAAATGATAGCCCCGGGCGTCAAACGCCTTGGGAGAGCTTACCGTGATGCCGCCCAGGCTGTCGATGATGTCCTTAAAGCCGCCGAAGTGGACCTTGAAATAGTAGTCGATATCGATGCCGTAGAGCATTTCCAGGGTATCGATGGAGACGTCAATGCCGTAGATCCCGGCATGGGTCAGCTTATCCTTTACCCCGTGGGAGATGGACAGGGGCACAAAATAGTCCCGGGGGGT
Organism: uncultured Oscillospiraceae bacterium; assembly: GCA_947625965.1. Taxonomy (GTDB): domain Bacteria; phylum Bacillota; class Clostridia; order Oscillospirales; family Oscillospiraceae; genus Faecousia. Next base: position 2,894 of record CANQQO010000018.1, read on the forward strand.
GGAGAGGAGCAAGATTTGATGGGTCTTGGGATTCACCACCGCCAGAATATTCACGTCGCTGCGGCTGCGGGTGTTCAGACCGGTACGGCTGTCGATGCCGCTGATGTAGACGACGAAGGGGTCCTCCACCGTCTGGCCGCCCTGGGTGGCGGGGGTGGTGGTGCCCTGGGTGGTGGGCTGGCCGGTGGTGGGGGGCTCCGTGGGCCGCGCCGGCGGATTCACGGTCATGGAGGTGATCTGCCGGAGCCTCTGCTCCACGTCCTCAAATCCCTCGGTCTCCGCCAGGACGTCCACATACGCCTCGTTCATGACGATGGCGTCCACCTGCCCATCCAAAAGGGCGTTCACCAGGGCGGCGGGACTGACGTACTCGGAGATCGTGATGTCCCGCTCCAATTTGCCGGTGATCTGCGCCACGGTCTCGTCCACGCTCTCCCGGTCGATGGATTCCAGAATGCCGAAGGTGTACTCTCCCATGTCGCCCAGCATCTGGGCGGAGTCGTCGTCCCGGACATAGATGCCCACATGGACCTCCTCGGTGTTGGGCGTGACCACGTTGTTCAAGGTGATCAACGTCCGGGCCACGCCAAAGCAGCCCACAATGAGCATCAGACTGGCCAAGATGCCGAAGACCATCCCGGTGGTCTGCATCCCTTTTCCCTTTTGCAGCACCAGGACGGCCACCAGCGCCGTCAAGGCCACCAGGACCAGGATCAGCAGCACCAGGTAGAAGGGCGGCAGCAACTGGGTCATGCCCATGAGAATGCCGAAGGCGACTGAAAGCACCGCCACAAAAATCAGAATAATATTGCCCCAGGGAAAGCTGCGCTTTCCCCGGTTGATTTCTTTCGAATTGTTGGTATTGTTGGAATTGCTCATGATTCAGCGCCTCCCGCGCTCTTGCCCTGGGCAGGCTTCGCAGTCTGGGCGGGCTTTGCCGCCTGGGCGGCGGGGCGGGCAGTCTGGGAAGCTGGGCGGGTCGCGGCATGGGCGGACCCATTCCCGGAGGCAGTCTTGCTGCCGCTGGAGGAATGGTGATGGTGCATCGAGCCGTCGCTCCTGCTGGAGGTGGACGGGGAGCTGTAATCGCCGTAATAGTCGCCATAGTAGCCGCCGTAATACTTGCCATACTTGCCGTATCTGCCGTATCCGGGCTTCTTGATATCGACCTTGTTCAAAATGGCCCCCAGAATGGGGCAGCCGCTCTTTTCCATCTGGGCCTTGGTGTCCTGGACAAAGCGGTAATTGATCTTGCCGGCCTCGATGACCAGCACCGCGCCGTCGCAGCATTTCGCCACAATGGCGGCGTCGATGACCGTGCCCAAAGGGGCGGTATCCACAATGATATAGTCATAGGCGGTCCGCAGAGCCTTGATCATCGCCGCGAAAGCCGGGGAGCTGAGAAGCTCGGCGGGATTGGGGGAGTAAGGACCGGAGGTAATGACATGGAAATTGGGGATGTTGGTGCTGCACAGCACCTCCTGCAAAGCGGCCTGCCGGGTCAGGTAATGGGTCAGGCCCAGGATCTCCTCCCCGTCCCGGACGATCCGGCCCAGCATCACGGATTTCCGCAGGTCAGCGTCCACCAGGACCACCCGCTTGCCCAGCTCCGCCAGGGAGATCCCCAGCCGCAGACTGGTGCTGCTCTTGCCCTCGCCGGCGACGCAGCTCGTCAGCAGGATCACCTGCTTGTCCGCGCCGCAGAACTGAATGTTGGTACGCAGGGACTTGAAGGACTCCTCAAGCCGGGTGGTGATGCTCTGGTTCTTAAAAACGATCTGTCTCATGTTCTTCCCCCTGAAAGGTTGGTAGAATAACGGCCGGGATAGCTGCTGGAGCTCCGCCGGCGGCTCTTCTTCCGGCTGCTCTGGGCCTGGGCGGTGCTGGACTCCATGGGGATGGTGCCCAGGGTGCTGATGCCCAGGTAGCGCTCCACATCGTCGGAGGTCTTGATGGTGTTATCCATCAAATGAAGGGCCAAGATCAGGCCGCAGATCAGCACGAACCCAACCACGCCGCCGATGGCGGTGTCCCGCAGGAGGCTGGGGCTGCTGGTCTTCGTGGGAAGGTTGGCCGGGTCCACGGTGTTCACCGCCTCCACGTCCGTCACTTCTTTGATATGGACGGCGGCGATATCCCGAATCGCGTCGGCGATGCTCTGGGCCAGGTAGGGGTCCGGGTCCTCCACCTGGATAGTCAAAATCCGGGTGTCGGTGACCTGGGTCACGGTCATCTTGCTCAGGAGCTGCTCGTGGGTCATGGGCTCGCCGTCGCTGTTCTTCAGGTTCAGCCGGGCGATCACCTGCTCCGTCACCTTCCGGGTCTGGATCAGCTCCACATAGTCCTTGGTGAGCTGGGAGCTCATGGTCAGGTCGCTGCTGGTCAGCCCCGTCTGGTTCTGCTTCGCGAGCACCAGCATTTTGGTCGTAGAGGTGTACTTAGGGGTGATGGCCAGGAATTCCACCAGGAACACCGCCACCGCCGTCATGAACGCCACCAAGACAATGATCACTGCCTTGCTCCAGAGGACCTGCATGAGTTCCAACAGGTCGATCTCCATGACATCATTCGCTTGCTGCTGATTGTTCTCCATTCTCTTCACCTGCAAAAATAATTTCTTTGGGATTCTCAATGAGCAACCGGCGGGGACATTCCTCCCCGTACTGCCGGGCCAAATACGCGGCGCACTCTCCCAGCCGGGGAGGGCGGTATTTGAGGTCGTGAGCGTCGCTGCCCACGAAGTGGAGCAGTCCCTGCTCCAGGAGCCGGTGACTGAACCGGCGGGCGGCCATGCCGTCCTTCCCCAAGAGACTGTCGGCGTTGACCTGAAGGTAGGCCCCCAGGCCCACCAGATCCTCCGCCAGGGCCATATCCGACGTCAGGTTCTGGTATCGCTCCACATGGGCCACGATGGGAGTATACCCGTTGGCCGCCAGGGTGTAGACCCGCTTGCGGATCCGCCGGGCGTCGTCCCAGGTGGAGAACTCCAGCAGCACGCAGTTGCCGCCCGCCAGCCGGAACTGCTCCCGGGCGCGGATCATGTCCACCATCTCCGAACGCTGATGAAGCTCACAGCCCAAATAAAGCGCCAGATCCGGGTAAGCCGCCTTCGCAGCCTGGCGGAACTGCTCGTAAGCCGCCAGGATGTCCGCCTCCTCGTTTTCAAACATATGGAGCCGGTTATGAGGCGTTACGATGATATTCCGGACGCCGTCGCGGTATTCCGCTTCCAGCAGGGCCATGGAGGCCCGCAAGTCCGCCGCGCCGTCGTCCACGCCGGGAACCAGGTGACAGTGAATGTCCCACAGCCCCGTAAGCTGAGGCCCTTTCTTTTTGAAGCCGAACATACCGCCGCCTCCTTCTTTCTCCCGTCATATTCGCGGCCAGCGCGCAAAACACCGCATCTTGTGTCTCAAACGAACTTATTGTACTACATTTCCCCAGCAATTGCAATGGGTAATTGGGAAAAAACTTTATTTTCTCTTTTTTATTTTTATCCATTTTTGGCTGAAAACCACCGAAAGCAGGCCGTCCGCGGAAGGTGGACTTCTGCGGACGGCTCAGCTTGTCAAAAAAGCCTCGCGGAGTTTGCCGTCCGCAGACGGCAAACCCATTTCGATCCTTTTTTGCCAGGGCGTGTACCTGGCAAAAAATACATTACAGGCGGCAGTAGTGCGAGCTGTGCGCCTCCGGCGTACAGCGAGTGCGCGGGTCAGCCTGCAATCCCCTCCAAATGGGGCCCAGCGAAGCGGGTCCCATTTGGGAGGCTGTCCGCGGAAGGTGGACTTCCGCGGACGGCAATTCTATGTCTCCATGCCCCGGAGGAAGGCGTCCAAAACGTCCAGGGCCAGGGCAAAGAGAAATACGGCGAGGAAAAAGGTGGGAAATTTTTCAAAAAACGCGGAAAAACCGGGGTCTTCCGGGAACAGCGCCCCGATTTTCTCAAAAAAAGCGGGATTGAACACCTGGCAGGCCGTCAGCCACCAGATCACCAGGGCGGCGCTGAGGCCGTCGGCGATCAGGGCCGCTAGGAAGACCCGGCGGCTGTACCGCCGCTCCAGCAGCTTCACCGTCTCCCGGCCGATGCCCAGAGCCGCCAGCAGCACCGGCACGGGCCAGCTTGCCCGGATGCCCTCCACCGAAAGTAAGGGCGTTCCGTCCGCCATGCCCAAGATCTGAGGGCACCCCAGAAAGACCACCAGGAACACCACGCAGAAGGCGATGCCCGCCATACTCTCCCACACCGGGGCGGTCTGGCGCTTCTTCGGCACGGGCGGCAGATCGTCAAAATTGTACTGCTCCACCGCCACCCCCCGCCAACTGAAAAAGGCGAACAGGGCGGTAACGAAAGCGAAGGCGAAGACCGTCCCCGCCGCCAGGCCGGTGAGCCACCGGCCCAGCGTCAGAAACCAGGACCCCGGTTTCAGCAGGGCCAAAATCCCGTGGGCGAGGGTCATTCCGACGGCCATGCAGACCAGGACCACACCCAGCACCCGCTTGTACATTCCATAATAGGGCGGCCCGATGAGGGCCCGGTCTCCCGCCGGGTCGTACTTCCGTGCCAGCTCTCCCGGCGGGCCCAGCTCCGTCAGCACCACCCGCAGGTCCCGCTCCGTGGGCCTTGCCCCGGCGCAGCGCTCGGAGAGCATATCTTCAATGAGGCTCCGCAGCTCCCGCGCCACGTCCTGCCGCTGCTTGGAGCCCAGGCGGCGGGTCACGGCGTAGATATAGCGCTCCATCAGATCGTTTTCCATGTTCATCCCTCCAAACATTGATCCACCTGGCGGGAGAAGCGCCGCCAGTATTCCGTGGCCATGGCCAGCACCTCCCCGCCCAGGTCCGTCAAGCGGTAATACTTCCGGGGCTTGGGCTCGTCGGTCCGCCAGGTGCTTTCCAGCAGGCCCTGCCCCTCCAGCCGGCGGAGCAGGGGGTAAAGGGTGTTGGCGTCCATGGGGATCCCCCGGTCCGTCAGCTCCTTCACCAGTTCATAGCCGTACCGTTCCCGCCGGAGCCGGCTGAGCACCAGCAGGATCAACGTCCCCCGCCGCAGCTCCGACACCAGCCCGGAGACAATGTCCCGCGCGTCCATTGGCATCACCTCAAAATATTGTGTATCTATATTATACTGTGTGTCGCACACTATGTCAAGAGGTTTTTTACGCTGTTTTTGAGCGGTACCTTCTTATTTTGGGAATTCTCCATGGGAGCGCGCCCGCAGCCTGGGCAGCGCTAAAAGAAAGCGGCAGGCAGGAGAAGAATCTCCTGAGCGTTATTGTGTAAAGGGGGCTTTCACCCACCAAATACACAATGGCTGGCGGCTCATTTGTGGCAAAGTGAAGCGACCGGCTGGAAGGAGGGCAGACGCAGAACAAACGGGGACATGGCACGCCGATGGGCTGTCATGTCCCTGTTTACAACCCGGACAATAGGCAGTTGTCAGGCGGGTAGTTCAACTTGGTCGATGATATCATACCCTGATTCAAAAACACGAGAAAACTCTATTTTGCGTATATGCGTTGAAAATGGAACAAATGACGCCGCCATTTTACAGCATATTGGATGCAGATCCACGCCTGGCTTATACAGCAACGTTGTATGAGGATACCAACTGTCCGTTTGTGTCCATTGGTTGAGGGAACTGTCATACGCTGCCGCAATGCGCCTGTGTACTTCTTCCAATAATCCTGCTCTTTCCGGAGATGCGACGATAATTGGCGCACTATCTAAAGTTCCTTCTAAAACCTCAATCTTTTTGTACTCCACGGTAAAGGGCGAAAGCCCCACAAATAGATGCTTACAGAATTGCATAAATTCCGTCTCATTATCTCCAATGTAAGTGGCAAGCGTAATATGACCATGCAACGGATTTGAAGGTGTAAAATCAGAAAATGCATTTTTTTGTATCGCCGCAAGCGTTCCTGTAGCGAGTTCATCAAGTTTTGCGATAACACACAGCATGGTGAATTTTCCTCCAATAATCCCGAGTATTCGAACTATACTAATATTTTAACACACAGGCCAGACGGTTTCAAAATGTCACTTGTCTTCTAAGTGCGCACTTACTCACCACCGGCAGGGCCGGCGGTGGTACTGTCTGACGGCAGCCATGCGAGCTGTGCGCCTCCGGCGTACAGCGAGTGCGCGGGTCGGCCTGCGATCCCCTCCAAATGGGTACCCAGCGAAACGGGTCCCATTTGGAAGGCAGGAGAAGGATCTCCCGCCTGCCGGTCGAGGACGGGACGCCCGTTAAAGCTCGTAGGCAAAGCCGGTCTTGGGCTTTGCGTCTTTCCAGCGGCCGGAGGTGAAGTCCGGCATCTCTACCGGGGCCCCGCCCTGGGCGATGGACCGCTCGCTCAGAGCGGTGATGCTCATGTAGGTCGCCATGTCGCAGACGTCGATGGGGGCGGGCTGATTTTGCTCGATGCTCTCAAAAAAGGCCCGCAGGACCAGATAGTCGATGCCTCCGTGGCCCCCCACCGCGTGATACTCCCGCCAGAGGGGGTGGTCATAGTCCTTTTCATACTCCTTGGCGTTGCCCCAGAGCGCGCGGGCGTCAAACTCGTAGCGGTTGTGGACCCCGTCCTGGAAAATCGCGTCCATGTCCTCAAAGTAGGCGGCCTTCGTGCCCCGAACGGTAAACTGACGGCTGTATGCCCGGGGCAGGGTGGTGTCCAGGGTGATCCGCACCGTCTGACCCAGGGCGGTTTTCAGAATGGTGGTCACCACGTCCCCCTGGGCAAACTGGGCCTTCGTCAGCTTGTCCTCCGGCCCCCGATGAGCCAGAACATACTCATGGAGCCCGGCGGCCTTGGAGGCCACGGACACCAGACCAGTAAACCGGTTCCCGCTGTTGATTTTCAGCACCTTGCTGATGGGACCGATCTCATGGGTGGGGTAGTTTTCGCAGTTCCGGGCCAGATAGTTGCGGAGGCGGTAGTGGCGGTTTTCCTCCCCGGTGCTGACCTCCTCCCGAAGGTCGTGGCAGTAGCCCCCGTCACAGTGGACGATCTCCCCGAACAGTCCCTGCTCCACCATGTTCTTCACCATCAGCTCCCGGCGGCCGTAGCAGCAGTTTTCCAGGAGCATACAGCGCTTTCCCGTTCTCCGGGCGGTCTCCACAAGACGCCAGCAGTCCTCGACGTGGTAGGCGCCGCCCACCTCGCAGCCCACATCGAAGCCCGCCTCCATGGCCCGGCAGGCCATGTCGATGTGCCCCTCCCAGGCGCTGGTGATGAGCACTGCGTCGGCGTCCAGTTCCAGCAGTCGGCGATCGTCCTCCGACGGAACGGGACGATATCCCCGGGCCTTCTCGATCCGGTCCGCCGCAGCGGCGGTGCGGTCCGGATAGGTGTCGCACACCCCCACCACACGGATATCCTCCATGGTCTTCAGCATCAGATCCAGCATGGGGATCCCCCGCTGGCCAAATCCAATTTGTACAACGCGAAGTTCCTTCTTCATGGTGTCTCCTCCTTTCAAAGGGCCAGGGTCTCCCCCTCGCGGCAGACCTGGTAAAAATGTCCTTCCTCCATCCGGTAAGCCTCGCCGCAGAGGAGGGTCCTCCCCTCCCGGGCGTAAAAATAGGTCCCGTCAGGCAGGGCATAGAAGCAATGCCCCCGGCTGTCCCCCAGGGCGATGTCCCAGACCACGAGCTGCCCATCCAGGCGCAGATCCCGGATCTGCTGAAAATGGGGGACGATATTGATGTACGTAAGCCCCAGGCCCGGCAGGAACCGCTGGTAGTCAGGGTCCACCGCCTCCCCCGGGAGCTCCGGGTGGGAATAGACCATGGCGGCGCTGTTCATGCTCCCGGCGCTGACGCCGATCACCGTCCCGGGATAGTCCCTGAGAAAACCGGCCAGGCCGACCTCCCGGAGAAAGCGGTTCTGGGTGGGCACATGGCCCCCGGCCAGCAGGATCATCTGGCTCCAGGCCACCAGCTCCCCGGTCTGCTCCGGATTCCGGCCGTCCAGTACCCGAAGATCCCCCCAGGGAAGCCCCGCCTCCCGGAAGGCTCCGGCCATATCCCAGGCGAATTGGTCTGTAAAGGCAAAGCTGTCCGGGTCCGAGCAGACCACCAGGCAGCGAACGCCCTCGGGCACATCCCGGCGGAGCCGGTCCAGAAAGCCGTTGGCCGGATTCAAAATGGCCCGGTCCGCCCCCGGCACACAGGGGCTGCTGGTCAAATACAGGATCATTTTCTTCCCTCCTTGCTCTCGCCCATTATACGTGCATTTTCAAAAAATAGCAAGATGGAGGCGCAAAAAAAGTCACTTTTCAAGGGGCCGCCCCGGGGGAAGCTTAGAATCGGCCGGCGGGAAATCCTGGAAAACAAATCGAAAAGCGGGGGGAGGTCCCTATGGATCTCCCCCCTTTCCTTCCGAATGACCGGCGGAAACGGGCCGCACGCCACCGCCGGCGACGGACGGCACTAGTTTTTCTTCTTTTTCCGCGCCGGCGGGGGCGGCGTTTCCCCGCGCTTTTGATGGCACAGCAGCGCGGCGGTGATAGCCGCCACACAGGGCACCGCCATGATGATGCCCAGGCTCCCCGCGATGCTGCGGATCAGCTCCACAGCCACAAAATCGGTGTTCATCAACTGGGTGAAGCTGACCCGGTAGGAGTAGATCAGCACCATCATATTGAAGGAGGACCCGGCCACCGCCAGCACCAGGGTGTTGGCCATGGTGCCCGTGGCGTCCCGGCCCACCCGCATTCCGGAGCGGAACAACTCCCCCATGGACATATCGGGCCGCTTGGTCTTCACTTCGTCCATGGCCGAGGCCACGCTCATGGCAATGTCCATCACCGCGCCCAGGGCGGCGATCAGTACGCCGCTGAGAAACAGTCCCCGCATACGCAGTCCGTTCTCGCTCTGGGTCAGCATCAGCGCCTCGGCCTCGTCCATCTGGTAGGCGGTGATATGGACCAGGGCGCTGGCCGCCGCCCCAAAGAGCGCCGCCAGGCACACGCCGCACAGGCATCCCAACGCCGCTCCCACGGTCTTGGGCTGCCAGCCTCCCAGCAGATAGAAGCTGACAATGCTGGTCACCGCCACCAGGGCGATCGTCAGCGGTACGGACGGCAGGCCCCGCAGCGTCAGGGGCACCACCAGGAAAACCACGCTGACAAAGGTGAACGCCAGCCCCAGAAAGGCCCGGAGCCCCTGCATCCCGCCGATCAGCACCAGCGCGGCGGCAAAGATCGCCACAAAGGCGAACAGCAGCGCCGTCCGGTCATAGTTGTAGATGGACACCTGGTACTCGTTGACGCCGACGGTGTCGATCCGGACGATGACCCGGTCCCCCTCCCGCACGTCCACGTTGTAGAGAGCGCTGTAATAATTGGTAAGGACCACCTCGTCCCCCTGATAGCGGCCCGTCAGCAGCTCCAGCCGGAGCTGGGTGCTGCCCCGGCGGAAGCCCTCGATGGCGTCGTCCACCTGGGTGTTGTCCTCCAGCACCTCCAGGACCCGGGCAGTCTCATATTCGATGCCGGTAGTCGGTGTGACGGTATATCCGGGCCAGCCGGTGTTGGCCCACCAGAGGGCGGCGCAAAAGGCGATCAGAAACACCGCCGCCGTCACGATTTTTTTCCAGCTACGCTGGAACCACTGAAATTGCTTTTTCAAGATCGGTCCTCCAACGGGGCGAAGCCTGTGCGTTTCCGCACAGGCTTGCCGTTATGTGATCGGTTTATTTTTTCTTTCTCCGAAGGGAGACGGCGGTAACCGTCATACCTGTCCCGGCCAGCAGGAGCAGGCCCAGCACCAGGCCCAAGGAGAAGGCATCGCCAGTCTTGGCGGGACCGTCGCCGGTCGCGCCGGGGGTGGCGGGCATGGTGGACGTGGTGGGCGTCGAAGGAGACGCCGTGCCGGGAGTCGGGAGCTCGGGGATCGGTCTGGACGCGCCGGCGACCGTCAGAGTGGCGGACACCTGGAAATGTCCATCCTCCTTCCCATAGGCCACGGTCACCGTATGGTTTCCGCCCGACAGCGTTGCGAGGAATTCGCCCGTGAAGGTGATCACGGTCTTGCCGTTTTCGTCCTTGATCGCATAGTAAGCCGGATCGACCAAAACGCCGTCCACAAACACTCCAGTCACTTCTCCGACCGTCACGTTCTCCACGCTGACGGAGGCGTCCGCATCCTTGGTCGCGTCGTAGCTGCCGCCGGACATGGTGACATCCGAACCGGCGTCCTCTTCCGCGTTCTTGATGAGGAAGATCTCATCCATATTCCGCACCCGGAGGACGGGAACGTTGACCTCGACCTCTCCCTCGGGATGGAGGTACAGCAGGCCCCAGGCTTCCACGGTCTGGCCCTCCTGAAGGTCGGCGGAGATAGGATCGGTTTCATCCGCACCCCAGATATAGCCGTCCACGAAGATGGTGGCGGCCACGCCGGTGCCATCGGTGAGCTTGAACTGGGAGATCTTATCGCCGCTCTTCACGATCTGGCTGACCGTGCCGGTGGTCTTGACGAGCAATCCGCCATAAGCAGCGTAGTCGGTGGCTTGCTTCGTCGTCAGCGCCTTGGGCGGGTACACATTGGGCTCCGCGTCCAGAACGGTGAGGGAAATGATCTGAATTTCCCGGTCGCCCTGATAGGCGTCCGCATAGCCCAGGATACGGACCTTGGTGCCAATGGCCAGGCCGGTAGTGGCATAGGGGAAGCAGGTAATGCCGCCGGTGTCGTCCTGGACGTAGATCGCGTCAAAGAAGGTCGTCGCAGGCAGGGTGGTACCGCTGGTGACATAGCCCTCCACCATGAACACGCTGCCCTTGGGCTGTTCCCGAGCCTCGGCAATGGTCAGCATCGCTTCGGCTTCCGGTGCGCACATCGCGTGCATGATGTTTTCAAAAATGGTACGGTTGGCGTAAGGAAGGCTGAACTGGTTGTCCATTTCGGCCGCCACTTCAAAGTCGGACAGGAACACGCCGCCGGCTGCGAAAATGTGGCCGCCATATTCCGTGTCCTCAACAGCCAGGAAGTAGACCGGATCGTTACTGTCCTTATCAATTCCGCCGCGGTTGTCCTTATCGCTGTCGATGGAATAGGTTGTTTCAAAGCCCTGCACAAGCCAGGTGCCCTTCGTACCAATGTCCACACTACAGCCGCTGTACTGGCTGTACTTCTGATAGGATTCACCTTCCGCCACCTGGTCCTTGGTGATGATCCCCTTCGTCCACGGAGAGTCCATATTGAAGTTCTCCGGATACAGTCTGTAATTCTGTCCGCCATTGTTTACATCGTCACACACTTCGTCGTCGTTGATGCGCATGGTGGAACCAATGGCTTCCAGCAGCTTATTCTGCTCCACGCTGCCGTGGATGATCTTATCCTGATAGTCGGCCAGGCCGCAGATGATCACGGTGCCGCCCTTCTCTACGTACTCCTTGACCAGTTCAAGGAATTCCGGTTCATAGGTCGTAGGCTCATAGGGACCGGCGTTTGCCACACCGTAACTCTTGCCCGGGGCGGAGATCACCAGCAGGGAGCAGTCTTTCAGCGTCTCAGCCGTGATCTTGTCGGTCACGACCTCCAACTGTACCGCGTTGTTGGCGGCGATGGTGGTCGCGTTGTTCATGTTTCCGCCGTAGTAGCCGGAAACATAGTCATTGTAGTGCGTGCCGTCCACCACGATCTTGGTCACCAACTGGTTGGGAACGACCTGGACCTCAAGCGTCTTGGTGTACTCCTTCGGCTGACCGTCGTAAAGGCCCTTCACCGTCACCGTCAGGGTATAGATCCCATTTTCGGGGAAGGTGTAGCGGAAGGTGCAGTCCGCCGTGTTCAGCTTCCGAACCGTGGTAATGGCGTCGGTGCTGGTCCAAATCTCCTTGCCGTTCTGATCGGTAACGGTGATAGAGCTGACGTCAAACTTCTTGCTCTCGTTGTTGTAGATTTCCAGATCGAAGGTCTGCTCCTGGCCGGCAACGGTCATAGCGCCTTCCGCCTCAAACTTGGAAACGCCGATCGCTTCCACATCGCCGATCCACACGGGCGCGGTGACGGCGATGTTGCCGTCTTTCTGGGTGATCTTGATGTAGTAGTAGTTGTACTGGGAGGAAACGTCCAACTCTACCAGCCCGTTGCCCTCGAAGTCTTTGCTTGCGGCAGAGAGACCGCCGTTCACAATGACCTCCACCTTGCCGCCCTCATTCTCGGCGTCACGGATATCCACGGCGATGTGGACGGTTTCCGCGTCAACGCCATCCAGGATGGTGCCCATGATGTTGCCGTCCAGGGTGTAGTAGATCTCCAGGTTGACGTCTTCGGAGGCATAGACGCGGTAATTCCGCATGGCGTCGTAGATGGCCTCCTCAGTAAGCTCGTCCGCCAGGACCACGCTCCGGGCCGTATTGGCATCGCCCCAGCGGCCCTTGTGGTTATCCTGGTTGTTGGTGGGGGCCACGTGCCAGCCCTTGTCCAGGGCGCGGGTGTAATACTCGTAGGAGGGGAAGTAGCCGGAAGAGCCAACCGCGCCCTCGCCGTTGCCCACCTCGATCAAGGTGATGTACTGGTCGATCTCCTCGTCGTAGTAGGCAAAGTCGCTGAAGTCGCCAAAGGTAGTGCCGGGATGGTTGAACTGGCTGATGGTGCCATTCGTGGTCTTCAGCATGGAATAGTAGTTTTGCAGGGCTGTGGAGTAGGTGGTATAAGCGCTCTGGGTCCGGTCCTGGAAACCAATGGAGTTGAAGGTGTTGATGTGGCCAAGGCCGTTGGACCAGGTCATTTCATAGCCAAAGGCGCCAACGAACTGATCCGTGGTGGCATCGGCAGCCAATGCCTTGCCCTCGTTCCATTCCGTTCCCTCGCGGACATCGTTGATCGTTTTGCTGCCGCCGGCGTCGTCAAAAGAGTTGGAGTGGTCCGTTACGAACAGGAAGTCCATATTATACAGATCCGGATCCAGGCTCTTGACATGGTCATAGGCTTCCTTTGCCGTGCCCGCGCCATCGGAATAGGTGGTGTGGGAATGCATCTGGCCGAAGTAGATGTTATATTTCTCAGAACTCCGCTCAGTAAAAGTCCGGGTGGTGACGGGGCTGTCCGCATAGCCGTCCTTCACGGCATATGCCTCGATGGTCAGGCTGCCAAAGCCCTTCTTAAGGGAGGAAATGGGGCCCTCGTACTGCTTCCAAACGGGCTCGTCCGGGCGGGCGGCACTATAAGTAATGTAGTAGATGGTAGCGTCCTTCATCTCGCAGGTCAGCGTGACCTCGATGGGATCCGTACCCGCAAAGTACACGCCGCCGCCGTTGGGATTCATCTTTACCGCAGGCACATGGCCGCTGGCGTAGGCAAAGATGCGGGTAACGCTTCTCTGGAGCGCCGACGCGGTGGCATATACCTCCAAATAAGCGGGCAGGGGCTCCGGAAGGACCGGCTTGTTTTCGGGATCGTAGCGCAGATATTCCCCTGTGCCGTTAAAGCGATAGAAGATCTCCGCGCCGGGGGTGGCACAGGTCATGGTCAGCGCCGTTCCGGGAGCCTGATCCTCTTCGCCGTTGGGCTCCACGTCCACGTAGGAGACGATCCCCTCGTCCACGATGGGGTAACCGGCAAACACCACGGAGTCGATGCGGACGTTATTGCTGGAGCCGGGCTTTCCCTCGTTCCCGTTTGCGGTCTTGGTGGTATCGGGGACCATGCGGACGATCAGGTCCTTCACATTCTCCGCGCCGGCAGGAACGTCAAAAGTAAAGTCCGTATAGTGCGCGTCGCCCTTGATATAGCTCATGTCGCCAAGGATCTTACCATCGGTGATCGCGCCGCTCTTGGTCGTGGCCACAGGATTGTTTGAGCCGCCGGAATAGTCGGTATAGTTGCAGATATAGGTTCCAGTGGTAAAATTCTCAAAGGTCTTTCCGCCGTCCACAGAGTATTGGAGCTGGAAACCGTTGGGGCTGCTGCCGGTGAGCCGCATCCGGAAGGACAGGGTCATCTGGCCCCAGCCCAGGGTGGAGAAGACGAACTGCATATAGTCGTCGGTGCCGGAGCCTAAGCCCTTGCCGCCAAAATAGGGAGAGGTGCCATCCGGAACCGGCCTGATGGGCTGCCCACTGACCACTGCCTGGAAGTACGCGCCGGAGTCCTTCAGATCGTTGGTGACGAACAGGTCGCCGGGGATCTTCCATTCCTTGTCCGCATAGTCGTCGTAATCCGCGCCGCCGCCCCAAGAGGCGATGGCCTCCACGTCCTCCCAACTGTCGTCCACGGGATAGCGGACGCGGCAGGAATCCGCCTTGAGGAACTGGACGGCGTAGATCGAATCCGTACCGTCGTAATAGTTGGTGAACTTGCCACCGTAATACTCCACGGTGGACTTCTCCAGGGATCCATCGGCATTGCGCATCTTCCAGCCGCCGGAGATCTTGGAGAGCTTCCAATTGGGATACTGAGCAGTAGAAGCTGCGGAGGGGAACAGCGCGGAGCCGCTGGGCAGATCCAACAGCCGGCCGTCGTCGGTTTCAAACTGGTAGGTCCCATCGGCAGCATTGACATGGACGGTGAACACCAGTTCAGAGCCGTCGGTCAAAACCGTATCGCCCACAAGGACCGCGTTGGTCCCGCCCATGGTGCTGTTCATGACCACGCCGCCGGCGGGGCTGTAAATGACGATCTGATCGCCCTCTACGGGGAGGTAATAATTCGTGGTGTCTTCCGCCACATCGCTGGCGGGAGTGAATTTCAGAGCATACCGCTCGTCTCCGTTCGCACTCTTTTTATTATCCGCTTGGTAGGTCTCGAAGGAGCTCCAAGTCATGTAGTAATCTCCGTCGTCCCTGCCAACATTCCTCACAAAGTAGAGGCCGTTGCCAGCGTCTTCCAGCCGCCATTTGTCATAGACGGCGCCCAGATCCATACTGGTATAGCTCGCACCCAAGCCCAGATTCTTGCCGCCAAAGGAAATCGTGACATCGCCGGACGCATCGGTCTTCACGGTCCAGATCTCGGCCTGCCCCGCCCCGTAGAGCATTGTACCGGAAACTGTCACATCTACGCCTACATTATAGAAATTACTGTAGCCACCCTTGGTACTGGACAGAGCCTTGTTGTACTCAGGATTCCAGATAATATACTCGCCATCGGCAAGACCTTCGCTCGGCGTAGGCTCCCCGCCGCCGGCGGTCAGTTTCCAGAAGCCAACGGTTTGGCCCTCAATATTACCGCTACCAGATTTGTCTTTATAAGCTCTCCAGTCAGTCGGAGCGCTTGAACTATAAACACCCAAATACCGAGTGTTACCAGCGGAGTCCTTTGCAGTAAGGTACGCGCCGTCTACTGTCCAAACCGTTTGGATGTCTTTGATTCGGACGCCGTTGTTGTCATTTGTCAGGCTCAGGTAACTTCCACCGGAGCTGATATAATAGCCGCCTTCCGCCGTAGTAATATTCCAAGTAAGGTCAGCACTGTCCGCTGTCGTCAAAGTCGTGCCGGAAACTTCTCCCTTCACAACAAGGGGTTGGCCTTTTTTACCGTTTCCCACGGTAGGAAGCAGATACGTTGCCCCATCGGATGTCGTCATCGTAATGGCAATCTGGTCCTCCGGCTTGATATCCTCCAAGTTGACCTTGGTCCAGGTGGTGCCGGTGGTCGGGGGCTCGGGGTCGGGTTCCTGCTCTTTGCTCACAACTTGAATTTCGGTAGAAAGGGTGTTGCGGAGTTGGAATGTTTCCTTGTAACATCCGACAGCGGCAGAGAGATTGAGCTTGTCGCCCACCGCAACGGACCATTTTCCGTCGACCTTATCAATAACCGCCTTATAGATTTGCAGGGTGGCGCCGGAAGAGTCCTTGACGGTAATGTTGGGGTTGGAAAAGCTCCCGTTATTGTCATCTACAATCGTTACTTCCAATCCTTCAAAAGAAACATAGGTGCAGATATCTTCCTTTTGCAGATCAGAGAAAACGCTGTACTTTTTCGCCGTCAGAGGCGGAAGCCCAGAATCCTGCTTCGTGCAGGTGCCGCTATTCAGTTGCGGCAAGCCATAGTATTCACCCCTCGTGCCCTTGCCAATAACGGTATCGCCCAGCTTCACATCCGGGGTTTTGCTCACGCGGACGCAGATGCCGCCAGTCTCGTCCTGAATGTAAACATTGCTTCCGTCGATCAGCGTGACAACGCCCTTGACCGTAAATTCCCCGGAAGATGCTTCCAGTGCGGTCTTGATCGGCACAACGTCGGGGTCCTCGGCAGGAGGAGTGGAAGGATCCACCGGGTCCGTTCCGCCGCCGGAGGAAGATGTTCCGGTAACTACAATATAAGACTCAATATACAGCGTTCCACCACTGCCAATAGTAGCACCATTGCCCGCCAAATCCGTATCTACAACGAGCCTGAATTCAGCCATGGGCTGATTTTCCATTGCTGTTTCTGATATGCTAACGCTAAACTCTTTCGTAGTGGTGGTGCTTGCATTGCCAATACTGATGCTCTCTCCGAGAGGAACCCAGCTATCGCTGATCTTCCCTTCGAGCTGTACACTTGCAGGTCCAGTCTTAGATGCGCGAACTTTTCCTTCCACAGTTAGATTTGTGTATCCGGTTGTAGGAGTAGAAAAAAAGAACGCATTTCCTTTTTTCCAACCGGAACCGCCAAACCGATTAGAGGAATACGTCATCGTTCCAGACGCATCAGCCGTTATATCTGTCATGTCGCTGGCAAATGCGCCTTCTTTTGTCTGCTCAGTTGTAATCGTCCATTTTGCAACAGTCTCTCCTGCTTCCTCTGCCAAAGCCGTCACAGGCAGCAGGGACAGGCACATTACCGCCGCCAGGAGCAGCGACAGCAGTTTTTTGATGTTCCCTTTTCGTACCATATTTTTCCTCCTACACTTCTTTGGCTACTGCCATTTTTTCTCGGGGCAAAACATACCGCTTATATGATAACACTTCTTTCGCCAGTCTTCAACCCTTTTTTTGTCATTTCGCTGGAAAATTTTTGTAAAATATGCCGGTCGATTAGTAATATTGAATGTCGCCCATCCCAAAACAAAATGCGCGCCGCGCTTCTTCCCCGAGAAGCGCGGCGCTTGTCATTGGAATCTGGGATCGTTAAGAGGTAACCGACGGGAACATTATACTCTTCCTCTTCCCCATTGGGAAGCCCCCTGGGGGGTTCTTTTTTCCGTTTTTCAGCGCTCCCGCATGATCCGGCGGCGGGCAATGTTGATGGGGCCCTCCTGCATATGGTTGATCCATTCCAGGCTCTTGCCGCAGCCGTAGGCTACGCAGGAGTCCGGATCGTCCGCCAGGGTCGTGCGGATGCCGGTGTGCTCCGTCAGCAGGGCGTCCATGCCCCAGATCTGACTGCCGCCGCCGGTGAGAGTGATGCCGTTCTGGGAGATGTCCCCCACCAGCTCCGGGGAAGTCGCCTCCAGGACCGACAGTACCTCGTCCGCGATCTGACGGCCCAGACGGCGGAGGGCGTTGTAGATCTGGGAGGATAACAGAGTCAGGTCCCGGGGGCGGCCGGTGTTGGCGTCCCGGCCCCTGACGTTCATGGAGATGTCCTGGGGACGGGGATAGACACAGCCGATTTGGATCTTGATGTTCTCCGCCGTGGCCTGGCCAATGACCACGCCGAACTGCCGCCGTACAAAGCGGGCCACCGCGTCGTCAAAGGCGTCCCCCGCCACCTTGATGGAGGAGGAGGCCGCCACCCCGTTCATGGACAGCACCGCCACGTCCGTGGTGCCGCCGCCGATGTCCACCACCATGTAGCCGCTGGGGCCGCTGATGTCCAGGTTGGCCCCCAGAGCGGCGGCCAGTGGCTCCTCGATGAGGTAGACCCTTCGGGCGCCGGCTTCGATGGCGGCGTTGATGACCGTCCGCTCCTGGACCTCCGTCACGCCGCTGGGCACGCAGACCACCACCCGGGGCTTGGGGGTGAAGATGCTGGAGCGGGTGGCGGTGCGGAAGAGCTGCTGGAGCATCCGGACCGTCATTTCATGGTCGGAAATGACCCCGTCCTTCAATGGCCGCATGGCGACCACGTTGCCGGGGGTCCGTCCCAGCATATTCCGGGCGGCGGCCCCCACCTGCAGGATGCGGCCCGTGTTCTTGTCCACCGCGACCACCGAGGGCTCCCGGACCACCACGCCCCGGTTATGTACGTAGATCAGCACATTGGACGTCCCCAGGTCCACGCCCAGGTCGTTGGTAAAGAGAAATGGCATTTGGAATGGCATTTGTATCACCTGTTTTCCTTATTTGGCCCCGCCGCCGCCACCGCGGCGAAGAGCACTTCCTCCGCCCCCGCCGTCAGCAGGACCCGGGCGCACTCGCAGGCGGTGGCTCCGGTGGTGAGGATATCGTCTAACAAAAGGACCTTCTTCCCCCGGACGAGGGCCGGGTCCGTCACCCGGAAGACCCCCAGCACGTTGGCGCGGCGGTGGGCCTGCCCCCGGATGCCGGACTGAGGCGGATTGTCCCGGG
This sequence comes from uncultured Oscillospiraceae bacterium, assembly GCA_947625965.1. Taxonomy (GTDB): domain Bacteria; phylum Bacillota; class Clostridia; order Oscillospirales; family Oscillospiraceae; genus Faecousia. The sequence continues at coordinate 21,338 of CANQQO010000018.1, forward strand.
CCTTTTCCAGGGTCCGCTGGGCCTGGGTCCCCAGCTCCCGGGCTGTGGCCTCGGCGATGAGGCGGGCCTGGTCGTAGCCCCGCTTCCGCAGACGCCGGCCGCTCACCGGCACCCAGGTCAGGATCTGGAAGTCCGTCAGGGCCTCCCGGTCCAGCTTCATGGCAAGCTGGCGGCCATAGGCGCCGGCGTAGGAGCGGGCGCCCCGAAACTTGAAGCGGAGCAGGCTCCTCCGGACGGTGTTATCATAATACCACACCGCGGTCCAGCGGTCAATAGAATCCTTTTTCGTCCCGGGCCGGGGATAGACCGGCCCGTCCACCCGGCAGGTATTACACAGGTCCGTCTCCTCCTTTTCCAGAAGCCTTCCGCAGAGGACGCACTTGGGCGGAAAGAGGAGATCCTTCAAAAGGGCGAGCAGCATCATGATTTCTTCTCCTGGAGCCGGAGCTTGAGGCCGGTGTACCGGCGGCCCACCCGGACGGACTCCGTCATGGCCGCCACAGCCTCGGGCCGGCCTACCAGGATCAGCAGCTCCCTGGCCCGGGTGATGGCGGTATAGAGGACGCTGCGGTTGCACAGATACCCGGACCCGCCCCACACCGAGAGGATCACCGCCCGGTACTCGCTGCCCTGGCTCTTGTGGACCGTCATGGCATAGGCCGGCTCCAGCTCCCCGAGCTGGGTGAAGTCGTACTCCGCCTCCCGGTCCTCGAAGACCACCGTCATGGTCTCCATGGCGGGGTCGATGGAGCTCACCGTGCCGATGTCGCCGTTGAAAATGCCGGCGCCGATGGCGGAGCCGTCGGTCTTTTTCCACATAATGTCGTAGTTGTTTCGGATCTGCATCACCCGGTCCCCCTCCCGGAAGGAAAACTCGCCCCAGGCGCGCTCCTTCTTCTCCGGGGACGGGGGGTTGAGACGGTCCTGGAGCCGCTTGTTCAGACTCCAGGTGCCCACAGCGCCCTTGCGGGTGGGGGTCAGGACCTGGATCTGGCCGGAGGGGATGCCCATATTCTTGGGCAGGCGCTGGGCGCACAGGTCCGTGATGGTCTGGGCCACCGCCTCCTCCGTCCGGCAGGGCAGGAAAAAGAAGTCGCTGGTCCGGCATTTCAAATCCGGCATCTGTCCATGGTTGACCCGGTGGGCGTTCATGACGATGAGACTCCGCTGGGCCTGGCGGAAGATCTCCGTCAGCCGCACCGAGGGCAGGACCCCGCTGCGGAGCATATCCCCGAAGGGGGAGCCGGGCCCCACAGGGGGGAGCTGATCCGGGTCCCCTACCAGGATCAGCCGCCGGCGGGGCGGGATGGCCCTCAGAAGGCTTCCCAGCAGAAGCACGTCCACCATGCTCATCTCGTCCACGATCACGGCGTCGGCCCGGAGGGGGCTGCTCTCGTCCCGGGCGAAGAACATCCGCCCGGTGTTGGGGTCCACCCCCGCCTCCAGGAGGCGGTGGATGGTGGAGGCCTCCCGGCCCGTCACCTCCGTCAAGCGCTTGGCCGCCCGGCCCGTGGGAGCCGCCAGGAGGCATTTCAGGCCCATCTGGGAGTAGAGGGACAAAATTCCATTGAGGATGGTGGTCTTGCCGGTGCCGGGGCCGCCGGTGATCAGGAGGACTCCGGTCCGGGCCGCGGCGCGGAGGGCCTCCTCCTGCTGGGGAGCGTAGCGGAGGCCGCTGCCGCCGGCGGCCTGGGCGAGCATGGCCTCCAGGTCCTCCGGGGCCTCGTACCGTTCCCCGGCAAATTCCAGGAGCCGGGCCGCGCACTCGGTCTCCGCGTCATAGAGCTCGGGCAGATAGGCGATGTCGATGCCCGCCAGGGTGTCCCCCACCAGCCGCCCGCCCTCCAGGAGCCGGTCCAGGCCCGCCTTGGCGGTCTCCGGCTCCACGGAGAGCATCTGGGCCGTGGCCAGGACCAGCTTGTCCCTCGGCAGAAAGCTGTGGCCGCCCGTCAGATTGTAGCGCATTTCAAAGAGGAGCCCGGCCTCCACCCGCCGGGGATCGTCCCCGGCCACCCCCAGGTCGATGGCAAACTGGTCCACCGGGCCGAAGGGGGCGTCCAGGCCCTCGTCCATCAGCAAATAGGGATCGTCGTAGAGCAGATCCATGGTCTGCTCCCCGTAGAGCTTGTAGGTCCGCACCGCCAGCTCCGCCGGCAAATGATGGAGGCCGAAAAACTCCATGAGCTGCCGCAGTCCCGTCTGGGAGCGGAAGGTCTCCCCGATGAGCTTGGCCTTGGCCTCGGAGATCCCCGGCACCTGCGCCAGCTTTTCCGGCTCCCGCTCCATGATCCGCAGGGTGTCGTCCCCAAAACAGGATACGATCCGGGCGGCCATCCGGGCGCCGATGCCCTTGATGGCCCGGCCGGACAGGTACGCCAGGATCTCCGCCTGGGTCTGGGGCATCAGCCGCTCCAAAAACTCCGCCTCGAATTGGCGGCCATAACTGGCGTGGCTGGCCCAGCGGCCCGTGACCATGAGCCGCTCCCCCACCGCCGGCATGGGCACCGTGCCCACCACGGTGACGGTCTGGCCGTCCTCGCAGGCCAGGCGCAGGACGGCGTAGCCATTGTCATAGTTCTGAAAGACCACGGCGCTCACCGTGCCCTGCAGGATCTCCATCTCCTGGTCCGCCAAGTTTCCCGGCCTCCTCCTTCAGCCGGGCGGGAAGCTCCGCCAGGCCGCAAAATTCCACCCCTTTCGCCGCCCAGGCCGCCCGGTCCGCCTCCGGCAGGGGGCAGTCGGCCCAGAGAAGCCGCCGGGGGACCATCCCCAGCTCCCGAAGCCAGGCCCAGCGACGGACAAACGCCGCTTCGCCCACCCAGACCGCCGTCCCCCGGCACCCCGGAAGAAGAAAGCCCGCCAGGCACCAGACCGCCGACGCCGCTCCAAAGGCCGCCAAAAAGCCAAACAGCACCCACAGAACCATCCCGCAACACCTCTGGAATAGAATATGCGGCCCGTGGGAGCGTGGTGAAAGGGTTTTCGTATAGTTTACAATATTTTGGCAAAAAAGAAAAGTCCCTTTCCCGAAAAAACTTTGCGCTGGCTTTTGAACGCGCCGTTTTCCCGCCCCGGCGCGGGACGTCAGGGGGGCCGTCCTGCGAAGCGTCGGGCGGGTATGCCGTTTTGTAGCATTTTACCGGCGGGAGGAAAAATTTTTTGGGAATTTCGCCGATTCCGCCTTGCATCTTCCCCGCCCATGGAGTATAATACAAATTAAGTTATGGAGGGGGGGCTGTCCTTTGAAAAATCTACAGCTTCTGGTCTGGCTCACCCAGCTTGGACTGTCCGTGGCCGCGCCTCTGGGCGGCTGCGTCTGGCTGGCGGTCTGGCTCCGGGACGCCTTTTCCCTGGGGGACTGGGTGGTCTGGGCCGGCGCGGCCTTCGGCGCGGTCTGCGCCGTGGAGGGTCTGCGTTCCAGCCTCAAGGTCCTGGACCGGCTGGCTAAGGACAAGGACGACGGCCCCGGCGACGTCTTTTTCAACGATCACACCTGAGAAGGAGGATGCTATGGACGGCAAAAGATCGATCCTGCGGGAGGCTCTCTTCGTGGCCGGCGGGACGGCGGCCTGTCTGGCTTTGATGTTCGCCGTCTTCGCGGTCCTGGGGTACTGGGACAGCGCCGTCCTCTTAGGCGGCCTGATCGGCGGAGGGCTGTCCCTGGCCAACTTCCTGCTGATGAGCGCCGGGGTCAGCCTGGCGGCGGACCGGGCGGAGCAGCAAAACGTCAAGGGGGGACAGAGCGTCATCGCCATCTCCTTCCTGGCGCGCTACGCCGGATTGTTCCTGGGGCTGTTTCTCGGCGCCAAAAGCGGCAAGTGCAACCTCATTGCCCTGCTGCTGCCCCTGCTCTTTCCCCGGCTCGTCCTGACCCTGGGAGAATTTTTCCGGAAAAAGGAGGATCCCGCGGCATGAATGTAAGTGTCAACGGCGCGTACATCTATTTTACCATTCCCATCTTCGGGGGCATCCCCGTGACCCAGACCACCCTGTCGCTGCTGCTGGTGACGATCTTTCTGAGCGTGACCGGGTATTTCCTGGGAAAACGCCTGCAAAAGCGGCCCGGGAAGCTCCAGGTCCTGGTGGAAAAGGCCGTGACCATGCTCCGCACCCTGGTGGTGGAGACCATGGGCGAGCACAACGCCTATTGGACCCCCTTCATCGGGACGCTCTTCCTGTCCTCCATCTGCGGCTCCTTGATCAGTATGCTGGGCTTCTTCCGCTCCACCACCGCGGACCTCAGCGTCACCCTTACCTGGGCGCTGATGGTCAGCGCCATCATCTGGTACAACTCCATCAAGCGCAACGGCTTTTTGGGCTGGCTCAAGGGCTTCACCGAGCCCGTGGCGGTCATGACTCCCATGAATCTGATCTCCGAGGTGGCCCAGCCCGTGTCCATGGCCTTCCGTCATTTCGGCAACGTGGCCGGCGGCGGAGTCATCACCAGCATCCTCTACACCGCCCTGAGCGTGGCCTCCGCCGCCCTCATCGGCGTTCTGTCCGGCACCTGGGCGGTGCCTCTGATCGTTCTGATCCTGGGCGGGGTCCTATTCTTCCTGGGCCGGCACAGGGGCAGGACCGCCCTGTGGATCGTGGGGATCGTCCTCGCCGTACTGGGAGCCCTGGGGCTGCTTCAATATTCGGGGCTCCTCACCGGCGTGCCCATCTTGCAGTTCGGCATCCCGGCGGTGCTGTCGCTGTACTTTGACCTGTTCTCCGGCTTTGTGCAGGCATTCGTCTTCTGCCTGCTGAGCATGGTCTATATCTCCGGGGCCTGCCCGCCGCCGGAGGAAAAAGCAAGTGAAAGCTGAAAGCAACGCTTTCTTAAAAATTTATAAGAAATCAACTTTTGGAGGAAACATTCTATGGAACACGCGATCATTAAGGCCGCCTGCGCCATCGGCGCCGGTATCTGCATGGGCATTGGCGCCATCGGCCCCGGCATCGGCGAGGGTATCGCCGTCAGCAAGGCCCTGGAGGGCATGGCCCGTCAGCCCGAGGCCACCAGCACCCTGCGGACCAATATGCTCCTGGGCTGCGCCGTGGCGGAGACCACCGGCATCTACTCCCTGGTCATCGCCTTCGTCATCATGTTTGGCATCAGTTGATCTTCTTCTCCCCATTTTTTGACGAAAGGAGCGAAAAAGCGTGGGATTTGAAGATTTTATGGGCGTGAACCTGTGGGACGCCCTGTTTGCCCTTGCCAACTTTCTGGCCCTTTTCTTCGTGCTGAAAAAATTCCTATTCGGCCCGGTGATGAACATGATCGACAGCCGGCAGAAGGAGATCGACGATACCTACGCCGCCGCCGGTCAGGCCCGGTCCGAGGCCGAGGCCCTGCGGCTGGAGTATGAGCAGAAGCTCTCCGCCGCCGCCGACACCGGGGAGCGGCTGGTGAAGGAAGCGGTGGCCCGGGGCCAGAGCCGGGAGGAGGAGATCCTCCGCCGCGCCAACCAGGAGGCCGCCGCCATCCGCCAGAAGGCCGCCGCCGACATCGCCCAGGAGCGAAAGAAGGCCGTCAACGACGCCAAGGACGAGATCTCCGACCTGGCCCTGGCCATCGCCGGGAAGGTCGTGGGCCGGACCCTGGACGGGGCCGACCAGACCGCCCTGGTGGACCGTTTCATTGAAGAATTGGGTGGTGACGAATGAGCGCCGAAGCCAGCCGCTACGGACAGGCCCTCTATGACCTGGCAAAGGACGAGGGGCTTGCCCAGAAGATCCTTACGGAGCTGGAGGAGCTGGAAGCCCTTTTCTCCCAGACGCCCGACTATCTGCGGCTCCTGGACGCCGCCACCCTGCCCAAGCAGGAGCGGTGTCAGATCGCGGACGAGGCCCTCCGGGGACAGGTGGAGCCCTATGTGCTCAATACGCTGAAGCTGCTGTCGGAGCGGGGCTGCGCCCGGCAATTCCCCGCCTGCGTCAAAGCCTACCGGGAGCAGTATTACGCCGACAACGGCATTTTGCCCGTGACGGCGGTGACCGCCGTGCCGCTGACCCCGGACCAGACCCGCCGCCTGACGGAAAAGCTGGAGGCCCTCACGGGCAAGACCGTGAAGCTCCAGTGCCGGGTGGACCCGGAGACCCTGGGGGGCGTGCGCCTGGACTACGACGGCAAGCGGGTGGAGGACACCGTGGCCAAGCGGCTTGCCGACATTCGGGGCCTGCTCAAGGGCACGGTACTCTGATTGAATCCGGCCGGACCCTTCGGCAGTCTTTTGCCGGACGGGCTTCGCGGCCGCTTCCATAATATACCATATTTTGTGGAAGAATCGTATGAGAAAGCAGGGACGCTATGGAAGCTAGACACGAACAGATCACCAAGATCATCCGTGAACAAATCAAGCATTACGAGACCCGCCTGGAACAGAGCGAGACCGGCGTGGTCGTTCTGGTGGGCGACGGCATCGCCCGGGCCTCCGGTCTGGAAAACTGCATGGCCGGCGAGCTGGTGGAATTTCCCAACGGCGCCTACGGCATGGCCCAGAATCTGGAAGAGGACGCGGTGTCCATCGTGGTCCTGGGCGACGACCAGGGCATCCAGGAGGGGGACACCGTCAAGCGCACGGGCCGGGTCGTTTCGGTCCCCGTGGGCGAGGGGCTCATCGGCCGGGTGGTGGACGCCCTGGGCCAGCCCATTGACGGCAAGGGCCCCATCGAGGCGGCGGCCTACCGCCCCATCGAATCCCCCGCCCCCGGCATCATCGACCGGGAGCCGGTGAATGTGCCCTTGCAGACCGGCATCAAGGCCATTGACTCCATGATCCCCATTGGCCGGGGCCAGCGGGAGCTGATCATCGGCGACCGTCAGACCGGCAAGACCACCATCGCCACCGACACCATTCTGAATCAGAAGGGTAAAAATGTCGTCTGTATCTACGTGGCCATCGGCCAGAAGCGGTCCACCGTGGCCCAGATCGTCAGCAATCTGACCCTGGGCGGCGCCATGGACTACACCATCGTAGTCTCCGCCACCGCCTCAGAGCTGGCCCCCATGCAGTACATCGCCCCCTACTCCGGCTGCACCATGGGCGAATACTTCATGCACCAGGGCAAGGACGTGCTGTGCATCTACGACGACCTGAGCAAGCACGCCGTGGCCTATCGGGCCATCTCCCTGCTGATCCGCCGGCCCCCCGGACGGGAGGCATATCCCGGTGACGTCTTCTACCTCCACTCCCGTCTGCTGGAGCGGGCGGCCCATATGTCCCCGGCGAAGGGCGGCGGCAGCCTGACCGCCCTGCCCATCATCGAGACGCAGGCCGGCGACGTCTCCGCCTACATTCCCACCAACGTCATTTCCATTACCGACGGGCAGATCTTCCTGGAATCCGAGCTGTTCAATTCCGGCATCATGCCCGCCGTGAACCCGGGCATTTCCGTGTCCCGGGTGGGCGGCGCGGCCCAGATCAAGGCCATGAAGAAGGTGGCGGGCTCCCTGAAGCTCCTCTACTCCCAGTACCGGGAGCTCCAGAGCTTCGCCCAATTCGGCTCCGACCTGGACGCGGACACCAAGGCCCGGCTGGCCCTGGGCGAGCGGATCGTGGCGGTGCTGAAGCAGCAGAACAACGCCCCCGTGGAGGTGGCCCATCAGGTGTGCATCCTCTACGCCGTGACCAACGGCTATCTGAAAAACGTGGACGTGGACCGGGTCCCCGAATTTGAGAAGCGGCTCCGGGAGCACATGGAAAACCGCCACGGCGACGTCCTGGACGCCATCCGCAGCACCGGCAGACTGGAGCCCGGCACGGAGGAGGGCCTAAAGGCCGCTTTGACCGAGCTGCTGGCGGAGTTCGCCCCGGTGTAACAGAAAGGAGGCCCACACATGGCCGGCGTTTCCACCAAGGAGATCAAGAACCGCATCAAGAGCATGGAGAGCACCAAGCAGATCACCAAGGCCATGGAAATGGTCGCCGCCTCCAAGCTCCGCCGGGCCCAGGCCCAGGTCCTGTCCTCCCGGCCCTATTTTGAGATCCTCTACCAAACCATCAACGACATTGTGGACACCAATCGAGAGGTGTCCTCCCCCTATCTCCTCCCCCGGACGGGAAATCGGGTGGCCTATGTGGTCATCGCCGGCGACCGGGGGCTGGCGGGGGGATACAACAGCAATATTTTGAAGCTCTGCTACGCCGAAATGGAGGGCAAGGACCCCACGGTGCTGCCCCTGGGCAGAAAAGCGGTGGATTTCTTCCGGGCCCGGGGCGTGAGGCTGCTGTCGGAGAGCTACGACACCGCCGAGGACGTGTCCGTGGGGGACTGCTTTACCATGGCCAAGACCCTGTGCAGAGCCTATCTTGCCGGGGAGTTCGACGAGGTCCGGGTGGGCTACACCAATTTTGTCTCCGTCCTGTCCCAGACCCCCGCGACCCTGCGGCTCCTGCCCCTGCTGCGGCAGAAGACCGGCCGGGAGGGCGCCATGGCCGCCGATGTGCTCTACGAGCCGGACAGCGACGCGGTCTTCGACGCCATCATTCCGGAGTACCTGGGGGGCATCCTCTACGGAGCCCTGTGCGAGAGCCGGGCCGCCGAGCAGGCCGCCCGCCGCACCGCCATGGACTCCGCCACCTCCAACGCGGAGGACATGATCGCGGACCTGAGCCTGAAATTCAACCGGGCCCGCCAGGCCGCCATCACCCAGGAGATCACCGAGATCGTGGCGGGCGCATAATGGACGCCCCCGCAGGCTGGCTGTCCATTCATCATTTGACAAGGAGTTGAAGCCTATGGCGAACCATATTGGGGCCGTGACCCAGGTCATGGGACCGGTCCTGGATATCCGCTTTGAAGAGGGGCAGCTTCCCAAGCTGCTCAACGCCGTCGAAATTCCCCACGGGGACCGGACCATCGTGGCGGAGGTGGCCCAGCACATCGGCGACAACGTGGCCCGGTGCGTGGCCATGAGCTCCACCGACGGCCTCCAGCGGGGAGCCAAAGCCTATGACACCGGCAGCTCCATCACCGTCCCCGTCGGGGAGGCGTGCCTGGGCCGGGTGTTCAATCTGCTGGGCCAGCCCATCGACGAGCAGGGGCCCGTTGACGCCCAGGAGCGCTGGCCCATCCACCGTCCCGCCCCCAGCTATGAGGACCAGGAGCCCGCCACGGAGATCCTGGAGACCGGCATCAAGGTGGTGGACCTGATCTGCCCCTACGCCAAGGGCGGCAAGATCGGCCTGTTCGGCGGCGCCGGCGTGGGCAAGACCGTGCTCATCATGGAGCTGATCAACAATGTGGCCAAGGCCCACGGCGGCATTTCCGTCTTCACCGGCGTCGGCGAGCGGACCCGGGAGGGCAACGACCTGTACCGGGAGATGACCGAATCCGGGGTCCTGCACAAGACCGCCATGGTCTACGGGCAGATGAACGAGCCCCCCGGAGCCAGAATGCGGGTGGGCTTGTCGGGTCTGACCATGGCCGAGTATTTCCGGGACGTGAAACACCAGGACGTGCTGCTCTTTATCGACAACATCTTCCGTTTCACCCAGGCCGGCTCCGAGGTCTCGGCCCTCTTAGGCCGGATGCCCTCCGCCGTGGGCTACCAGCCCACCCTGGCCACGGAGATGGGCGCTCTCCAGGAGCGGATCACCTCCACCAAGTCCGGCTCCATCACCTCCGTCCAGGCGGTCTACGTCCCGGCGGACGACTACACCGACCCCGCCCCCGCCACCACCTTTGCCCATCTGGACGCGACCACGGCCCTGGACCGGGGCATCGCCTCCCTGGGCATCTACCCGGCGGTGGACCCCCTAAACTCCACCTCCAGGATCCTGACCCCGGAGATCCTGGGCCGGGAGCACTATGAGACCGCCCGGGGCGTCCAGCGGATCCTACAGCGATACAAGGAGCTGCAAGACATCATCGCCATCATGGGCATGGACGAACTCAGCGAGGAGGACAAGCTGACAGTGGCCCGGGCCCGGAAGATCCAGCGGTTTTTGTCCCAGCCCTTCTCCGTGGCGGAGCAGTTTACGGGCTACGAGGGCAAGTACGTCCCCCTCAAGGAGACCATCCGGGGCTTCCGGGAGATCATCGAGGGCAAGCACGACCAGATCCCCGAGTCCTATTTCCTCTTTGCCGGCTCCATCGACGAGGTGGTGGAAAAATATCGGAGGGATCAGGCATGACCCCCTTCCCCCTGAAGATCGTCACCCCCGACGGCCTTCTCTTTGACGGCCAGGCGGAGGAGGTGCTCGTCCGCACCACTACCGGGGACATGGGCATTCTGGCGGGGCATCTGCCCTGCGTGGCCCCCCTGGGCATGGGCCGGGCGGTGATCGTCACCGGCGGTGAGCGCCGCCATGCCGCCTGCATCGGCGGGATGCTCTCCGTCACGGCTCAGGGAGTGACCCTGGTCCCCACCACCTTCGAGTGGGCGGACCGGATCGACGTCCCCCGGGCGGAGGCCTCGGAAAAGCGGGCCAAGACAGTCCTCTCCAACAAATCCGCCTCCGACGCGGACCTGCGTCTGGCGGAGGCCCGGCTCAAACGGGCCCTGGTGCGGAAAAGCGTTGGCAGCAGGCAGTTTTGAGAACACAAGCAGGCCGCCGGTCCATCCGGCGGCCTGAGGCTGTCAAACAAGCCTTTCCGCGTTTGCCGTCCGCAGACGGCAAACCCATTTCAATCATTTTTTGCCAGGGCGTGTACCT
>CANQQO010000019.1 GCA_947625965.1 uncultured Oscillospiraceae bacterium
AAAAGCCCCATTTTTGAGGGCTTGATTTCGTGCGCCCTTTTTCGGAATGGTGCTGGAATCACAATGTTTCAACCTTCCTCGCTCCTTCCATGGAAATCGTCTTTAGGCAACGCCGCACGATCCGTAGTTGTCGCCTGGATGAGGCGCTCACTCCCCTCCATTCCGTCATACTTCCCAAAAAGTCTCGGGAATACGCGAAGGTTTCCCTGGGTTTTTTGGTTTATTTGACGAAAAATCGAACGGGATCATTGCGCCATCAGAATTGTGCGGCGTCGCCTTTACTTTTCCCCAAAAAACTGGTACAATACAAAAAACAAGGAAACGGAGTTGGATCCATTGCTGGACAGACTGCGCGCTGTGCAGAGCCGCTATGAGGAGCTCTGCGCCCGTTCCGAGCAGCCGGATTTCTTCGCGGACCCCAGGAGGGCCGCGGAGCTGCTGCGGGAAAAAAATGAATTGGAACCCATCGTCTCGGCCTACCGGTCCTATCGCCAGGCCGAGGCGGACATGGCGGAGGCTCAGGAGCTGATGGCGGACGAGGAGCTGCGGGCGCTGTGCCAGCAGACCTACCAGGAGGCCCGGGAAACGAAGGACGTCCTTTTCCGCCAGCTTCAGCTTTTGCTCCTGCCCAAGGACCCCAACGATGAAAAGAGCGTCATTGTGGAAATTCGCGGCGGCGTCGGCGGCGAGGAGAGCGCCCTGTTTGCCCACAGCCTCTACCGGATGTACACCATGTACGCCGCCCGCCGGGGCTGGACGGTAGAGCTGATGAACTATTCCGACACGGAGCTGGGCGGGGTCAAGGAGGCGGACTTCGTGCTTCGCGGCCGGGGGGCCTACTCCCGGATGAAGTTTGAGTCCGGGGTCCATCGGGTCCAGCGGGTCCCGGAGACGGAGGCCTCCGGCCGCGTCCACACCTCCACGGCCACGGTGGCAGTCCTGCCGGAAATGGACCCGGTGGACGTTCAGCTCCGCCCGGAGGATATTGAAATGCAGGTCTACCGTTCCTCCGGCGCCGGCGGCCAGCACATCAACAAAACCAGCTCGGCGGTCCGTCTGATCCACAAGCCCACGGGTCTGGTGGCGTCCTGCCAGGAGGAGCGGAGCCAGGTGCAGAACCGGGAAAAGTGTATGCGGATGCTGGCCTCCAAGCTCTATGAGATCGAGCAGGAGCGGGTCACCTCGGAAGTGACGGGCCTGCGCCGCAGTCAGGTGGGCACCGGTATGCGCAACGAGCGCATCCGCACCTACAATTTCCCCCAGGGCCGCGTCACGGACCACCGCATCGGTCTGACCCTCTACAAAATTGACGAGATCATGGATGGCGGGCTGGACGAGCTGATCGACGCGCTGTCGAGCGCCGACCAGGCGGAGCGTCTGGCCGCCGGGGGCAGCCAATGAACCCCACTTCTTTGAGAGGAGCCAATATGACCTTCACCACATCCTCCCCCGCCGAAACCGAATCCCTCGCCGCCCGTTTGGGCGCGCTCCTCCCCCCGGGGACCGTGATCGCCTACCGGGGCCCCCTGGGCGCCGGAAAGACCGCCTTTACCCGGGGCCTCGCCCGGGGACTGGGCATCCGGGAGCCCGTCACCAGCCCGACTTATACGATCGTAAATGAGTACCTCTCCGGCCGGATGCCCCTGTTTCATTTTGATATGTATCGCCTCTCCAGTGCCGACGACCTCTTCGACATCGGCTGGGAGGACTACCTGGACCGGGGCGGCGTCTGCGCCGTGGAGTGGAGCGAAAATGTGGCCGAAGCCATGACCGGCGCCGTCAATGTCACCATCGACGTCACCGGCCCCGAGACCCGCCGCATCACCATCGAAGGAGGACCCGATCTTGCTGCTTCTGAGCTTTGAGACCTCCGCCAAGGCCGCCTCCGTGGCCCTCTCCCAGGAGGGGCGGCTGCTGGGGGAGACGTACCAGAATACCGGCCTGACCCACAGCCAAACCCTGCTGGCCATGGCCGAGGACCTGCTGAAGACCTGCGGCTTCGCCCCCGGGGACGTCACCGCCGTGGCCGCCGCGGCGGGTCCCGGCAGCTTTACCGGGGTCCGGATCGGCCTGGCCGCCGCCAAAGGCTTCGCCTGGGGCCGGGAGCTCCCCCTCTACGGCGTGTCCACCCTGGAAGCCATGGCCCTGGGCCTGGGAATCTGGGAGGGCGTCGTCTGCCCGGTCATGGACGCGAGACGGGATCAGGTCTACAACGCCCTGTTCACCGCCAAAGGGGGACATCTCACCCGCCGCACCCCCGACCGGGCACTGTCCCTGGAGGCGCTGTCCGAGGAGCTGCGGGACGCCGGACCAATCTACCTGGTGGGGGACGGCTGCGAGCTGGCGGCGCGGACCCTGGACCTGCCTGATCTGATCTGCCCGCCGGAGCACCGGCGGCATCAACGGGCGGCGGGGGTGGCCCTGGCCGCCGAGCTTGCCATTGCCCGGGGGGACCCCGGGGACGCGGCGGCGGTGACGCCTAATTATTTAAGACTGTCCCAGGCGGAGCGGGAGCGCTTGGCCCGGGGGCTGGAAATAAAAAGGAGCGAATGAAAATGGTACACGTATTGGAGCATCCCCTGATCCAGCACAAGCTGGCGATCCTGCGGGACAAGCGCACCAGCGTCAAGGAATTTCGGGAGCTGGTGGGAGAGATCGCGGGTCTGATGTGCTACGAGGCCACCCGGAACCTGCCCACGGTGGAGGTCGAGATCGAGACTCCCGTTGCCCCGGCCAAGGTCCGGGTCCTGGCGGGGAAGAAGCTGGCCATTGTCCCGGTCCTGAGAGCGGGGCTGGGCATGGTGGACAAGATGGTGAGCCTGATCCCCTCGGCCAAGATCGGCCACATCGGCCTGTACCGGGACCCGGACACCCATCAGCCTGTGGAATACTACTGCAAGCTGCCGGAGGACATTGCCAACCGTCAAGTCTTCCTGGTAGATCCCATGCTGGCCACAGGCGGGAGCGCTGTAGCGGCGATCGATTTTCTGAAGGCCCGGGGCTGCCGGAACATTATCATGATGAACATTATCGGCTGTCCGGAGGGCATCCAGGCGGTCCAGAAGGCCCATCCGGATGTGGAGGTCTATCTGGCGGCGGTAGATGAAGGTCTCAACACGCACGCCTACATTGTTCCCGGCCTAGGCGACGCTGGCGACCGCATCTTCGGCACCAAATAGCGGCCAGTGGCCGCTGACAATGCGTGCGCTAGCCTGGTGGGGATCGTTACACCTCCCGGGCTCGCTCGGTTTCGTTACTGCGGGCGCGATAGCGCTCTGGTATCGTTACCCTTGCCACCAGCCTGGTATCGTTCTTGCGGAAGAGTGGGCGACCCTTTTTCCAGGGTGGCGGGCGGCGTGCCGCCGCAGTCAGAGCGTGCGCCGACCTGGTGGGAATCGTTACACCTCCTGGGCTCGCTCGGTATCGTTACTGCGGAGGAATGGGCAAGCTATTTTGAACTGAAGCTCTGTAAAAGGGCTATACACCCGGAAGCCGCTCCCAAGCGTGCCCGGATGGGTCCGCCAGGGTATGCGATAACAGAGGAACCACGCCGTGGCCACGGAGTGGGCCACGGCGGTGACTGCCCTGCGGTCTGCCAGTGTCGGACGGGGGTCGCACCGCAATAGCTGTACAAACCCGCTAATCCTCCCCTGCACCGATTTAGAAACGCCCGTTAGCGACCGCTCTCAATCAGCGCAACGCACCGATTGGAACGCTGCACCGAAGGATTTGCAGAGCCACGGTAGACGCTGCACCAGGGTCGGCCCAATGCGAGAGAAGGCCGTCGATGCCCTCCGCACTTCTTCTGGGGATGCCCCGGGCCGGCAATCAACGCGGAAGGGTCGGACTTCCGGCGGGGATACCTAAGGGGCGGAGCCCCTTGGGCCGACTTCTTTGGGTACTTTCTTGCTCGGGGCAAGAAAGCACCTCCCCCGGAAGGGGTCGGGGGAGCACTTACAATGATAATTGCACCGAAATAAGAAGGTACAGGCTTCCGACAAGCCTCTCAGAGCGCCCCCGAAACCAGGCTGGTGGCAAGGGTAACGATACCAGAGCGCTATCGCGCCCGCAAGAACGATACCGGGCAAAAGGAATCGGGTAACGACCCCAGAGGGCCCGGTGCGCATTGGCCGCGGCCACTGGCCGCACGTTAGACTAGGCGGCTGCCGGGGAGAATGTCGTCGGAGAGGATCACCAGATGAAGCCGATCTCCACGCTCGGCGGAGAGAAGCATCCCGCAGCTAAGCTGCCCCATCATCTTCCGAGGCGCCAGATTCGTCACCGCCACCAGCGTCTTCCCCACCAGCTCCTCCGGCTGGTAGAACTTCGCAATGCCCGAGAGGATCGTCCGGGGCACGCCGGTGCCGTCATCCAGAGTGAATTTCAGGAGCTTTTCGCTCTTCTTCACCTTTTCACAGGTCAGGACCTTTACCACCGTCATGTCCAGCTTCTCAAAGTCCTCAAAGGCGATCTCCGGCTTCGCCTCCGCCAGAGGAATCGCCGGGGCGGCGGGCTTGTTCAGCTCCTCCAGCGCCTTCAGCTCCTTCTCCACATCGATCCGGGGGAACAGATTCTCCCCCTTCACCGGGGCGGCGGCGTCGGGCAGCCAGCCCCATTGGGCAGCGCTGTCCCAGGTCTGGCCGTCCTTGCCCACGCCGAGCTGAGCGAAGAGCTTTTCCATGCTGCCGGGCATGAAGGGCGTCAGAAGCACGCCGCAGATGCGGGTGGCCTCCAGCAGATTGTACAGAACGTGGGCCAGCCGCCCTCCGTTGGCCTCCATGTCCTTGGCCAGGAGCCAGGGGGCGTTTTCGTCGATATACTTGTTGGCCCGGCGAATCCCCTTGAACACCAGCTCCAGAGCGTTCTGGAATTGGTAGCGCTCCATCTGCTCCTCGTACCGGTCCCGAAGGGAGGCCGCCAGGGTGATCAGCTCCGCGTCAGCCTTCTCCGGCCCCTCGGCGGTGACGATATAGCCGCCTTCGGGCTTGGACCGGACCAGCTCAACGGCCTGACGCTCCGCCTCCGTCACGCCGGAGCCCGCCGGGAGCTTGCCGCCAAAGTACTTGCCCACCATAGCCGTGGTTCGGGACAGGAGATTACCCAGATCGTTTGCCAGGTCCAGGTTGATGGTGTTGATCAGGGACTCGTTGGTGAAGTTGCCGTCGGAGCCGAAGGGGAAGGTCCGCAGCATGAAAAACCGCAGGGCGTCCACGCCAAATTTCTCCGCCAAAATATAGGGGTCCACCACGTTGCCCCGGCTCTTGGACATCTTCTCCCCGCCGAAGTTCAGCCAGCCGTGGCCGTAGACCTTCTTGGGCAGGGGCAGATTCAGGCTCATCAGCATGGCCGGCCAGATGATGGCGTGGAACCGGACGATCTCCTTGCCCACAAAGTGGACGTCCGCCGGCCAGAAGGCGTCCAGGTCGTGATACTTGTCGTTCTGGAAGCCCAGGGCGGTCATGTAGTTGAACAGGGCGTCCACCCACACGTAGACCACATGGCCCGGGTCAAAGTCCACCGGCACGCCCCAGGTGAAGCTGGTCCGGGAGACGCAGAGATCCTCCAGGCCCGGGTCGATGAAGTTGTTGACCATTTCATTGACCCGGCTCCGGGGCTCCAGGAAATCTGTGTTCACCAGCAGATCCCGGACCCGGCCGGCGTACTTACTCAGCCGGAAGAAATAGGCTTCCTCCTCCGCATCCACCACTTCCCGGCCGCAGTCGGGGCACTTGCCGTCCACAAGCTGGCTCTCGGTCCAGAAGCTCTCGCAGGGCTTGCAGTATTTGCCCCGGTAGGTGCCCTTGTAGATGTCGCCGTTGTCGTACATTTTTTTGAAAATTTTCTGGACGGCGGCGACGTGGTAATCGTCGGTGGTGCGGATAAAGCGGTCGTTGGAGATGTTCATCAGCTTCCACAGGTCCAGCACGCCCTTTTCGCCCAGGACGATGTTATCCACGTACTGCTGGGGGGTGACGCCGGCCTCCTTGGCCTTGTCCTCGATCTTCTGGCCGTGCTCGTCGGTGCCGGTGAGGAACATGACGTTGTAGCCCTGGAGCCGCTTATAGCGGGCCATGGCGTCGGTGGCCACGGTGCAGTAGGCGTGGCCGATGTGGAGCTTGGACGACGGATAGTAGATGGGGGTGGTGATATAGTAATTCCCCCGGCATTTTTCGCACATAAGAAACCCTCCTGAAAAATAAAAAATCGCCCTGGTCCTCCCAAGGGCGAATGGATCGCGGTACCACCTTGCTTCGCGGGCGAAAACGCCGCGCCTCGATACGCGCTGTAACGGGCGCCCCCGTGGAAGCCTAAAACGCTTCGACCTCCCGGCTCCGGGACCATGTTCCCCGGCTCCGCCGCATCCCCCTTTCAGCCCGTGGGGGACTCTCTGCCCGGCGAAGGGGCGGGTACTCTTCCCTTCTCTGCTTTTGCGTCTATATGGGTTTATTATACCCGTTTGGCCGGAAAAGTCAAGGCGTTTTCGTGGGAAAGTTACATTTCCAGCCGTCTCCTTTTGATATTTGGTATAATGGCAGCATTGATCGGGAAAATTTTCCAATCATATCAAAAGGAGGAAACGACCATGCCAAGAAAAGGCGAAAACATCTTCCACCGGAAGGACGGCCGTTGGGAGGCACGCTACATTGCCCGCTACGAGGGCGGCCGGGCGCGCTACCGATCCGTCTACGCCCTCACTTACGCGGAAGCCAAACAGAAACGGGCCCAGGAGTCCGCCGACCTCCACGCCGGCGTCCGAGGGCCCAGCTTTCCGGCCCTGGCTGAGGCATACCTCAGTGCCATCCAGAGCCACGTGAAGGAATCCACCTACACCCGCTACCGCCGGAACGTGGACAGATACCTGATCCCCCGGCTGGGAAACCAGAACCCCGCTCGGATAGGCGCGGCGGCGCTTGCCCGCCTGCCCCAGGAGCTCCTAACCTCCGGCGGGGCCCAGGGCGGGCCGTTATCCCCCAAGACGGTGACGGACCTGCTGTGCCTGTTGAAAGCCATCTTCCGCTTCGGCCGGGCGTGCGGCTGGGCCTGCCCCCCAGCCGGGGGACTGAAGCCGCCTCCCAGGGCGGGCAAAGCGCCTCAGATCCTTTGCCTAGAGGACCAGATCCGGCTGGAAGAACAGCTTCTTCATTCCGAGGACGAGACCAGCCTCGGGATCCTTTTTACCCTCTTCACGGGCCTTCGGATCGGGGAGCTGTGCGGACTCAAGTGGGGGGACCTGGACTTTGACGCCGGCACGGTGACGGTCCGCCGGACGGTGGAGCGGATCGCGGACCTGGACCCCCATACCGCCGCCAAGACCAAAGTGGTCCTATCCGCACCCAAGACCGCGTCCTCCTTCCGAGTCATTCCCCTGCCGGGCTTTCTGCTGGAATACATGGCGGCCCACCGCCGCCGGGAGGGGGACTACCTCCTCACCGGCGGCCCCGACTACACCGAGCCTCACCAGTTCTACATCCGCTACCGGAAGTACCTCCTGCGGGCCGGAGTGGGCCCCTACACCTTCCACGCGCTGCGGCACACCTTTGCCACGGCCTGTGTGGAGAAGGGATTCGACGTCAAATCCCTGTCGGAGATCCTGGGCCACGCCAGCGTCAGCACCACGCTGTCCATCTACGTCCACCCCAGCCTCCGGGCAAAAAAGCGGCAGATGGACCTTCTCTCCCCCGTCAGCCGGCCCTAGATGGGGCTTTACACCGGGGCGGGGAGGGCGTATAATGGAGGCAAAAAAACGCGAAACCCGCCCGGCGGCTTCGCGCTTTCCCAAAAGGAGGTCCGGCCATGGACGAACAGGTACTCTTTTTCTTCGGCGCCCATTTGGAGGCTCTGCCCATCTACGAGGCCCTGACGGAGCGGCTTTTTTCCGCCCTGCCGGAAACCGAAGTCCGGGTCCAGAAGACCCAGATCAGCTTTTTTTGCCGGCGGATGTTCGCCTGCGTCTCCTTTCTGCCGGCCCGTCCGGCGGCCAAACGGCCCAAAACGGGCTGGCTCACGGTGTCTTTCGGGCTGAACCGCCGGGAGAGCTCCCCCCGGATCGACCGGGTCTCGGAGCCCTATCCCGGCCGCTGGACCCATCACGTGCTTCTCGCCTCCCCGGAGGAGGTGGACGGGGAGCTGATGTCCTGGCTTCTGGAGGCGGCGGCGATTTCTTCGGGAAAGCGATAGCGCCCGAAGCGCGCCGCCCCGTCCGCGCGCCTCAGTTCTGGCAGAAAATAGGTTTTTCAAAAATGACGCTCCCGAAGGCCAAGGGCCTTCGGGAGCGCCAGCTTGTCAAATAGCCTTTCCTAGTTTGCCGTCCGCAGACGGCAAACCCATT
Organism: uncultured Oscillospiraceae bacterium; assembly: GCA_947625965.1. Lineage (GTDB taxonomy): Bacteria > Bacillota > Clostridia > Oscillospirales > Oscillospiraceae > Faecousia. The sequence continues at coordinate 8,330 of CANQQO010000019.1, forward strand.
TCAATCATTTTTTGCCAGGGCGTGTACCTGGCAAAAAATACCTCTCAGGCTGAGAGTGTGCGAGCCGGGGACAATGTCCCCGGCGAGTGCGCGGTTCAGCCTGCAATCCCCTCCAAATGGGAGCCCAGCGAAGCGGGTCCCATTTGGAAGGCTCCCGAAGGCCAAGGGCCTTCGGGAGCGCTGTTGTATCCGGGAAAATCAATCCTTCTTGGACTTCTTGTTCCGATAGGCAATGAAGCCGGCCACGCCGCCAGCCGCCGCGGCGGCGATGATCAGAATGATCGCCGCCAGCAGGCCGCCGTTCAGGCCAGTGCCCTGGTCCTTCTGGGGCTGGGTGGCGGGGGGAACCGTCTGGGTGGCAGAGGGCTGCGGGGGCTCGGTGGAGGGAGCGGAGTCCTCGCCCTTTACCAGCACCAGGGCCGAGATGGGCTCCACCGTCGCCTTGCCGCTGAGGGTCTCCAGGGCCTCCGTCCCCGCCTGTTCGGCGTTGACGTACACGTCCCAGTTCCCCGCGGGCAGGTCGACGTCCACCGCCTCCGGGTTGGCGTTGAAGATCAGGAACAGGCCGTCGGACTCCTCGCCTCCGGCGCCGCCACGGATCTGGAAAGCCACCACGTTGTCGGGCAGGCCCTCCACAGCGGTCACGTTGGCCTTCACGTCCTCGGCGGTGGTGAGCCGCAGAGCGGCGTGGGCCTTCCGGAAAGCGATGAGGCCCTTGTAATAGGCAAAGACGTTGGCATACTCCGGGTCCTCCAGGGTGGACCACTTCAGGCTGTTCACCGCGTCGGAGGCGTTGTAGCTGTTCTCGTTGAAGGTGCCGTCCTCATTGACCTTGGAGCGGAGCATTTCCTCGCCGGCCTGGAGGAAGGGGATGCCCTCCGCCGTCAGGTAGATGGCCGCCGCCAGGTTGTTCATCCGGATGTAGTCGGCTCTGCTGGCGTCGGGCCGGGACAGGACCAGGCGGTCCATCAGGGTATTGTTGTCATGGCAGGAGGCGTAGTTGATGATCTGGGACGGGTTGGTGCACCAGCTCGTCACCGCCTGGAAGCACTGACGGATGGTGTCCGTCTGGGTGGTGGAGCCGGACACGAAGCCGGGCTCCTTGCTGAACACGCTGCCCTTCAGCGCGTCCCGGATGGTGTCGGAGAAGAAAGCGAAGCCCGGGGTCTTCTCGGAGTTGGTCTGGGTGGCCATGGCCACGCCCTGCTTGGTCACGTCGGTGCTCATGGTCCAGCCCTCGCCGTAGAAGATCACGTCGGGATGGTCCTTGTGGACCTCCTCCACGATCTGGTTGACCGTCTCGGTGTCCAGCAGGCCCACCAGGTCAAAGCGGAAGCCATCGATGTGGTACTCGTCGGCCCAGTATTTCACGGAGTCCACAATGTACTTGCGGACCATGCTCCGCTCGGAGGCGGTGTCGTTGCCGCAGCCCGAGCCGTTGGAGTAGTTGCCGTTGTCGTCGATCCGGGAGAAGTAGCCCGGGACCAGCTTGTTGAAGCAGAACTCGCCGGCGTTCTGAACATGGTTATACACCACGTCCATGATCACGCCGAGGCCGTTCTGGTGGAGGGCCTGGACCATCTGCTTCATCTCATTGACCCGGACCTCGCCGTGGTAGGGGTCGGTGGAGTAGGAGCCCTCGGGGACGTTGTAGTTGACCGGGTCGTAGCCCCAGTTGAACTGAGGCTGATCCAGCTTCGTCTCGTCCACGGAGCCGTAGTCATAGCTGGGCAGCAGGTGGACGTGGGTGACGCCCAGCTCCTTGATGTGGTCCAAACCGGTTGCCACGCCGCCGGCGGTCTTGGTGCCGGTCTCCGTCAGGCCCAGGAACTTGCCCACGTTGGTGATGCCCGCGCTCTCGTCGGTGGACAGGTCCCGGACATGGAGCTCATAGATGACGGCGTCGTTGTAGGACTCCCCGGCATGGGGGTTGACGTCGCTGTCCCAGCCCTCCGGGTCGGTGGAATCCAGGTCGATGACCATGGCCCGCTGGCCGTTGACGCCGGTGGTCCGGGCATAGGGGTCGCAGGTCTCCGCCGTCTCCCCCGCCACGGTGACGGAGTAGGTATAGTAGACGCCGTTCAGGTCCCCCTCCTTCTCCGCGACCCAGGTGCCGGCCTCGTCCGCCGTCATGGGAAGGGTCTCGATCCGATCGTCGGTCCCCGCCGTGCCGCTGGTGTACAGATTCACCGACACCGCCTCCGCCGTGGGGGCCCACACCCGGAAGGCGGTCTTTTCCTGGGTCCAGACCGCGCCCAGGTCGGAGCCGGAATAGGTGTATTCCGCTTCAAAGGACTCTGTGGAATAGACATTCGGCATGGTGATCTTGTACTCCGTTCCGTCAAAGATAAGGGTATAGCTCTTGTCCGTGTCCAGGGGGGCCTCCAGGGTCAGCATATAGGAGCCCTTCCCGTTCTGGGCGGCAGCCGTGATGGCCACGGGCCCGTCGGGGCCCTGGATCTGGAAGGCCGCGGCGGGATCCTCGCCGATGTCCGCCGTGGTGGTGACCCGCACGACGGCCCTGTCCAGGTCATATTTTGCCCCGGACACCTGGATCCCGGTGACGACGTCGTCGCCATCCTCCCGGGTGTAGCCTTCCACGCCGGACTCCACGTAGATGTGGACGGTCCCCGCCACCACGTCGGGCAGCTCGATGAACTGGTCCGCGTCCACGTCCTTGGCGCTCCAGGAGTCGCCGCCCTGGCGGACGATGAAGCCCACCTTGGTGGTGCCGGAGGACACCGGGATGGTCGCCACCATCTCGCCGTCCACCTCGGCAAAGGCATAGCCCGCGCCGCCCTGGCCGTCGGCCCAGGACCAGACGTCCCAGCCCTCGTAATTCCCGTCGGGCCGGTGGTAGTGGAGCTGGATCGTCACTTCCCCGGCGGCAAAGGCCGCCGTTGGGCAGAACGCCGCCAGCATAGCCAGGGCCAGAAGGGCGCACAGGGTCCGTTTCCAGATTTGTTTCATAATGATTCCTCCCTCAAATTCAGATTCCTTAACCGCCATGGGCGGTTGAGTACGATTCATTCCTCCATCTTGATTTGGAAGGTCACGGTGACCGGCTCGGTCTGGGGGGTGGACAGGGTCAGCACAGCTTCGCCGGCTCTCCCCAGGGTGCGGACGTAGGCGCCGCCGCAGCCGCCCTCCAGGACGATCATGTCCGGCCCCACCAGCTCCGCCGCCCCGGTCAGGGTCAGCTTCACCGGCAGTTGGGCGTAGGGGACCAGGTTGCCGTACTCATCCAGCACCCGGACCCGCACCGCCGCCGCGTCGTAGGCGCCGTTCTCGGTGAGCGCCGTGGTACAGGCCACGGCCTCCAAATGGAGCCGTGTGGAGGGGCCCCGGGTGACGGTGGCCGTCACTTCCCCGTCCTGGACCGCGTCAAAGCGCCAGACGGGAGTGGTGCCGCCCCAGTTGCCCACATACTTGCCGTAGAGGCCGTAGAGCTGGTCAAAGGTCATGTGATAGCGCTCCAGGGCCCGGTCCATGGCCGCGACGTCCTCGGGGGGCATCCCCTCGAAGCCGTGGCGACCGGCGGAGAGCAGGACCGCCCGGAGGTCGCCGGCCTTCTCCCGGTCGAAGCCCTCGATAGTCTCGAGCTGCGCGCCCACAGTGTCGTCGATCACGATGGGGCCATGGGCCAGGCGTTTCCAGCCCTTGGGCCGGAAGGAGGCCACGTATTCCCCGTTTTTGTAGAGCCGGACCTCCTCCGCGTTGGTGAAGGCGTAGACAATGTCGATTTTCCCCTGGGAGTAGTCCCCGATGTCCATGCAGGAGCCCACCTCCAGCACGGGCCGCTCCCGGCCCTGGGAGGCGTAGACGGCCGCCGCCGGCTTGGGGTTCCGGAAGGCGTCCAGAACGCCGTGGTAGCAGATCCGGTCCCCGGAGCCAAAGTCCTTGTGGGTGGGATAGTCGAACATACACCAGGCAAAGGTTCCCGCGTGCTCCCCGCCGGCCATGGCGTCGTCCAGGACCCGGGCGTGGCGCAGGGCGTGCTCCTGCCGCTTCTGCCAGGGGTCGAAGGACTTGGTGGGGAACATATGGCCGTTGCACTCGGAGACGAAGAAGGGCTTGGTCATATCCGGGCACACGTCCCCCTTGGGCCGGACGCCGGGGTTATTCCCCACGTGGGAAAAGTCGTTATAGGCGTAGACATCCTCCAGCAGGTGGCTCATGAGCAGATACCGGACCCCGGAGGTCTGCCGGCTGGGGTCCAGGGCGTGGGCCAGGGCGTTGGTCCGGGCATAGAGGGCGTCGTTGTCCAGGCTCTCGTTGATCCGCACGCCCCAGAGGATGATACTGGGGTGGTTGCGGTACTGTTTGACCATTTCCCGGACGTTCTCCACGGCCTGGTCCTGCCAGGCTTCGTCCCCGATGTGCTGCCAGCCGGGGATCTCGGTAAAGACCAGCAGCCCCTGCCGGTCGCACTCGTCGATAAAGAACGGACTCTGGGGATAGTGGCTGGTGCGGACGGCGTTGCAGCACAGCTCCCGCTTGAGGATCCGGGCGTCCTCCCGCTGCAGCCGCTCCGGGGCGGCGTAGCCCATGTAGGGATACGCTTGGTGCCGGTTGAGGCCCCGGAGGAACACCTTTTCCCCGTTCAGGTAGAACCCGTCCACCCGGAATTCCGCCGTCCGGAAGCCGAAGGTAGTCTGGACGAGATCTCCATCCTCTCCGTTCTCCGTCAGGACGGCCCGGCAGGTGTAGAGGTTGGGCTCGTCCAGCGTCCAGGGCACGGCCCCGGGCACTTCCAGGAGCAGCTCCCCCGCCCCGGATGCCGCCGTTTCTCTGGCCGCCAGCGCCCCGTCGGGGCCGTAGAGCTCCACCCGAACCCGGTCCCCGGGGCCTATGTCTCCTGCCCAGGAGACATGGGCGTGGGTCAGGTCGGGGGTGTAGACGAACAGATCCTCCAGCATTTTTTGCGGCCGAATGTCCAGCCACACGTCCCGGTACAGTCCGCCGTAGGTCAAATAGTCGATGAGAAACCCAAAGGGCGGGATGGCGGGGTTCTCCGTGGAGTCCAGCTTCACGCAGAGCAGGTTGTCCTCCCCAAATTGCACCGCGCCGGTGATCTCCACGCGGAATGCCGTGTAGCCGCAGCGGTAGGCGGCCAGCTCCCGGCCATTTAGAAACACCGTGGCGGCGTGGGCCGCGCCGTCAAATTGGAGGAACAGCCGCTTCCCCTCCGCTTCCCGAGGAATGGCCAGGCGGCGGCGGTAGCCGCTGACCGTTTCATAGTCCCGGCTGTCGGCACAGTGGAGGGGCAGCTCCTTGACCGTGTGGGGGAGGCGGACCGGCTCCGACTCCCCCTGGCCCCGGCCAAAGGCGTCGGTCCAGTGGAAGGTGAACTCCCAATCATTGTTCAGTCGAATCATTCCGATCTCCTCATGCGGCGGTCAGGCGCATCCCAGCACAACGCTGGTCTGGCCGTCCAGGGTCAGGGTGGTCCCGTTCAGCGTGGCGGTGCCCTGGCCGATAAAGGCGTTGATCTGGGTGATCTCCAGCCCTGTGACGTCGGCCAGCTCCACGGTGATGGCTTCCCGGGTGGTATTGTGCAGCACCATCACGATGGTCCCCTCGTAGGAGGCGGTGAAGCCCCCCAGCTTGGTGTCCTCAAATTCCAGGGCCGCGTACTCGCCCCGGCAGATGGCCGGGTTTGCCTTGCGGATCATGATGAGCTTTTTATAATAGGTGTACAGGCTGTTCCCGTCCCCGATCTGCTCCGAGGCCGGGGCGTCTACTCTGCTGTCGGCGGGATAGTTCGCGCCCTCGGGGTCGGCAATGGTGTCCCCGTCGCCCCACTCCATTTTCAGGCGGCGGTTGGCGTCGGTGTTGGAGGAGCCCCGGGAGCCCCGGAGGCCCAGCTCCTCGCCGTAGTAGAGGAAGGGAGAGCCGGAGGAGAGGAGGTACAAATTGGCGGCCATCCGCATCTGCCCGCTGACATCCGTCAGGTAGCCCGCCGCCCGGTCCGTGTCATGGTTGGCGATGAAGGGGACGATCATGGCGTCCTCGTTGAGGGCCTTCACCGTCTCCAGATAGGACTGGACATAGCCGGTGTACTTGTTCACATTCCCTGCCTGGGCGGTCTGGGCGATGAGGCCCGAGGACTGGGAGGTGGTGAAATTAAAGCAGTTCAGCGCCGGGTAGTAGCGGTCGGTGACCCCGTCGCTGTCCCAGACCTCCGCCACGGTGTAGATATCGGGCTTGATGGCGCGCAGCTCGTCCATGTACCATTTCCAAAATTCGCCGCTCTGGACGTCGTCGCCATAGTAAATGTACTTGGCGGCGTCGAAGCGGAATCCGTCCACCCCCAGGTCCAGATAGTATTTCGCCACGTCCAGCACCGCCTGGCGGACGGCTTCGTTGTCGTAATTCAGCTCCGGCATCCGGTCGGAGAAGTTGCCCTCGTAGGAGTCGTCGCAGCCGGGGATCTTATAGAAGGTCCGGCCGGCAGGAAGGGTCTCCCCTGGGGGGCAGTAGGTGTAAAAATCGTAGTAGGGGTCCTCCGTGTCGCCGCTGCGATGGGCGGCGATGAAGGAATTGAACCAGGGGTTGTTGAAGCCGGTGTGGTTGATCACCAGGTCCAAGATCACCTTCACGTTCCGCTGGTGGCAGAGCTCCAGCAGCTCCTTCAGGTCCTCCTCGGTGCCGAAGGCCGGGTCGATGGTGTAATAGTCGTCCACATCGTACTTGTGATAGCTGCCGGACTGAAAGATGGGGGACAGCCACAGTCCCTCCACCCCCAGGCTCAGGCCGGAGGCGTCGTCGCCGTCGTTCAGGTAGTCCATCCGGTTGATGATGCCCCGCAGGTCGCCGATCCCGTCGCCGTTGGAGTCGGAGAAGGAGCCGACAAAGATCTCATAGAACACCCGGTAATTGTCCTGGGTGGCCACGGCGGCCTGGCAGGCCGGGTCGTCCACGATGGCCTCGCCCCGGTCGCTGAGCTGGTATTTCCCGCTGGGGTCCTGGGGCGTTTGGGGGCCGGTGCTGTCCCCGGTAGGGGCAGCCTGGGTGGTGGGTGCGGCGGTGGACTGGGTCTGGGCCGGGGGCGTGACTGTGCATCCGGCCAGCAGCAGAACCAGCGCCAGAAGGATCGCCAGCAAGCGTTTCATCATGGGAACCTCCATTCCGTAAATGCAAAGGCTGTGACCGTGAACGGTCACAGCCCAAGCCGCATGTCACGCTTCGCCGAGACGAAGCGGATTCTATTGGATATTGCCGGGGTGGATCACACCAGCAGATTGTCCTCCGTGGTGGGATTGAAGAAGTGCATGGCCTTGCCCTCGAAGGAGATGTGCATCTCGTGGCCGCTGACCAGGGCGTTCCGCTCGGTGCTGTCCAGATCCAGGGTGGGGATCCGGACGATGAGCCGGGTACCGTCGTTGGTGTCCACATGCAGGTGCAGCTCGGAGCCCATCATTTCGTTGACCACCAGCTTGCAGGGGATGGCCGTCTCGCCGGGATGGGCCAGATGGATATGCTCCGGACGGACGCCCAGAAGGATCTCGCCGGGCTTGGCGTGCTTCTCCGCCAGCATCCGGCCCTTCTCGCCCTCCACCGGCAGCTTGGCGCCGAAGGGGGTGACGTAGTACTTGCCGTTCTCCAGCAGGAGGTTGGTCTTGATGATGTTCATCTTGGGCGCGCCGATAAACTCGGCCACGAACAGATTCTTGGGCATCTCAAAGACCTCGGCGGGGGTGCCCACCTGCTTGATGTAGCCATCCTTCATGATAACGATTCGGTCGCCCAGGGTCATGGCCTCGGTCTGGTCATGGGTGACGTAGATGAAGGTTGTGTTCAGCTTCTGCCGCAGGAGGATGATCTCAGCGCGCATCTGGTTGCGGAGCTTGGCGTCCAGGTTGGAAAGGGGCTCATCCATCAGGAACACCTTGGAATCCCGCACCATGGCCCGGCCGATGGCAACCCGCTGCCGCTGGCCGCCGGACAGGGCCCGGGGCTTGCGCATCAGGTACTCGGTGATGCCCAGGATCTGGGCGGCGTTGGTGACCTTCTCGTAGATCACGTCCTCCTTCATCTTCTGCAGCCGCAGAGAGAAAGCGATGTTGTCATAGACGGACATATGGGGGTAGAGGGCGTAGTTCTGGAACACCATGGCGATGCCCCGGTCCTTGGGCTGGAGGTCGTTGACCACTTCGCCGTCGATCTCCACGGTGCCCTCGCTGATGTCCTCCAGGCCGGCGATCATCCGCAGGGTGGTGGACTTGCCGCAGCCGGAGGGGCCTACGAAGACCACGAACTCCTTGTCCTTGATCTCCAGGTTGAAATCGTGGACGGCCACGACCTTGTTGTCATATACTTTTTTGACATTGGTTAATTTCACACTTGCCATTATCCCTGATCTCCTTTCTAATTAGCCCTTCACGGCGCCGCCGGTCACGCCCTCGACGTAGTACTTCTGCAAGCACAGGAACAGGATCGTCACCGGGACCGCCACGATCACGCCGCCGGCGCAGAAGGTGGTGTACATCCGGGCGATCTGATCGTTGGTGAGCCAGCTATACATACCAACCGCCACGTTGTAGCCCGAGGAGGTGCCGAAGGCCACGTACCGGGCAAACACATAGTCGCCCCAGGGGCCCATGAAGGCGGTCAGGATGGTGTAGATGACGATGGGCTTCGCCAGCGGGAGAATGATCTTATAGAGCACCTGCGCCCGGGTCGCTCCGTCCACCCGCGCCGCTTCGTCCAGGGACTTGGGGATGGTGTCGAAGAAGCCCTTGGACACGTAGTAGCCCATGCCGGAGGAAGCCACGCCTACCAGGATCAGTCCGGGGACGGCGTTGGCCTGGGTCAGACCCAGGTCACTCAGGACCCGGTACAGAATGATCATCGTGAGCATTCCGGGGAACATTCCCAGGATCAGCATGAACCGCATCAGGGGGCCCCGCAGCTTAAAGCGGAACCGGGAGAGGGTGTAGCTCATGCAGAGCTGGATGACGGTGATCAGGATCGCAGACGCCAGGGCGATAATAAAGGTATTCAGATACCAGATCTTAAAGTCGGAGTTCCACAGTTTTATGTAGTTGTCCAGACCCCACTGCTGGGGAATGACGTAGCCGACCTGGTAGGTGGACTCCACCCGGAAGGACTGCAAAACGATGAAGACAAAGGGGATCAGCCAAATGACGCTGATCACGATCAGCAGCAGATACACGAAGAAGTTGCTGATCCGGTTAGCCGCCTTCAGACCCATATGGCGCTTGAGGGTATTTCCGTTCTTACTCATCACTGGTAATCCTCCTCATTTTTGATGGAGGGCAGCACGTTGTAGACCACCAGGGAGATGACCGCCACCACGACGAAGACCATGATGCCGACCACGGACGCCAGATAGTACTGGGACTCCGCGCCGGTGGTGATCTTGAACAGCCAGGTGATCAGCAGATCCGTGTAGCCTACCGAGCCCGCCGCGCCCGATGCCGCCGGGTTGGTAGGAGCGCCGCCGGTGAGCAGGTAGATCACGTTGAAGTTATTCATATTGCCGGTGAAGCTGGTGAGCAGATAGGGGCCGGTGATGAACAGCATATAAGGCAGGGTGATCTTGGTGTACTGCTGCCAGCCGTTGGCCCCGTCGATCCGGGCGGACTCGTAGAGGTCGGCCGGGATGTTCATCAGGATGCCGGTGGTGATCAGCATCAGGTAGGGGATGCCGATCCAAATATTGATCAGGATAACCGATGCCCGCGCCCAAGTGGCGTCCTCCCAGAAGGGCAGGGGTTGTGAGATCCAGCCCAGGTCCATCAACGCCAGGTTGATGAGGCCGTTCCGGGCGAACATCTTGGAGACGTACAGCAGGGAGATAAACTGGGGAATGGCCACGGTCAGCACCAGGATGGTCCGCCAGAGCTTCTTCAGCCGGATGCCCTTCTTGTTGATCATCATGGCCACAAACATACCCAGGAAATAGTTGGTGAAGGTGGCGAGGAAGGCCCAGATCAGGGTCCAGGTCAAAATCTCGCCGAAGGTGGCGGAGTAGGACTGGCCGCCGCCGTTGCCGCCGTTCCAGCTCAGCAGGGTGTTGAAGTTGTCCAGTCCCACCCAGGTAAAGAGGTTGTTGGAATAGCCGTTGTGGGCGCCGTCATAGTTGGTGAAGGCCACCAAAATCATGAAGACGATGGGCATAACGGTGAAGACCAGGATGCCCGTCAGGGGCAGGGCCAGCAGGGTCTTGTGGAACTGGTCGTCCACCAGGCTCCGCAGGTCGTCTTTTCCGCTCTTGAGCTTCTTGCCGGAGCGGAGGATCTGCTCGGAGAGCTTATTCTGCTTCACATTCACCCGCCAGGTGTAGATAAAGGCGATGATGAAGAAGATGGTCAGCACGCCGTAAAGCAGGATCTTGAAGGAGTTGTCGTGATAGTGGGTGGTGTAGGCGTCCAGGATGGGGTCGTAGTCCTGGGTCGGTCCCTGGGTGCCCAGGGTGCCCAGCATGGACAGCCAGTACCCGCCGCCGGCAAACATATAGACAATGAACACCACTTCAAAGGCCAGGAACAGCAGCCCCCGGAGGATCTGCCCCCGGGCGATACTTCCGAAGCCCATCACCACGAAGGAGATCTTGGTTTTCCAGTCGCCCTGGGTGAAGGTGGTGAGAATGTCCATGAACTCTTCGGCGACCTTCAGGCACCCATTCTTGATGAGGGCAACGAGGGCCAGGAACGCGTCCGCGATGGCCTTGGGGATGCCGCAGAAGAAGGAGGCCAGCTTGTAGGTGAACTTCTGCCATTTGGATAAGCGCAGGAATTCCAGATCAGAGTATTGTTTCATCAAATCACCCCTTAAATCAAATTGGCCGGAGCCAGTATGGCTCCGGCCAATCGCAATGTTCTGTCAGGCTAAGCCAAAAGACTATTCTCTTCTCTTAGTCTCTTATTCGGCGGGGATCAGCGTGATCTCGCCGGTGGCCGCGTTGAGCTGCACATAGTAGGTGCCAGCCTCCGCGACAACATAGTTGCCGCTTTCAGTGGAGGGATCGCCATAGGACACGTCCCAGCTCTTGCCCTGGCGGCACTTCAGCTCGGTGCCGGCTTCCATCTCAAAGGCGTCCTTGGAGGTCCAGATGTCGCCGTCGTTGGTCATCTCGAAGTCCACGTCCCAGCTAGAGCCGTTAACAGCGCCGATGACGGTGAAGGCGTTCCGAACTTCGTCGGTCATTTCAAACACGGCGGCGATGGAATCCTCATACTTCTGCAGGGCAGCCTTCAGCGCCTCGTCGGAGCCGTCGGAAGCCTTGATGTCGGTGGTGATGACCTTGGCGATATCCCACCAGGAGCCGTTGATGTTGGGCTGGGGGATGGCGTACTCGTTCTGCTGGTTCAGAGCGGTGAGGGTGGGATCCGCGGTGACGGCGGGATCGGCCTGAGCTTCCTTGTTGGAGGGGCCCCAACCAAAGTTGGTGAACCGCTCAAGCTGGCAGTCCTTGCCGGTCAGATACTGGGCGAGCTGATTCAGCACGGCGCCCTTGACAGCGTCGGACTGGGGCTTTACACCGATCAGCTTGCAGCCGGAGTAGGAGCCGATGTGGTAGCTCTGGCCGTCCACGGTGAAGGAGGGCAGGTCGGCGACGCCGAAGTTGTCGCCCAACTGATCCTTAATGGTCTGGTAGTTCCAGGTACCGGTGACCACGACAGCGGAGCCGCTGGCGAAGTCAGCATTGCCGGAGTTCACAAAGATGGGGGTGCTGACCAGCTTCTGGATGCCCTTCGCGGCGATCAGGCCCTTATCGGAATTGAAGTCGTCGTCAATGGAGATGAAGTTGCCGTCATCGTCGGTGATCCAATCGGAGTGGCAGCCGGTGGCGAAGAAGAAGCCAGCGGTGTACCAAGCGTTCTCCAGCTCATAGGAGAAGTTCTTGTTGGCGGCGACGCAGTCGGCAATGATGTCCTCGAAGGAGTCCACGTGCTCTTCGGGCACCACGCTCTTGTCGTAGTACATGAAGTAGCCGTTGTCGGCGGTCAGGGGGTAGGCAAACAGATCGGAGCCGGACTGAGCAGCCAGCACGGAACCGGCGGAGTTATTGGTCCGCACAAAGTCCGCAGCGCCCTGGCCGAGCTTCATCAGCGCGCCAGCCTGGATCAGACGGGAAAGCTGGTCCTGGGCGAAGAAGTACAGGTCGCCACCGGCGGAGACGTCGGTGATCATGTTGGTGGCCGCGTCCGCCTCGGAGACGGGCTGGACAGTGGCGTTGATGGTGATGCCCAGGGTGTTGGAGCTGTTGAAAGCCTCAACCTGGGACTTGGTCAGCTCCACGGCCGCCTCGGGGCACCAGATGGTGACGTCATAGGTGCCGGACAGATCCGCGCCGCCCTGAGAGGGGGGATTGGTCTGCTCACCGCCGCCCTGGGGGGCATTGGTCTGCTCGCCGCCGCCCTGGGGGGGCTGGGTCTCATTGCTGCCGGACGGGCCGCAGGCGACCAGCGTCAGCATCATGACCAGAGCCAAGACAAGCGCTAAGATTTTCTTCATTTTCATTCCTCCATAAGTATAGAATTTTGGATCTTCAAGAACCATTATCCCCGCTGAAAGCGGGGATACGAAAAGGGGTACCCCTTTTCGGCTCCAAATCCTGGCTTATTATAGCAAAATTTCTGGCGATTTTCAACAGGAATCTCTGAATTTTGAATCGGTCTATTAGTAAAAAATCCATGCCGAAATTTGTGCAGTTTATCTATTGACATTTTCGTGTTTTTTGGGGGGTGGACATTCTGGGCCCGTTATCCCGCCGGGAAGAGCATGGCGTCGTCGATCTTGCCCCAGGCGCCGGCCCCCTCGCCCGCGCACCGGACATAGATGCCCACAATGACGGTCTGGCCCTCCTGGACCTGGAAGCCCTCGATCAGGCCCGTGTCCCAGGAGCCGTAGCCGCTGACGGTCATAGGCGCGGTGGCCACCGTCTCCCCGTCCACCTTCACGTAGGCGTAGATGTCCGTCTCGCCGCAGTCGCCGCCCATGATGGCGATGGAGAAGCTGTAGCTCCCCGCCAGGCCCTCCACTGTCTGCTCCACGGTGAATTCCACGCTGTTGGCCGCCTGGCTCCAGAAGTGGACGTGCTTATTGCCCGTGAGGGAATCCCCGGCCTTGTCCTCCACGTAGAGCTCCTTGGTGGCCTTGAGGTTGGTCAGGACCCAGCCGGCGTCCCCGTCCTCGAAGCTGTCGTTTTGCAGCAGGTTGGCGGGCTTCACGGTGACAAAGCAGCTCACCGGAAGCTCCCCGGCGGCGCCGCAGATCTCAAAGGTGCCGCTGCGCTGGCTCATCTGGGCCAGATCCTCGTCGGTGATGTTGTACCACTCCACCGCCACCTCCTGGCGGGAATTGTCGGACATCCAGGCGTTCACCGTCTCCGGAAGGGAGATCTCCTCCCCGGCGTTGACGGTGAAGCGGGCGTCCTCCAGCTCCTGGGGCACGATCTCGGCCTCGTTGCCGTAGCGGACCAGGTTGAACACCTGCAGCGACGGCAGGGGGTGGCCCGTGGCGTCGAACAGGGCTTGATTGTCCACGGCGCAGCCGCCATAGTATTTGCCCGCGTCGTCGGGGTCGTAGCCGGTGGAATAGCTGCTGGCCCAGCCGGAGCCGAACTGCTCCCATTTTTTCTCATTTTCCGCCCGGGAGGCGCCGCCCACGGTGATCCAGGTGCCCTCCCAGTAGGCCACGCCGATGCCGTTGCGCATATGGGCCACGGCATCGATCACGTCCCGCAGGGAATTGGCCTGGCCCTGGACGGTGTAGGGGTAATTTTTGGTGACGGCGCTGTCCTCGCCGATAGTGTTGCCGTTAAAATCGGTGTCCTCGGGGGTGTAGGCGTAGGAGGTCTCCGCCACCATTACCTTTTTATGATAAGTATCCGCCACGGAGGACAGGACCACGCTCAGATTCTCCAGGGTGCCGTGCCAATAGGGATAGTAGGAGCTGGCGAACACATCGTAATCCACATGGTACCGGTCCAGCTCCAGGGCGTAGGAGTCGTAGGCCCCCGCCCGCTCGGGATTGGCGAAGTGGACCGCCACCATGGCGTCCGGGCAGACCTCCCGAACGGCCCGGCTGCCGGCGTTCATGAGCTGGGTGATGTTGGCCCAGGTCGTCTCGCCGCAGAGGGCGCCGTTGGTCTCGTTGCCCACCTGGACCATGCCCACCACGGCCCCGGCGGCGTTGAGCCGGTTCAGGCAGTCCCAGGTGAAGCGGTAGAGGGCGTCGGCCTTGGCGTCGATGTCCAGATCCTTCCACTCCAGGGGCACCATCTGCTTGCCCGGGTCGGCCCAGAAGTCGGAATAGTGGAAGTCTACCAGCAGCTTGATCCCCACCGCCGCGCAGCGCTGGCCGATGAGAATGGCCTTTTCAATATCGTTGTTGCCGCCGCCGTAGCCGTTGCCCTGGGCGTCATAGGGATTATTCCACACCCGGACCCGGACGTAGTTGACCCCGCTCTCGGCCAGGGTGGCGAACACGTCCTGCTCCTCCCCGGCGAAATTATAGTACTTGACGCCGCTCTCCTCCTCCGCGATGACGGAGGACGCGTCCACGCCCATGATGAAGTCCTCGGGCAGGTACTCCACCTGCTTGACATACAGGGGATTCCCCTCCAGCTTCTCCGTGGGCACCAGGCTCTCCCCCAGCTTCGGCTGGGGAACCGGCGGCTCGGTGGGCGGGACGGTAGTCTCCGGCGGGGCGGTGGTCCCGGCGGTGGTGGGGGGCAGACTGGTCTCCGGGGGCGCGGAGGTCTCCGTGGTCTCCCGGGCGCAGCCGCCCAGCAGGCCCGTCAAGCCCAGCAGCAGCGCCAAAAACAGGGAAAGGTGTTTTTTCATTTTCCGTTTCATATTCATTCCTCCTCATATTTTGCAAGCCGGCTCCCCGGCTGTGGGTACTTACGAAAGCGCCAGCAAAAGCTGGGCGATCTCCTCCGCCAGGCCGTCGTCCAAATGGACGGACCCGGCGCCCAGGAACAGGTAGTAGGGCTCGTCCCCATAAAGAATGTAGCTTTTGGCCGCCCCCTGACCGGTTTCCGGGTCGTAGATCAGCGTCCCCTCCTGCCCCACGATGGGGGTGAACTGGCCGTCATATTCGTCGATAGCCGACTGGGGGAGGATGAACAGGTCCCCCTTGTCGATGGTGCCGGTGTCGAACATCACGTAGTCAAAGGAGCGGACCTGGATCATTTTCAGACCTTGGGGGAGGTTTTCCTCCAGCTTCGCGGCCAGGGCCGTGTCCTCCAGGGCGGGCACGTTGCAGTAGACCGTCACCTTTTGGGCGGCGGGGGCGTCAGTGGCAAAGGCAAACACCCAGCTCCAGACCAGGAAGCTGACCAGCGCCCACAGCAGGAAGGAGTGGAGCTGGGAAAAGACGTTTTTCAGAAATTTCATGGCGTCACCTCATAGGCGGCCACATAGCCATGGGTGGTGTACACCGCAGAGGCCCCCGCCTTCTCCAGGGCCTTTGCCTTGCTCTCGCACACCATCACCTGCCGGACCGGTCCCCGGTCCCGGAGCTCCACCCGCCGGGCGGTGATGCTTTTTTGGATCCTCACCCGCTGCCCGGTAAGGGCTGGGGACCCCTCCTGCCGCACCCGTTCCTCAGTCCGCAGCATTTGGATATGCCTCAGCTCCCGCCGGCCCGCCGCCACCACAAAGACGCCGCCGTAGATCACGATCCATCCGGCCCCGGTGCTGACCGCGATGCTCAGCAGCTCCAGCCGTTTCGCCGTCTCGGTACCCGCCATAGCCGCCATGGCGATGCAGGCCGCCAGGGCCCCGACCGCCAGGGCCCAAAGGCCGATGGTCCATCGTTTGACCCGTCCCTCCAGCCGCGCCACGTCGGCGTCGCTGTAAAGCTCTATGATCTGTCCCGTCATCGGGTTCCCCACCTTTCTCCTTTCATCATAGCACAAAGCCGGCCCCGCCGCAAGAAGAAAATGGGCTCCCTTTGGACAGAATTCGTCCCCCGCCTCCCTCGCCGGAAAAAAACGGCGCCCCGGAAGACCCAAAAGGCGCCGTTCTTCGCTCAAAAACACCCTCCGCCGCCGGAGCGCGCGGCTCGGCAGGGCTCCTAACCGGCCCCTCCCAATTCGATTGCCGCGCCTGTCGACGGATCGGTAAAAATCTATCCAACGATTCCAGCCAGGCCATCTTAAGGCCCACGGTAAAAGTGGGACAGACCCGCCAGAGTTCTGTTCCCCAAGATCCGTACCAGCGTCAGATCTGGCCGCCACAGGCATCTCACGCCGTCACCCCCTGCCTCTGCGCCGTCACGCCCTGACCCTAGTTCCCCTCCGAAACCATCCCGCCCACTTTTCCACGCCATCCCGGCGGGAAATCTCAACTTTGCCAAAGATCCCCGTTTTTAGCAGAAAACGCCCCGGCATCCGCCGGGGCGCAGCTTTTCAAATGGCCTTTCCGAGATTGCCGTCCTCAGACGGCAAATCGATTTTGATGATTTTTGCCAGGGCGTGTCCCTGGCAAAATACCTCTCAGGCAGCAGTCGTGCGAGCCGGGGAAAAACGTCCCCGGCGAGTGCGCGGGTCAGCCTGCGGCCCCCTCCAAATGGGGCCCAGCGAAGCGGGGTCCTTTGGGAGGCTGTCAAGAACCTTCGTTTTTGACAGCCTCAGCGCCCCGGCATCCGCCGGGGCGCGTTTTACCGCAGGAAAAGCCAGAGCCAATACACGACCCCATAGATCACGCTGGCGCAGAGGCCGTAGACGATCACGGGTCCGGCAATGGTGAACATCTTCGCCGCCACACCCAGGACATAGCCCTCGGTCTTGAACTCCACCGCCGGAGCCGCCACCGCGTTGGCAAAACCCGTGATGGGCACCAGCGTTCCCGCGCCGCCCACCTTGGCCAGGTCGTCGTAGAGGCTCAGACCCGTCAACAGCGCCGACAGCGCCACCAGCGTCATGGAGACCGCAGTTCCCGCGTCGGTCTTTTCCAGGCCCAGCGCCGAGTAACCCGCCATCAGGAGCTGGCCCAGTACGCAGATCAGGCCGCCGATCCAAAAGGCGTTGAGACAGTCCTTCCAGATCGGGGACTTGGGAGACGCCTCCTGGACCAGCTTTCCGTATTGCTTTTCCGTCATAATTCATCCCTCCGGGCCTTAGGATTTCCCGGAGGGATGTTTTTATGCGATTTTTCGCGCCCGAGCTTCGGAATGGGCGCTTTTGATCCCGGTGGATGCCCGTTGGGGCTTGCGTGGGCCGTTATTTTCAGCGGTCAAAAATTCGATCACATATCATATTTCGCCGCCAACTGGGCCGGAGGCATCGCCAGCAGCCGCAGCAGAGGCAGGACGGTCACCAGCAGGTAATAGCAGAGGATCGCCAAGCTCACGGCGGCCACGGCCTGCCAGGGAAGTTGAATTTCCAGCCGCAGCTCCTCGGTCCGATTGGCCAGAGCCACCGCGACGCCCACCACCAGGGCCGTGGGCAGGACGGTTTGCACAGCGGAGAGCAGGGACTCCATCAGGAAGATCCCATGGAGCTTCCGCCGCGGGATCCCCAGCAGCCGGTACACCGCCAGCAGTCCCAGCCGGCTCTGGGCCTGGGTCCGGCAGAGCAGGTAGAGCATCACAAGGCACAGGGCCATCACCGTCACCGTGACGATGGTCCTCCCGTCGACCCGGATCTGGGCGGCCTTTGTGTAGGCGTCCATCTGCTCCTGGTAGGGGTCGGAGACATGGACGATGATAAAGCCCGCCTCCTCGTCGGGAGTCTTCTGGGCGAGGTACGCCTTCATAGCCTCCTTATCCGCGCAGTAAAGCGTCAGGCGGTCCCTGGAACCGGCCATCACACTGGCAAAAAGGATGTTTTCGATCTCATCATCCGGGACGATCGCGTAGGCCTCGAGGTCTGCCTCAGTGAACACCCCTTTGACCAAGTATTCCCGGTTGCCCAGGGAATATTGCCGGTCGATCCGGTCCTTCCAAACCGAACCCGCCTTGGCAATATTCAGATAGCACTGTCCCTCTTCCAGGGTGAATTCATCATACTCCTCGGGATAACGCTTCTGGAACTCCGACAGGCTCAGCACATTTCCTCCGCCATTACAAATGATGGCCATTGCGTCCTGCGTCAGATAAACGGACCGTTCCCCGCTGTCACAGATCCCGACGACCTTGGGATAGAATGCCCGTTTGCCAAAGGCAAACACCGTATCCAGGAAAAACGCGTCGTTTGAGACGCTGTTCTGAATGACTCCATCGGCCTCCATCAAAGCGTTCACCACTTGCCGGTCCACAACGATCTCATCAAGATCCTCCGGCATCCGTCCCAGCAGAAGCGTATTCGCGTCCAGTCTGTCCAGCGACACATAGGTAAAGCTCGGGACCTTCAGCGACACATCCCCCATTTGGTAAAACGTGAAAACATCGATGCCGGGCGGCTCCGCCGTGCCGGGAATGAAGTCAAAATCCAGCCCGCAGTTGGCCAGGGCTTTCACATAGTCCTGCCGAACGGCAATCGGATCGCGGCCTATGGTATCGTCGTCGGTATTATCGATCTCCAAATTCGCTCCCTGCGCCAAGGACAATTCAAGAACATGGGAATCTCCTGTGACGAAATCCTCCGGGTCCACCTGGGCGAGGGCGATGAAGTCCCCTGTCATCCACAGGGCAAGGGCCGTCAGGACCACCAGGAACAGGGAGATCCCGATCCGCCGGATCTTCCCGCCCTTTTTCAGCGTCCTGGCCTCCCGAAACATCATAGGCAGGGTCAGGCCCTTGCCGGGCCGGGCCGGCGGAGCCTGGCGGTCCTGGAACAGGGCCTCCTGCCCCTCGGAATTCTTCCGGTCCACCTCCTCCAGGGTCAGCACCGGAGCCGCCCCCTTGAGGATCCTGGGAGCCTCGTTCTGGGTGCCAAGCTGGATGGCGCGGCTGTCCGCCAGCTTGATGACGATCCGGTCCTTCATCACCGCCACCGTCACGTCCGCCGGGGCCGCGCCGGGCTCCTGCAAGAGCCGCAGCTTCACGCAGCCCTCCACCGCCCGGGCGTCGTCCAGGCCCTGGGTGTAGATGGCCTGGTTGGGATCCGCCTGTAAATTTTCCCGCTCCCAGTCCCGGTCGTCGGAGACAATGACCCCGTCCCGGAGGGTGATGATCCGGTCGGCAAAGAACCGGGCGATCCGCTCCTCATGGGTGACCATGATGACCAAGCTGTCCTTGGACGCCTGGCGCAGGAGGGTGCAGATGTTCCGGGTGTTGGCCTCGTCCAGGTTGCCGGTGGGCTCGTCGGCGAAGATCACCCTGGGCCGCCGGGCCAGCGCCCGGGCAATGGCCACCCGCTGCTGCTGACCGCCGGACAGCTCCCCCACCGTCCGGTGGAGGAACCGCTCCATGTCCACCGCCGCCATGGCCTGGCGGACCCGCTGGAGCTTCTCCTTGTGGCTCAGGCCCAGGCTGTGGAGGCCCAGGTAGACATTGTAGGCGGCGCTGTGGTCGCTGAGAAGGTAGTAGTTTTGAAAGATGTAGCCAAAATTCCGGTCCCGCTCCATTTCGTAGGCCCGGACGCCGTAGCTGTGGACCTTGACGTTTTCCGTGGCCAGGGTGCCGTTGTCAAACCGGTCCAGGCCGCCCACGGCGTTGAGGAGGCTGGTCTTGCCGCAGCCCGAGGGACCCAGGATGCACACAAAGCCCTTGTTGGGCAGGGAGAAGGAAATGTCCTTCAATACCCGGTTGGCGTTGGGCCGGCGGCGGTCGTAGGTCTTGTTGAGATGTTCAACGCGGATCATAGGGCATCCTCCTTTCCCTCACCCATGTTCAGGTCCCGGTACTTCCCCGCCAGGGGGTAGACCTGTTTTTCCATGCCCCGGATCACCAGGACCGCCGCCAGGAGGGAGGCCGCCAGGTGGACTCCGGAGAGGATCAGAATATTGGCGGGCGGCAGGTAGCGAAGCATCTGCTCGATCCGCTCCACGCCGTTGCAGCCGCAGAGCCACACCGCCAGGCCGCCCACGACCTGGCCCAGGAGCGTAAAGAGCAGGATCTGCCACAGCACCGATGCCCGGGCGGTCCGGCTGGTCAGGCCGATGTTGCTCAGAATACGGAAGCTGTCGGTCTGGACGGAAAACAGGGCCCGCAGCAGCAAGATCTGCAGCGCCACCACGGCGATCAAGGCCGTGAGGCAGATTTGGAGGGTCTGCATCCGCTCCTTCGCCAGCTCCGGCACCTGCTTCGTGGAGCCCAGCCGGTAGGGCGACGCGGCGATGTAGCCCAGCTTCTGGACCGCCGCGATCACCCGGTCGGTATAGGCGTAGTCCGAAATGGTCAGGCTCACCTGTTCGCTGGGAGAGTTCCAGGTCAGGGCGTCGAAGTCCTGGTAGGAGGTCAAAATCAGCTTGCTAAACGGGTAATCATGGGAATCTTTGTCCCCAATCCTCATCATTTTTCGCAGCGTGATCTCGGTCTGTTCCCGCCCGGGATCGATAACGGCGAAGGAAACGTCGATTATGTTCAGATCACCCAAAGTGTGGGCATAGCTTGTGCTGGGGAAAAAGGTGCCCTCCTCCACCTCTTCATGCGGCAAATAGAAGAACAGCCTCGGGTTGGAATTATGGTCTTGGCTCACCTTGATCATCTGTGTGAACATCCTGCCCAGGTCCCGGCTGAAATAGATCCCCGAACCGTAGTCGGTCAGTCCCACAACCTGGACTTGCAGAGGGATCGGATCGGACAGATACCGGGAATCCTTGATCAAAACGTCAATGGTATCCCCGATCTCCGCCACGCCCCGGCGGACCGCGACCTCATAAAAGCTCTCCGGCAGTTTTCCCTCCGCTAGAAATGTCCTTCCCTTCGGAAGCAGGGGCACCGTCTGTAGGCAGGGTAGATTGTTCGCAAAAGAAACGAACGAAGACACGGAATGAAAGCCAAAAAAGTCACCAGAGATATGCAG
Organism: uncultured Oscillospiraceae bacterium; assembly: GCA_947625965.1. Classification (GTDB taxonomy): domain Bacteria; phylum Bacillota; class Clostridia; order Oscillospirales; family Oscillospiraceae; genus Faecousia. Next base: position 29,220 of record CANQQO010000019.1, read on the forward strand.
CTCATATTTGGTCACATAGTCGATGCCCTCCCGGTAACCATAGAAGACGTCCGAAACGTATCCGTTGGGCTCCAAAGCCGTCACGTGCTTCACCTTCAGCAGCGCGTCATAATCCTCCTGGGTCATTGGACTGCCGTCCAGCGTACTCACGATAATTCGTTCCTTGCTGCCGTTGGGAAACGTCTTGGCGTCATACTGGTAGGTGGAAGTATCATCCAGATTGATGATGAAGACCCCCAGAAAGGCGAACACGGCGAACGCCGTCAGGGCGAAGAAAGCCGCCACGGTGGTGGCCCAGATGGGGCGGCTGCCGGTCTGCAAACCCGCCACGTAGAGGCTCAGGGCCCGTTTCTGCTTCCGCTGAGCGCCCCGGAGAGGCGCCGGCTCCTCCGGGTCCCGCAGGGGAATGTCCTGGACCACCAGCCCGTCGGAGAGAATGATCCGCCGGGTGGCGAGAGCCTCCGCCTCGGCAAACTCGTGGGTCACCAGGATCACCAGCCGGTCCCTGGCGGCCTCCGCCAGGAGGGAGATGACCTTGGCGCTGTTCTCCGCGTCCAGGTTGCCGGTGGGCTCGTCGGCGATGAGGATGGGGGCCGGTTTTGCCAGGGCCCGGGCGATGCTGAGGCGCTGCTTCTGGCCGCTGGACAGCTTGGCGGCCCGGCGGCGGCGCAGGTCCCACAGCTCCACCTGCCGCAGCAGCTTCTGGGCCGCCTGCGCGGCCTCCTGCCTGCCCATGCCGGACAGGAGCAGGGCGCTGACCACGTTCTTCCAGACTGTGGCCCCGGGGAGGATGCCGTAGTTCTGGGAGATGAAGCTCACATTGTCCCGGCGGTAGCGCTCATAATCCAGGGAATCGAAGTGGGAGGTGGGAGCGCCGTTAAAGTACATCTCCCCGCTCTCATAGGGCAGGATGCCTCCCATGACGTGGGCCAGCGTGGACTTGCCGCTGCCGCTCTCACCGGTGATGGCCACAAATTCTCCCCGGGCAAAGCTCAGGTCCACGCCGCCCAAGCCCATGACCACAGCCTGGGTGCCAGTGTAGTATTTCTTAACGTCCTTCAATACAAGAATTTTGTCTGCCATACGCGCTCACCTCGATAAAAGATTGGTTTTTGAATTATATCATGTCCACGCTGGGATTGCAACCGTTTTTACACATTTTTATGCAAAAGCCATCGTTTTCTCTCCCTGTTCGCCTACGGCGGACGATTTTTCTTTTTCTGAACTGTCCCATGGAACTTCGGAAAATTGGGTTCTATAATAAAAGTTGGGGTCAGATGAAGCACACCTGGCCCCGAATGTAAATTTAGGGTTGAGCATGGAGGAA